>NC_014934.1:2138654-2444176 GCF_000186265.1 Cellulophaga algicola DSM 14237
CGCAATCTATTATGAGCCTCAATTGTTTTTATAATTTCTAGGTTTTCTGTTGCAGTAGCTAGGTTTTTAAGGTAGCTACTGTATATATAATCAGCTACTTTATTATAGTTGTAGGCTACCGCCGTATTCCACAACTCATTGTATAGGTTAAATCTAAAATCTGGACCTAAATCACTAATTTGAGCAGAAACATCATCAACATTTTTTATAACTTCTTTTTCTAATGCTTCGGTACCTGAAAGGTTTAACGGTACTGCAGTAAAAACATAGTTTGCTACTTTATCCGTTAGAAAAACAGAGCTTTGTAGAATAGGATCTTTAAAATCAATAGCTTTAAAGTAATTTTCTTTTTTACAAGCAACATATTGTGCTACTGTCTTGTAACTTTTTGGAATATATGGCGCATTTCCCAAAATAAAATGATAGGCAAGCAATCCTTCTGATTTAGCTTCATAGGTTTTTTGAATATCTGAAAGAATTTTTGTTAATGCTTTGAATTTTTTTTGATTTGTACTTTGTTCTGTATAAAAGTTTATTAGTTCTTTTTCTGCAGCATTAATTTCGTGCAAATAGGAATTTAAAATACTGTTTTCTTCTGATGTCTTGTACTTTACACCTTCATCTGTATTAAAGTCTAAAACAATATCTTCTTTACCATTGTAGATAACGTCAAAATTATACTCGTCTTGTGGTACAGCATATACCAACCGATACATTCCTGGTGCCGCATTTTTAGGCATATTTAGCGTGAATTTGCCAAATTTAATTGCAGTATCTGCAGTGTAAGCTTGGGTGCCAGGTTTTAAACGGTAGGCTATAAGGTAGGTATAATCTTTGGCAGGCGTAAAGGTGCCTGATATGGTGTGTTGCGCGTTAACACTTAATGCAAATAACGCGAGTATTGACAAGAGTATTTTTTTCATATTTCTAAATTTACAAAAACCACTCCAAAAATTAATTTGTAGCTAGTTTCTTTTCTTTTTCAAAGTGTTGTATGGCTAGATAAGCTTTATCTAGAGAATTAATAGTTTCAAAAACTAAGAGTAATCGCAATCCGTTTCTCGTTTGTTTCTCTTTAATCTTACACAATTTAGGATGCGCTTGTACAAACTGTAATACTTTTGTAAAGTTAGCACTCTGGTAAAAAGCAGATTGTTGATCAGCGATAAAATATCCTATCATTTTACCTTGTTTCATCACTATTTTTTCTAAACCAATAGCATTAGCGATCCATTTTATACGAACAGAATTTAATAGATCTTCTGCTTCTATAGGTAGTTCTCCAAAACGATCGATTAGGTCTAATTCAAATTTCTTTAAACCTTCTTCATCCGTAATTAGATTTAGTGCAGTATACAGATTTAATCGTTCTGTAATATTATTGATATAATCATCAGGGAAAAGCAACTCAAAATCGGCATCAATCTGGGTTTCTTTTACAAACACTTTCTCATGTGTATGCCCTTCAATTTCTTCGTAAAGGTCTTTAAATTCATTTTCTTTAAGCTCCTCAACAGCTTCCGCTAAGATTTTTTGATAGGCATCAAAACCAATATCATTTATAAATCCGCTTTGTTCGCCACCAAGAATATCACCAGCGCCACGAATTTCTAAATCTTTCATGGCAATATTAAATCCACTACCTAATTCTGTAAATTGCTCTAAAGCTTCAATTCGTTTGCGAGCATCAGAGGTCATTACTTCATATGGCGGTGTAATAAAATAACAAAATGCCTTTTTGTTACTTCGTCCTACACGTCCACGCATCTGGTGCAAATCACTCAAACCAAAATTATTGGCATTATTGATGAATATGGTATTTGCATTAGAAACATCTAGTCCGCTTTCAATAATGGTCGTAGAGACCAATACATCAAACTCTCCATTGATAAAAGCGAGCATTAAAATTTCTAGCTTTTTGCCTTCCATTTGTCCGTGTCCAATTCCAATTTTAGCATCGGGTACTAAGCGTTGTATTAAACCCGCAACTTCTTTGATGTTTTCTACACGATTATGGATAAAAAATACTTGTCCGCCTCGTTGAATTTCATAACTCACCGCATCACGGATGGTTTCTTCTGAAAAGCGAATGACATCACTCTGAATAGGATACCTGTTTGGTGGTGCTGTATTTATTACCGATAAATCACGAGCAGCCATCAAACTAAATTGTAATGTTCTCGGGATAGGAGTTGCTGTTAATGTCAAGACATCTACATTCTCTTTAATAGATTTTAATTTGTCTTTTACGGCTACACCAAATTTCTGTTCTTCATCAACAATTAATAATCCTAAGTCTTTAAATTTTACATTTTTGTTTACTAATTGGTGTGTGCCAATAATAATATCAACTTTACCTGCTTCTAAGCGTTCTAAGGTGTCTTTTTTCTCCTTAGTAGTTCTAAATCTATTTAAATAATCTACCGTAACCGGCATATCTTTTAGTCGCTCTTTAAATGTTCTGTTATGCTGAAAAGCTAAAATTGTAGTGGGTACTAAAACAGCCACTTGTTTTCCGTTAGCAACCGCTTTAAATGCAGCACGGATCGCAACTTCAGTTTTTCCAAAACCTACATCACCACAAATTAAACGATCCATTGGTCGCTCACTTTCCATATCGCGTTTAATATCTTCTGTAGCTTTACTTTGGTCTGGCGTATCTTCATAGATAAAAGAGGCCTCTAGTTCGTGTTGCAAATACCCATCAGGAGCATATTGAAATCCTTTTAGCGTTCTTCTTTTTGCATAGATTTGAATAAGATCAAAGGCAATTTTCTTAACTCTAGATTTCGCTTTTTCTTTTACTTTTTTCCAAGCACCAGAGCCAAGCTTGTATATTTTTGGAGGCGTACCATCTTTGCCAGTGAATTTAGAAATTTTATGAAGGGAATGGATGCTTACATATAGGATATCGCGCTCGCCATACACTAATTTAATAGCTTCTTGCTTCTTGCCTTCCACATCAATTTTTTGTAAACCACCAAATTTTCCAACACCGTGGTCCATATGGGTCACATAATCGCCAATATCTAAACGGGTTAATTCCTTTAGCGTAATGGCTTGTTTCTTAGAATACCCGTTTTTTAAATGGAATTTATGGTATCGTTCAAAAATTTGATGATCTGTAAAACAGGTTATTTTTAAATCGATATCTATAAAGCCTTGAAAAAGTGGAAATACTACTGTTTTGTAATGTACTTTTTTTCCAACTTCATCAAAAATATCATGAAAGCGTTGTGCTTGTTGTTCTGATGAACAAAAGATATAATTGGTGAACCCAGCCTTTTCTTGTTCGTTTAAGCTATCAATTAATAAATCGAATTTTTTATTGAAAGAAGGTTGAGGTCTTGTATTAAACTGAATTTCGTGCGCTATTTCCTTTAAGTTAGGATTTCCGCCTACAATTAGACTAAATGCATCAAGCTCTTTTTTGAATAATTCAGAATCTACAAATAGCGCTTTGGGTTCTGCATGCTTTATATCACTAGAAAGTTTGCTAAAAGCTTCCTTTGCCTTCTCAAAAAAAGAATCTAAACGATCTAAAAGAACTTCTAGATCACTGTTAAAAATTAGGGTGTTTGATGCAATGTATTGAAGAAAACTCTCTCTAGACTCATCTAAAAATTTGTTTTCTACGTTAGGGATAATCGTAATCTTATTTAATTTCTCAAGGGATAGTTGGGTTTCTACATCAAAAGTTCTGATACTTTCTACCTCATCACCAAAAAATTCTAAACGGTAGGGCTCATCATTTGAGAAAGAGAAAACATCTACAATACCACCGCGAACAGAAAACTCTCCAGGTTCTGTAACAAAATCTACCCGTTTAAATTTGTATTCAAAGAGTACTTCGTTTAAAAAATCTAGCGATAAAGAATCTTCAATCTTTATTTTTAATGTGTTTTTATCCAGTTCTTTTCGGGTCACTACTTTCTCAAAAAGAGCATCAGGATAGGTAACAATTACAGCAGGTTTTTTACGCGAATTAATCCGGTTTAAAACTTCTGCACGCAATAGTACATTAGCATTGTCTGTTTCTTCAATTTGATACGGTCTACGGTAACTTCCAGGATAAAAGAGCACGTCTTTTTCCCCTATCATTTGTTCTAAATCATTCAAATGATAAGCGGCTTCTTCTTTATCATTAAAGATTAGGAGAAAAGGTGTATTAGCGTTCTTAAAAGCATCTGTCAATACAAAAGATAAAGACGATCCTATAAGACCTTTTATGTTAATAATACCTTTCTCTTTTTCAAAATTGGAAATGGCAGTGTGCAGTTTCTGCAATTGCGGAGACTGTTCGTAGAGTTGTTGAATGATTTTTTGGCTCAACTTAAAACTTTTGTGCAAATATAAACATACCTCGTAAATGCATTGCGTTCATTTTTAATCAATATGAATCACTTTTTGTCTTAAAAAGTAAAGAACTTAGTGTTTCAATAAAAAATAAGAAGATGGCGAACAAAAAATTTGATGTATTTGTAATAGGAGGTGGTAGTGCAGGGCAAGCTGTAGCGAAAACGTGTGCAAAAGCAGGTTTACATGTTGCAATTACGGAACGTAGAGATTATGGAGGTACTTGCCCCTTAAGAGGTTGTGATCCTAAAAAAGCACTTTTAGCAGCTACAGAAGTTTTAGAATTCGCTAAAAATATGAATGGAAACGGAATTGTAAAATTACCCAGACTGCTTTGGAGCGATATGCAAAAATTTAAAAAGAAGTTTACCAAACCAATTCCGAAAGCAGCAGAAGAAAGTTTAGTAGCGTTGGGGGTTGTTACTTTTTCTGGCGAGGCTTCTTTCTTATCAGAAGATACCATGGTTGTCGGCGATGAAATCATTGAAGCCGATAAATTTGTGATTGCTACAGGCCTTATGCCTTTAGAATTGCCTATTGAAGGCGCTGAATACTTAAAAATGAGTGATGATTTTCTAAACTTAAAAAAACTCCCAGAGCAGTTGGTTTTTGTTGGTGGTGGGTATATAGGAATGGAGTTTGCGCATATGGCGGCAAGAGCTGGCGCTAAGGTAACGGTTATACATTCTCATGAAAGACCTTTAAATGAATTTGATCCTGACTTAGTAGACGTACTAACCGATTATTCGAAAAAAATCGGTATTAAGTTCATACTAAATGCGAAAGTAAATAAAGTTAAAAAAGGGAAAAAGAAGTTTAAAGTACATTTTGAACAAAATGGCCATACCAACCATATTAAAGCGAATATGGTTTTTAATACTGCAGGTCGTGTGCCAGCAATAGCTATGCTTGAACTTGAGAAAGCCAATGTTGCTTATAGTGCAAAAGGAATTGAAGTAAATGAATACCTTCAGAACACGAAAAACAAAAATGTTTATGCTTGTGGTGATGTTTCCGAGCATGGATTGCCATTAACGTCAATGACAGGTCCAGAGGCTAATACGGTTTCAGCTAATATTTTAGAAGGTAATAAAGCCAAGATTAATACGCCTGTGATTCCATCGGTTGTTTATACGCTACCCAACATTGCTTCTGTAGGTTATAGTGAGGAAGAAGCTAAAAAGAGGTATAAAAATGTTACTGTCAACCATGAGTCGGCAACCGATTGGTTTAATGCTAGGCGCATAAATGCTCCAGTATATGCTTATAAGGTTTTAGTAAATGAACGTACGAAAGCAATTGTTGGTGCGCATATTATTGGGCCACATGCGGGAGAAACAATTAATCTATTCTCAATGGCTATTCGTAAAGAAATGACTATTGACGATATGAAAGAAATTATATTTGCCTACCCATCTTGGGGTTATGATGTAAATAGGATGCTATAAATAACAAGCCATTCTATTTTGCCAATCGTTCTTTTAATTTAATAGCAGGGCCGGTGGCTCTATTTTTATAGGCGTGATAAAAAGTGGATGTAAATAATAGAGCACTTGCTGCCGCTGCTGCGTAGGCAATTACTGGAAACGTATCTATCTGACGGAAATAAATAGCCACAAAAGCCCAAACGGCAACTAAAGCAAATTCCCGCATGTTCCGTTTATAGGTAATCAAAAGGTTGATGATAGTTGCAATACCAATCATAAGTATGGTCCACGTAGTTTCAGATAGAAAACCACCTGTCCAACCAAGTTTTGCTAAATAAGCGGTGACATTTGCAATGGTAGCTACCGTAATCCATCCGCTATACAAACAGACTGGCCACCAAACGAAGCCAATAATTTCTATGGGAGCATCCCAACGTTCCATATTAGTATTTAGAATTATTTTAATCAAAGAACATAAGATTCCAAACATAATGAGCACGGATAATCCCGTATAGTCGTAAACAAAGGCCAGTACCCAAAGACCGTTTAAAAAATTTGCTATGGCAAACCAATAACCAGTTTGAAGGATGAAATCGGTGGTTTTAGTGCTAAAAAAAGCTCTTCGGACCTGAAAAACAGCATAACCAACTAATGAAAGAAAGATAAGCCCCCATATAGCGAAGGCATAGCCTGCTGGTGTAAACAGGTTGTCATATTGTTTACTGATTTCTCCAATAGTAGTATTGTTAAATTTAAGTGCTTGAGATATATAATTTATGACAATCACAAAGAGAACAGAGGCTGCGTTTAAAAGTGCTAATTTCTTTTCCATAAGATAAAATTAAGTGCCTTTTTATATTGTTATTAATGGTATCACTTTAAAGATGAACTTAGATCAATTATGATTCTATTTTAATCTTAAATATTTCTTCTTTAGCAATTGCATATACTTCATTTTCTTTGGTAGGCTGCAGTACAAATGTACCCGTAAATTCTCCAAAGGCAGGTAATATCATTTGGTTATTCGATTTAAAAAAGCAAGCCAGTTTTAAAAACTGTTTTCCAATACCTTTTAATTTAATAGCGGGATGAATATGTCCTGCGAAATTAAAAAGTCCTTCGCGTTCTTCGGGATGATGCGTCAATAGAAACCCTTGAGTTACTATTTCAGATACTACCTGAATATTTAATGCTTCATATCTTAAGGGAGAAATAATATCGTGATTTCCTGCCACCAGGTATAACTGAGCATTGGTTGTAGCTACCCAATTTTCAAATAAAATCCACTCTGCGTTTAGAGAGGAGTGAAACAAATCTCCTAAAAAACAAATATTTTTTGGAGTGAATTGGGTGACGATAGTCTCTAAAAGTGTAAAATTTTTCTGAATAGCCTTTTGGGGAACCGCAGCACCATGTTTTCTAAAATGTGATATTTTTCCGAAATGAATATCACTAACAATAAGAGTGCTTTTTTCTTCCCAAAAAAGAGCACCTGAACAATGTAGGGTAAATGTTTGACCATTTAAAACTATAGATTCTGTCATTCGTGACAAAAATAAGAAAAAGCCATGTGTTAACTACTTTTTAGTAAGTAGGGCGGTCATACGTTTGATGCGATCTGCTAATTTTTCGCTAGATAATTTCTCACGTAAGCGATCGGTAATTATAGGGAACGAAAATGGTGTTGGTTTCTGGCATGCTTTCCAAACAATCTCTTGTTGTGCAATACGCTCTAGGGCCAACCGTAAACGCCCTTCTTCTAGTTGGTGTTCAAAAGTCTCTGTAAATGCTTGTTGGAAAAGTAAATTATCAGCTTCGTAATCTCTAAAAACGTCAAAAAGAAGTTGAGAACTACTTTGTAGGTGTTTCATTTTTACTCCTTTATTAGGGTAGCCAGTAAATACCATGCCACTAATTACCGCAATATCACGGAATTTTCTGCGTGCCATCTCGGTAGCATTTAAACTTTTTTGTAAATCACTCAACATAAAATCTGTGGAAAACAAATTATTATCTAAAACCTGTTGTAGGTCTATCTCTTGGTCAGAAAGTAATTCAAAACCATAGTCATTAAAGGCTAAAGAAAATGTAATTGGTGAAAGTAAACTTATGCGATAGCCAAGTAAACTACCCATTGCTTCATGAACAAACCTACCCTCAAACGGATAAAAGATATGATGATATCCATCACGTGTTTTAAAAGTTTCAATCAAAAATTCACTTGGTTTTGGAACTATACTCTCTTCCTTCTGCTTATCAAAAATGTGTTTTAAAGAAATGAGTTCAGCGCTAAGCTTCCCTTTTTTGGAGGAGTTAGGGGAGGAGGCTTTATATAATTCTTCACGCAGTAATTCTGACATTTGTGCGGAAAAAGTGAGGCGCCCACCCATCCAACTAGGGATTTTATTGGTTTTTTTACTGGAATTACGCACATGAACTTGCATTTCTTTTATTCTGATGAATTCTAAATTTCTACCTGCAAAAGTAAAAATGTCTCCAGGAGATAATTTAGAAACAAAAAACTCTTCAATAGATCCAATATAACCTCCTTTTTGGTAGCGTACAGTTAAATTAGCATCGCTAACTATAGTACCAATTTGAAAACGGTGTCGCATGGCAATACCACGATTATTGACTTTAAATTTGCCATCTTCTTCTATCTCTATCTTTTTATACTCATCATAGGTTTGTAAACTCTGGCTTCCCAGTACTAAAAAGTTGAGTAACCATTGCCACTGCTCCTTAGAGAGTGCTTGGTAGCAAAAGGTGTTAATTACTTCAGCATAAATTTCATCAGGATAAAAACCATCTGAAATAGCGAGTGTGGTTAAGTATTGTAGCAGCACATCATAGCTATTAAGGTACGGTATTCTATCTTCTACAACGGTATGTTTAACAGCTTCTTGCAGTGCAGAAGCTTCTATGAGTTCCATAGCATGCGTAGGTAAAAAATAAATAACACTTTCTTTTCCAGGTTGATGACCGCTTCGTCCTGCACGTTGTAAAAACCGAGCTACACCTTTTGGCCCGCCAATTTGAATGACCGTTTCTACAGGGGCAAAATCTACCCCTAAATCCAAACTAGACGTGCAGACTACCGCTTTAAGATTGGCATTGCGGATAGCCTGTTCTACCCATGCGCGAGTTTCTTTATTAATACTTCCATGATGCATGGCAATCTCACCCGCAAATTCGGGGTGATTCTCTAATATTTTCTGAAACCAAATTTCACACTGACTACGGGTATTTGTAAATAATAGGGTTGTTTTACTAGCGCTTAGTATCGGGATGATATCTTCTAATAAATGTAATCCTAAATGCCCACGCCAAGGAAAGGTTTCCATTTTTTTTGGGATGATACTTTTTACGGTAATTTTCTTATTTAGTTTAGCTTTTATCAAGACGGAATTCTCTAGTACTTCCGGATCCGTACCTAGTAAGACTTCTCTTGCTTGCTCTAAATTTCCTATGGTTGCTGATATTCCCCAAATTCGGAGTGCTGTAGAAATTGTTTTTAATCGAGAGAGTGCAAGCTCCATTTGTACGCCTCTTTTTGTTCCTAAAAGTTCGTGCCATTCATCTACTACAATGGCGGTGCAGTCTTTAAATATTTTTTCATAGCCTTTTGATGCTAAAAGTAATTGCAAACTTTCGGGTGTCGTAATTAAGAGATCGGGCATTTGTTTTTTCTGAGATGTACGCTCTTTTGTAGTGGTGTCTCCCGTTCTAATGCCCACCGTCATCTGAGTGCCTAAATCTGCAGCTACCCGTTCAGCAGATTGTCTAATTTCTTCAGACAATGCACGTAATGGCGTAATCCATACCGCTTTTAACCCTTTTTTATGGTTGGTTTTATACCTTGGGTTGGCCTTTATATAATTCAGAATTATAGGAAACCATAGTGCATAGGTTTTACCGCTACCTGTGGGAGCGTTTAATAACCCATTTTTACCTTGTAAGAAAGCCTTCCAGGTATCTTTTTGAAATGTAAAAGGTTTCCAATTATTCTCTTGAAACCAATTTTCGGCAATGGTATATAATTCGTCTCTATTCATGATGCAAGCATAGCGCAGTAGTCTGTGTATTTCTAATTTTTCGTTTCTTGGATTGCGACAGGAATTAATCCCTTTAAATCTTCTAGCGTATTGGCATCTTCAATTTTTTTGTCATGTCGCCAGCGTATAATTCTAGGAAACCGCGTAGCGATACCACTCTTGTGTCTTTTAGATATTGCAATACCTTCAAAAGCAATTTCAAAAACATGGTGGGGAGTTACACTCCTCACAGGGCCAAAACGTTCAAGAGTATTCTTTTTGATCCAAGCATCTACTTTGCGGAACTCGGCATCAGTAAGTCCGGAGTACGCTTTCGCAAACGTGACCAATTCCTTTTCTCCATCCTCTTTAGTGTTCCATAAGGCAAAGGTATAATCTGTAAATAAATTACTTCTTCTTCCATGTCCGCGCATGGCATAGGTTAATACCGCATCAATAGTTAAGGGGGCTACCTTCCATTTCCACCAATCGCCTTTTTTTCTTCCAACGAGGTACGGAGAGTCTTTTCTCTTGAGCATTAAACCCTCGCTACGCATTTCGCGAGCACGTGTTCTTTCTTTAGTTACTTCTTCCCAAGAATTAAAATGTATGGTTGCTGAAAGTTGAAGTGGTACATCTAGACCTGAAGAAGAAATAGTAGTAATTAACTTTTCTAGTATCTCTCTTCGCTCGATAAATGGAAGCTGCCGAATATCTTTACCTCGCCATTCTAAAATATCGTAAGCTTTGAGTATTACGGGAGTTTTATTTAAAAGGCTTTTTGTTATATTTTTTCTTCCAATTCTGGTTTGCAAATCGTTAAAAGTGCCTATGGTGTTATTTGCATACGGAAGAATCTCCGCATCAATCACAGTGCCATTTGGGATATTACCCACAAGAGCTTCAAACTCTGGGTATTTGTCCGTAACTAATTCTTCACCACGACTCCAAACAAAAAGTTCATCATTTCTAAAAATGGTTTGTGAACGTATACCATCCCATTTATGTTCTGCAGACCACTGCTGAACATCGCCTAAATCGCTTACGTCATTTTCAATAGCATAGGCTAAATAAAAAGGATACGGTTTGGAGAGGTAGTCATTTTCATTTTCCTCTAAAATTAACTCTTGAAAAGTAATGCTGTTCGGGTCCCAGTTCCCCATTAATTTATAGGCTAAAATATCTTCATTAATCTCCGTGGCCTTTGATAAGGCTTTCGTCATTAATTTCTGACTTACGCCAATTCTGAACCCTCCTGTAATTAATTTGGTAAAAACAAACCGTTCGTAATAGTCTAGAACTTTCCAGTTTTCATAGAGGTATGCTTTTTTATCTTCCTCTGTCTTCTTTTTTAAGAGAATCATTTCTTCTAAAAACTGTGTAAGTGTCTTATCGGTTTGCTTGGGAGGTTCTGGCAATACTAAAGCAATAGTTTCTGCTAGATCACCTACAATGTGGTAACTCTCTTCAAAAAGCCATAGGGGAATATTAGAGAGCTCTGAGGCCCAGAGTCTAAGTAATGTCGTGTTCACAGGTCTTGGTGGTCTTCTATGGGATAGAATAGCAATAGTCCATACTTTATCTGTATCGCTCGCTTTTGCAAAATACGCGGCTAAAGCAGCAACCTTAGTGTTTGTTTTGGTTGTGCTGTCTAGCGTTTTTATAAGTGATGCAAAATTCTTCATAAAGTCTAGTTCTATCTTTTCTATTAACGAATGGTTATTTTCTCTTCTGATTCTGTGGTTTCCTCCTCCCCATATTGTGTTTCTTCTGTACGCGCATCATACCCTTGTTCTCTCAAGTATTTTGAGAAAATATCAGAATAGCCATGGGTACAAATTACTTTTTCTGCTCCCGTAGCATTTATGCTTTCCAGCAGTCCGTCCCAGTCACAATGGTCGCTTAAAACAAAACCTTTATCAATAGCACGTCTTCGTCTAGCACCTCTAAAAGTCATCCATCCACTGGCAGAACCTGTAACATAAGGCACCATTTTCTTAATCCAACTGCTGCCGTGCGCACTAGGTGGGGCAAGTACCATATTACCTAGTAATTCTAGCTTTTTAGTTTCTTTAGTGATTAGGTTAGTTTCAGGAAAATCTACTAGAGGTCGTAGTACTTGCGTCATATTCTCGATAGCTCCATGCGTGTATATTTTTCCAATCTCGGGATTTAAGTATTTAAGTAAACGTTGCGCTTTTCCTAGGCTATACCCAAATAAAATTGATGTTTTTCCTTCTGCTTGGTTTTCTAGCCACCAGTTATTAATGGAATCCATCACTTCATTCTGTGGGGTCCATTTAAATGCGGGTAGCCCAAAGGTACATTCTGTAATAAACGTATCACATTTTACAACGTCATAAGGCGTAGAAATACCATCATTTTCGGTTTTATAGTCGCCAGTAAATACCCATACTTCTCCTTTATGCTCCACTCTTATTTGTGAAGATCCAATAATATGTCCTGCGGGATGCAAGCTAAATTTTACATTGTTAATTGTAAAATTTTCATTCCAATTTACTCCTGTTACATTGATGTCACCAAGGCGGTGTTTAATGATAGGGACATTTCTATGATGGGTAATATAATTTTTATGGCCGTAACGGCTATGGTCGGCATGACCATGAGTAATAATAGCTTTGTCAACAGGTTTCCATGGGTCAAGGTATACTTTAGCAACACTGCAATAAATACCTTTATCCGTAAATTCTAGTAGTGGATTTTTCATGGTCTTGTTAAATTACAAAATTATTTTAAGATCAATTTAATTGTTAAACGTACATAGGGTTTGTAATTGCCGTTTTTTGAAACAATTTGCCTTGTAGCGTATTAACAGCCAAAATAATCAGTTTAATTGTAAAAAATGACTCCTAAAAAATTATATTTGTGCTCAAATAAAAAATAGATTATGTCTTTTGTAGATTTATACAGCAGTGGCGAGCATAGAAGAAATTTAGCTCATTTTTCCTCAATTGCCTCTTTAGCAGCAATCGATGGTGAAGTTAATCCTCAGGAAAAAGTTTTATTAGATCGTTTTGCTCGAAAATTAGATATTACCGATACAGAATATGCTGAGGTTTTAAGTTCTGATAATAAATACCCAATTAACCCTCCAACGACTTCAGAAGAGCGTTTAGAGCGTTTGTATGATTTGTTTAGAATTGTTTTTGCAGATCATGGAATTGATGAAGAAGAAATGATATTAATTAATAAATATGCTATTGGATTAGGTTATTCTTCGGAGACTGCAGCTAAATTAATTAAGCGTTCTGTGGAAATTTTTGGCGGACGATTGGATTTTGAAGATTATCTTTATTTAGTCAAGAAATAAAAAAGTTAGAAAAAAAAAAGGGGCTTTTAGCCCCTTTTTTTTATACCATTTTTAAATTAAGCATTTGCTTTTTTTATAAACTCCTCCGCTTTTTCCACCATTTTTCGGCTGCCACAAAAGAAAGGTACGCGTTGGTGCAATTCTTTTGGATCTATTTCCATAATTCTATTTTTTCCATCGCTAGCTAAGCCGTTTGCTTGTTCTGCAACAAAAGCCATAGGGTTACATTCATATAACAAACGTAATTTACCCTCAGTCGCAACACTACTCTTTGGGTACATATAAATACCTCCTTTTATCATGTTTCTATGGAAGTCAGATACTAAAGATCCAATGTAACGTGAAGTGTAAGGTCTATCGTCCTCTTCTTTCTGACAGTATTTTATATAATCTTTTACGCCTTGCGAAAAATGAACATAATTACCTTCATTTATAGAATAAATATTTCCTGTGTCAGGGTATCTCATATTTGGGTGTGATAGATAGAATGTACCTAAAGCTGGGTTTAAGGTAAACCCGTTTACCCCATCACCAGTTGTATATACTAACATGGTTGATGTTCCATAGATAATATATCCTGCAGCAATTTGGTTAACACCTGGTTGAAGAAAATCATCAATAGTAACTGGGGTGCCTACTGGAGTAACACGTCTGTAGATAGAAAATATAGTTCCAACAGAAACATTTACATCAATATTAGAAGAACCATCAAGTGGATCTATTAAAACCACATATTTATTTTGATGCTGATTGTCAAAACTATTGATACTTATAAAGTCATCTTCTTCTTCAGAGGCTATTCCACAAACAATTTCTCTTTTTTTTAAGGTTTGTATAAACTTCTCATTTGCAAGCACGTCTAATTTTTGTTGGTTTTCACCTTGGATGTTTTGATCTCCAGCTTCTCCAAGAATATCTACTAATCCGGCTTTGTTAACTTCATGATTTACAACTTTTGCTGCTAGCCGTAATCCGTTTAATAATCTAGATAATTCTCCAGAAGAATATTTAAAAGAGTCTTGATTTTCAATAATAAACTCTCCCAGAGTTTTGTATTGTTTAGTCATGATTATAGTGTTTATTTACGTACAAATATCGTCTTTTTTGTGATACTATAACGTTTTCGTTAAATTAATGTTTTTTAAATTTGTAACTTCATGTTATATTTGTAACAATAAAAAACGAGTTAGGCTTCATATTGAGAATTGATAAAAAAACCTAACTAATGATTATTAAAATCTAAAAAAAAGAGTGATGAAATTTTCAATAAGAGAAGCAAAAAAAGAAGACATGAGTCAAGTTTTATCCTTGATTAAAGAACTTGCCATCTTTGAAAAGGAGGAAAATGCCGTTGAAGTGACCTTAGAAGATTTAATTCGGGATGGTTTTGGGACAAAAATACTGTTTCATTGTTTTGTTGCAGAGGTTGGTGCTAAAATTAAAGGAATGGCTTTAGTCTATAATAGATATTCTACATGGAAAGGACCTATTATTCATTTAGAAGATTTAATAGTTACGGAGGAGATGCGTGGAACAGGAATGGGTACTGCCTTATTAAATGAGGTAGTTAAGTATGGCCATGGTTTAGGTGTTAAAAGAATAAACTGGGAAGTTATAGATTGGAATGAACCTGCGGTAAAATTTTATGAAAGTAAAGGTGCAAATGTTATGCGCGATTGGGACGTGGTTCAATTAGATGAAAATGGTATTAAAAATTATATTGCTAATATATGAGAATTTTTAAGTTTGGAGGCGCATCTGTTAAAGATGCAGATGGAGTAAAAAATTTAGTGAGTGTTTTAGAGCAAGTAGGGTATGACCATACTTTAGTTGTAGTTTCTGCAATGGGGAAAACAACCAATGCAATGGAAACTGTTGTGACTAATTACTTTAAAGATAAATCAGAAGTTGCTTCTGCAATACAAGATGTCCTTAAGTATCATAATGATATTTTAATGGACTTGTTTGAAAATGATAAGCATCCAATATTTAAACAAATAAAAGATTTGTTTGATGAAGTTCAAGGTTTTTTAGCTTGGAATAAATCTCCAAAACATAGCTTTGTATACGATCAAGTAATCGGATATGGAGAATTAGTTTCTACTACTATTTTAAGTGCTTATTTAAATGAAGTAGGTATTATAAATACATGGTTAGATGTTCGTGATTATATTAAAACGAATGATAATTATAGAGATGCAGCCATTAATTGGGAGAAGACGCAAGAAAATATTACAAAAGGAATAGATAAAAGTAAATTATACATTACACAAGGGTTTATAGGTAGTGATGATAATAATTTTACGACAACATTAGGGAGAGAAGGGTCCGATTATTCTGCTGCAATTTTAGCCTATTGTTTAAACGCTACTGCAGTAACTATTTGGAAAGATGTTCCTGGGGTGCTAAATGCAGATCCAAGGTATTTTGATAATGCTCAATTGTTAAATCAAATTTCATATAGAGAAGCTATTGAGTTGGCTTTTTATGGAGCGTCTGTAATTCACCCTAAAACATTACAGCCTTTACAGCGCAAAGAAATTCCATTACTTGTAAAGTCGTTTTTAGAACCTAAGAATGCTGGAACTACAGTTGGTAAAGGCGTAGGTATAGAACCTAAAGTGCCTTGTTTTATCGTGAAAAAGAATCAAGTTTTAATGAAATTATCTTCCTTAGATTTTTCATTTATTGTAGAAGATAGTATTAGTGAACTTTTTAAACTTTTACACGATCATAAAATGAAGGTTGATCTAATTCAAAATTCTGCAATTAGTTTTTCAGTTTGCGTAGAAAATAAATACGGTAGATTGAATGAATTACTTGAAATTTTGAAAAGAAAGTTTAAAGTAAATCATCAAGAAGATGTTTCCCTGTATACGATTCGCCATTTTGATACAGAAGCAATAACATCACTGCAAAATGGAAAAGAAATTTTATTAGAACAGCGTGGTAAAGAAACAGTACAGTTAGTTGTTAAGTAATCTTTTGATAGTCCTTACTAAACTTCAGTAAAAGGGTTCTTTTTTTTAAAAAAG
This sequence comes from Cellulophaga algicola DSM 14237, assembly GCF_000186265.1. Classification (NCBI taxonomy): domain Bacteria; kingdom Pseudomonadati; phylum Bacteroidota; class Flavobacteriia; order Flavobacteriales; family Flavobacteriaceae; genus Paracellulophaga; species Paracellulophaga algicola. Next base: position 2,154,838 of record NC_014934.1, read on the forward strand.
AAATTAAAAGGTAAAAGCCAAGTAACGATTTTCCTATATTAGCATGCAGGAAAAATGGGTAAGACAATATGGGTTTAGTAACCGCGAAGGAAGTTGCGAAAGCAATAAAGATTGATAAATATGGATTTTTAGGTACTTTTATAGGATGGGTTCTTATGAAAGTCACTAGAATATCAAGTATTAATCGTGTTTATGATAGTATTAAGCATTTAGAAGGCAAAGCTTATGCAGAGGCTATTATAAAACATTTTGAAATAGATTTTCAAATTCCTGAGGAGGACTTTAAAAGGTTGCCAAAAGAGGGAGCCTTTGTAACGGTATCTAATCATCCGCTTGGAGCTATAGATGGCATTATATTAATAAAACTGATGGCAGAATACCGTCCTGATTTTAAAATCATGACTAATTTTCTGTTACAACGTATGGAGCCAATTGTTCCATTTATAATTCCTGTAAATCCTTTTGAAACTAGGAAAGATGTTAAAAGTAGCTTGTCTGGATTTAAAACTGCATTGCAACATTTAAAAGACGGGCATCCGCTAAGTATCTTTCCTGCTGGAGAGGTATCAACTTTAAAAGATGACAAACTTCTTGTTGATAAACCCTGGGAAGGGGCAGCTTTAAAACTTATTCGCAAAGCAGAAGTGCCTGTTGTTCCCATATATTTCCATGCAAGAAATAGCCGCTTGTTTTATCGTTTAGCGAAGTTAAACGGTGTATTTAGAACTGCAAAAATACCTTCGGAAGTTTTTACTCAAAGAAACCGACCTATAAAAATTAGAATAGGACAGCCCATATCTGTCAAAACTCAGAAAGAACAAATTACCCTAGAAGAGTATACGGATTTGCTTCGTAGAAAAACATATATGCTTTCAAATGCCTATGAAAAAGAAGGGTTTACAGAACGAATTAGAGAGCAAATACCAACTTCTTTAAAATTACCAAAAGCACCTCGTAAAATTGCTTCAGCGATTAGTCCTGAAATAATAGAAGAAGAGATCTTAAAACTTAGAGAAAAGGGCTGTAGATTATTGCAGAGTAAAAATTATGAAGTTTTCTTGGCAGTGGAAAATGATATGCCAAATATCTTACAAGAAATTGGAAGACAGCGAGAAGTTACTTTTAGAGCCATAGGAGAGGGGACAAACAATTCTATTGACCTTGATCAATTTGATGCGTATTATCATCATTTATTTTTATGGGATGAACAAGAGAAAGCTATAGTTGGTGCCTATAGAATGGGCTTAGGGTCTGAGATTTTTAAAGCGTATGGTATTGATGGGTTTTACCTTCAGGATTTGTTTAGGGTAGAGCCAGAGCTTTATCCTATGATGAGTGAATCTATTGAAATGGGTAGGGCATATATCGTAAAAGAATACCAGCAAAAACCTATGCCATTATTTTTACTTTGGAAAGGTATTGTTCATACGACATTACGTTTTCCAGAACATAAGTATTTAATAGGAGGTGTAAGTATAAGCAATCAGTTCTCTAACTTTTCAAAATCCTTGATGATTGAGTTCATGAAGTCTAATTATTGGGATCCGTATGTAGCGCAATATATTAGGCCTAAAAAAGAATTTAAAGTAAAACTTAAAGATGCAGATAAAGAGTTTGTTTTTGATGAAACTCAAGCAGATTTAAATAAGTTCGATAAATTAATTGATGAGGTAGAGCCAGGAAGTTTACGTCTCCCCGTTTTGATAAAAAAATACATAAAGCAGAATGCTAAAGTGGTTGCTTTTAATGTAGACCCACTGTTTAATAATTCAGTAGATGGGTTAATGTATATAAAAATAGCGGACTTGCCAGAAGATACGGTTAAACCAGTAATGGAAGAGTTTCAGGCAGAATTAGAGCGTAAAATGGCTGCAGGACAGGATGCTACTGCTACAGATTCAGAATAATAAAACCTTACTATTTGTAAATAAAAAAAGCCAAATATTATGATTTGGCTTTTTGCTTTTTAATTATCAATGGTTGCTTAGAACCAAGGCTTTCTACCTACTTGGTATGTATTGTAAAATTCTTCATCAGATTTTGTTAAGTAGATGATTCCTTCAACAAAACCAACAAGACCTGCAAATCCGCAAGTTACTATGGTTGCGATAATTTGAATGATACCTTCTTTTTGGTATCCCAATATAAATTTATGTACGCCTAAGTATCCTAATAATAAGGCCAATACTCCGGCAAGTACCTTTTTGTTCTCTTCTCCTGCAGAAACTCCAGATAGCGCTTCTTGTGCTCCATTGGCAAATTCATTTGCAGTTTTGTTTGCATTATCTGCAAAGTCATTTGTATTGTCTCCTAAATCTTTTTGTTCTTCTGACATTGGTTGAATTGTTATTTGTTGTTAAACTGGTCTAAATGTAGCAATAATTTCTAAATCAAAGAAATGCAGCGTCTATTGGTTCCCAGAGTTCTATTTTATTTCCGTCTGGATCAAGAATCCATCCAAATTTTCCATACTCAAATTCTTGAATTTCACCTACAATTGTTACGCCTTCTTCTTTCAAAACTGCAATCAATTCTACTAAATTTTCTACCCTGAAATTCATCATGAAAGATGATTTACTAGGTTCGTAATAGTCCGTGTCTTGATTCATTGGGCTCCATTGCGTACTGCAATCTTTGCCTTCTTTATCTTTCCACCAAAAAGTGCAGCCGTATTGATCTGTGTTTAATCCCAAATGGTTGTTGTACCATTTTTTAATGGCATCTGGGTTTTTTGTTTTGAAAAAAAATCCACCTAAACCTGTAACTCTATTTTTCATTCTTGATTGTTTTTTAGAGCTTCACTCTAGAATGCTCTTTTGCTAATAGTATATATAGGTCTAGAAATTTTGTTTCTAAAACAATCTAAACGCTAAATTTGGCCTTAATTTTATCTACTACCGTTTGTGCTAGTTTTATTTTGCTTTCTACTGTCCACCCACCAACATGTGGTGTTAAAATAACATTCTGTGCTTCGATTAAGTATTTAAAAGCTTCAGGTAATTCTTTTTCTGTAAACATATTTTCAAAAGATGTTTTTTCATATTCTAAAACATCGAGTCCAGCACCTAAAATTTTACCGCTTTTTAATCCATCAACCAAATCTTGTGTTACTATACATTTGCCTCTTGCGGTGTTCAATATCCAAATGTTTTTACTAAAGCCATCGATAAATTCTTTGTTTATCATATTTATGGTACTTGGTGTTTGGGGTACGTGAAGACTAATGACATCACATTTTTGTTTAATTTCCATAATACCAACTTGGCGTGCGTTTTCATCATCGATACCGCCTTTAATATCGTAGCAAAGTACTTCTACATCAAAACCTCTGAGTTTTTTAGCAAAAGCTTTTCCCATATTTCCGTACCCAATAATGCCAACAGTTTTACCGTCTAGTTCTATTCCACGGTTTCCTTCTCTATCCCATTTACCGTGTCTTACCTCTTGGTCTGCTTTATTTAAATTGTTGAAAAGAGATAAAAGCATTCCTAGAGTATGTTCTCCTACAGCATTCCTATTGCCTTCTGGAGCTGCAGCTAAGAAGATTCCCCTATCCTTTGCATAATCGGTGTCTATATTTTCTAATCCAGCACCTAGTCTTCCTATAAATTTTAAATTGGTAGCTTTTTCTAAAAATTTGTGATCAAGACTAAATCTACTTCGGATAATAATACCGTCATAGGTATGAATCTTAGCTTCTATTTGCTCTTTGCTTGAGGTGTAATCTTCATCATTTATAAAACCTAATTCATTAAACTGTTCAATAATTAAAGGATGATTCACATCTAAATGTAATACGCGCATTTTTAATTTGGTTATAATTTTTAGTAATCAGTTTGGAATATTGTCTCTAGCTATATTTGGCAATTGCTGTCTCACTAGAATTTTATGACCTCAAAGTTGTATCATTTAAAATTGAGTATACTTTTATCTAACGATAATTTAGTACATTTTATTTGGATTTGCAGATGTTTTAGGAATTTGCTGAATAGCATCCCAATGTTCGCAGATTTTACCTTGTTTGTCAAATCTAAAAAAATCCATGGTAACATATTCGTCATTATCAGGCCAAACCTGATGAGAATGTAGTGCTACTAAATCGTCTTGAGCAATCGCTCTAACAAATTCTATAGACTTTTCGGGGTATTCATTTTGCATTCTTTCAAAATAGCTTATGAAACCATTTAATCCGTTTGCTACCGCAGGGTTGTGTTGTGTGTATTCTTTCCCTACATATTTTTCTATAGCAGCCTTGGGGTTTCCTTCATAAGCCATTTTGTAAAAGGCGATAGCATTTTTTTTATTATCCTCTATTGTGGTCATTGCTCCTCTGGATTTATTGCTATTAAAAATAGCACATAGCGTTACAATATACGATAGTTTTAGCGTTGTTAAAAGTCTTGTTTACTAGTTGTTTATAATACTAATAGCCGAATCAAATCTGAATGGACAGACCTAATTCGGCTATTTATGCTATTAATTTTAAGAGACTTCTATTGATCTCTTTAAGGTGTCTTAATTAATGCTTTTATAAGATGATTTAAAAATTTATTTTTTCTTCAACTCAAATAAATCTTTTCTGCGGTCTTTTAAGTTCTTTACACTACCAAATTGGTTAAGCTCTCTCAATAAATCAATATCTACATCACAGATCAATATCATTTCTGTATTAGGTGTAGCCTCTGCCTTTATACCGTTCGCAGGAAAAGAAAAATCGCAAGGTGTAAACACCATAGATTGTGCATATTGAATATCCATATTATTTACACGTGGTAAATTCCCAACACTACCGGCTATAGCTACATAACATTCATTTTCTATGGCTCTCGCTTGTGCGCAATGACGGACTCTAGAATATCCATTTTGTGTATCGGTTAAAAATGGAACGAACAAAATATCCATACCGTCATCTGCAAGCAATCTACTTAGCTCAGGAAATTCAGAGTCATAGCAAATCAATATTCCTATTTTACCACAATCTGTATCAAATGTGCGTAATTCAGAGCCACCTTGCATACCCCATACTTTTGCTTCATCTGGAGTAACATGTAATTTTTCATAGCGTTCTGTAGTTCCATCTCTTTTACATAAATAACCCACATTATACAAGCGGTCATCTTTAATTTCAGGCATACTACCTGTAATGATATTGATGTTGTAGGAGATGGCCAATTCTGAGAATTTCTTAACTATTTCTGACGTATGTTTTGCCAGCTCTCTAATGGCATCAGATTCCTTTAGGTGGTTATTCTCCGCCATTAAAGGCGCATTGAAAAACTCGGGAAATAAAGCAAAATCTGAACGGTAACCGGAAACAGAATCAATAAAAAATTCTGCCTGTTGCATTAAATCTTCTAGGTTTTTATAGCTCCGCATTTGCCATTGAATAAGGCCTAAACGCACTACTTTTTTCTTAGTAGCTGCTTTTGTATTCGTTTTTTGGTAATAGATATTGTCCCATTCTAAAAGAACAGCATATTCATTAGACTGCGCATCTCCTTCAAGATAACCCTTCATGATTTTTGAGGGGTGAAAATCATTAGAAATTTGAAAGTTTAAAACCGGATCATGAATTTCTTTACGCCTAACGCTTTCTATGTATTGTTTAGGAGATAAATCATCTGAATATTTGTGGTAATTAGGAATACGACCTCCAAAGATTATACCTCTTAAATTTTCTCTTTCGCAAAGTTCTTTACGATAGTCATATAAACGTCTTCCTAAACGTAAACCTCTAAATTCAGACTTAATAAATACTTCAATGCCATATAGCACATCACCATCTTTTTTTAAGGTGTTGAAGGTATAGTTACCAGTGACTTCTCTATACGTGTGTGGTCTATCAAATTCTGCATAGTCTACTCGTAATGATAACGCGCAACCAGCTAAATTTCCATTAACTTTTATAACGACTTGACCTTGTGGGAAATCGTTTATTAATTTTTGAATTAATTCTTCTTTCCAATATGCATTCTCCATATTAGGATATGTTTCAATCATTGCAGATTTCAAGGCTTGATAATCGTCAATGGTTAAAAACTCTAATTCAATATTTTCTATATTTCTTATCATAAGGCAAGCAATTATTGCGCAAAGATTACAACTTTTTTTAATAGTAATTATTAAAGATCTAAAAAATAATTTTATTTAAATAATTTCACTATAAAATTAGTTGATGGTCTGACGCTTAAAGAGTTAATTGGTGTTAAAACCCTAGAAAAACTTTGGCTATAGAAAAGTAGATGAGAATACCTAGGACATCATTACTTGTAGTTATAAATGGACCTGTGGCAATGGCAGGATCTATTCCTCGTTTGTTTAAGAAAATAGGGATAAATGTTCCGATTACTGCAGCGTTTACAACCACAGTGACAAGAGCTATACCAATGGCAATAGATTCTAGGTATGTAGTTTTAAAACCAAAATGACTTATTATTAAAAATACAAAAGCTAGGGCTAAACCATTTACAAGACCTAAAAGTAATTCTTTACCAAGCCTGCCCCAAATAGCTCCTTTTATGGTGTCGTTGGCTAGACCTTGCACTACAATAGCTGATGATTGGACACCAACATTACCTGCAGTAGCTTGCATTAAAGGAATAAAGATTAATAAAACAGGAAACTTAGTTAATGCTTCTTGAAAGCCACTAATGATACTTGCGGCTCCAAGTCCGCCCATCATACCAATTAATAACCAAGGCCAACGTGCTTTAGTTAATTCCCAAATACTATCATCTGCTTCTACATCTTTAGAAATACCCGCAGCCATTTGGTAATCTTTCTCTGCTTCTTCTCTTATAACATCTACAATATCATCAATAGTAATACGGCCAACTAAACGGCCTATTTCATCGATAACTGGAATAGCTTCTAAATCATACTTAGACATTATTCTAGCTACTTCTTCGGGCTTTTCATTGACATTAACATGGTCTACTTTTGAGATGTAAACGTCTTTAATGTGCGTTTTTGTAGAGGTAGTTAATAAATCTTTTAAAGATAACCTGCCTTTTAATTTACCTTCATCATCCACTACGTAAATAGAATGAACACGGGTAACATTTTCTGCTTGTACACGCATTTCTTTAACGCAGGTAAGTACATTCCAGTTTTCATTTACTTTTACCAACTCTTTTGCCATTAAACCCCCAGCAGAATTTTCATCGAAACGGAGAAGGTCTACAATGTCTTTAGCATGCTCTCTATCTTCTAACTTAGAGATAACTTGCTGAACCATCTCTTTTGGAAGCTCGCCAACAATATCTGCAGCATCATCGGTATCTAACTCATCTAATTCTTTAGCAATTTCTTTGGCAGATAAATTTCCTAAAATACTTTCACGGACATCATCGTCTAATTCCGTAAGAATATCTGAAGTCTTATCACTATTTAGAAGCTTAATAATATATGTTGCTTCATCTTCATTTAACTCATTAATGATCTCAGCAATATCTGCATAGTGAATGTCTTCTAAAAGCGATAGTAATGCACTATTGTTCTTAGTTTCGATAAAGTTCTCTATGTCGGTGATTAGCTCTTCAGTGAGTTTAAACGGTATCATTGTCAATCTTGTTTGTAAGTGAAATAAAGTCAGTAACAGATAGCTGTTCTGGTCTCTTGTCAAAGATAGTATCTTCTCTAAGACTATCAGAAAGGTTAAATGTTTTTAAACTGTTACGAATTGTTTTTCTACGCTGGCCAAAAGCCGCTTTTACGACTCTGTAGAGTGATTTTTCATTACAATCTAGCGTTTGGTTTTCTTTTCTCGTTAATCGTAAGACACCAGATTCTACTTTTGGTGGAGGATTAAAAACAGTAGGAGGAACCGTAAATAAATATTCAGCATCAAAAAATGCCTGTACTAAAACAGATAAGATTCCGTAGGTTTTACTGCCTTCTTTTTCACAAATACGCTGTGCTACTTCTTTCTGAAACATCCCTGAAAATTCTGGGACTAAATTTCGTATTTCTAGTAGTTTAAATACAATTTGGGTAGAAATATTGTAAGGAAAATTACCCGTTATCGCAAATTGTTCATCACCGAACAAAGTGCTAACATCATATTTTAAAAAATCGGCTTCAATGACTTTAAACTCTTTTTTTCTGCCGATAAATTTTGGGTGTTCTAAAAGAAAGCTATCATTAAGATATACGATGGATTCTGAATCTAGATCCATGGCTACCAAGTTGATATCTTGCTCTAGTATATATTTGGTTAATACCCCAGTTCCAGGACCTATTTCAATAGCATTTTCATACCCTTTAAAAGTTAGTGTTTCTGCAATTTGTTTTGCAATGTCTTCGTCTTTTAAAAAGTGTTGTCCTAAATGTTTTTTGGCTTTTACCGGACTATTCTGTTTAGACCCTTTTTGGGCATTAAACATTGCTTTGTTTTTCTTATATTCTTTCTGAGCCATTTTTTAGACTTTTATTTGGGCTTTACCTAGCATCAAGCTTATTTGCGAGAGCTTAGTGTTACCCATATTCTTTGGTGTTTATAACCTTTGTAGTCATCAGATTGGGATAATTCTTCAGTTGTAGTTTCGAAAAGAATTCCTTCAACCAGAGTTTTTTTTAAAACTACTTTTTCTTCAGATAGGATATACCCGTTTAAACAATCTGTACTCCCTTTTAATTTTCGTCCGTATATAGAATATTAAATTTTCTTAACACTTCCAATGGGGAAAATATAGATTTTAGTGTTCACTTATAACTTCTAGTTCCGTTCTGAAGGCTAATATTTTATCAGCAAAAAGCTTCATTGCTTCTTGCCTTAATCGTGGAGCATCTTCTTTGTAATACTTTTCAAGTTCATCCTTGGAGGTGGTGGTGTATTGAACGGAATAGGTAACGCCTCCCATTTCTTCTTCGATTAAAACACGGCATAACTTTGCTGCACTAAATTTTCCGGTAGCTAGCATATCAGGAATATGACTTTCTTTCATCCAACTTAACCATTGTTCGTGGATGGATTCGTCTATGTTTGAAGTAACGTTGTATATGTACATTAGGATTTAAATATTAAGTGTAAAGTATAGGGAACAAAGGTAGAAGTTAAATAGTACACCCACAAATACAAGTAGAGGGGCATTTTTAATTTATACTTGCTTTTAATAGCGTTAAAAATTATTAGCGCTTTTAACTTGATGAAAAGTTAGTTTTAGCCATTTTTTCAACCATTAAACATCATTCAATAGCATCGCCGCGTAAACGCCTAAAGTTTTTTCGAGCTTGCGGAAAGTAGTAACTGTCTTGATAGTTGTAAATGATTTTTTCGTAGCTTTCTTTGGCTTTCTCTATGTTGTTAAATTGATTTTCATACAATTGTGCAATAGCAAAATAGGCGTCATCGGCTAAAATATCATTCCCGTAAAACTCAATTATTTTTTGGTAGTTGAATTTTGCTCTATCAAAATCATTTAGTTTTTCTAAAAGTTGCCCTTGTTTTAATAAGGCTTCATCTTCAATCTTTTCTCCTTTATGATCTTTTAATATAAGTTCTAGCGTGGCTATAGCCTCTTTATTTTTTTTCTGATACGCTAATAAATCTGCCTTTGCATAAATTTTTAAAGCCGTTTGCGTTGAGTCTTCCAAAGAGTTATCAGAAATTAATAAACTCAGTTGCATGGCGTCGTTAGCGATAAGTTGTGATGTAGAACTCCGGAGCACTTTTAGTTGCGTTAGTGCCCATTCAAAATCTCCTTTATAAAAACTAGTTTGAGCAACTTTAAAACGTGCATTTTGTGCTACTACATCATTCTTTAATTCTTGCTGAATTTGAGAAAAATAGATTAGTGCTTGGTTAAATTTTTGATCATACACTAAAATATCTCCTAAAGCCATTTTTAAATAGGCTTTACCATAAGTATTCAAGGGTAATTCTAAACTTTTTTTAAGAATAACGATAGCCTTTTCAGGATTGTTTTTCTGAAAGGTTAGAAAGTTAGCATAAGCAATTTGTAATTGGAGGGTAGTGTTTTTATACCCATATTCCTCTAGCATACTTTCAAATAATGACTCCAATTGCGTTAGCTTCTGTTCGTTAGCATCTAGAAGCTGAATATCAATTCTGTTTAGTTCTGCATTTAATTTATATGCATCATTAGTACTATTAGAAATAATAAATTCAAAAATGGCATCTGCAGTTTCATAATCTTTATGTGTCAATGCAAGTTTTCCTAAATCTTGGATTCTAGTTAATGAACTTGCTTCTGATCGTTTATAAATAGCTTTTTCTTGTGTAAAGGCACTTTTGTATTGTAGTTGCCGAACAAAAAGCCAGCTCAATAGCTCATTCCATAAAGTGTCAGGATCTCTTTGTGCATTTTTTAATAGAAGTTTCTTAAAAATGATATTATTTTCGGCCTGTGCATCTTCGGTTACAAAATCATCGATACTTCTAAGCACACTAGCCATAGAAGTACTTCCGTTCTTTAATAAATTGATGAATGCCAAGTACATTTCTTCTATTTTCCCTTGTTCGCCATAAATTTTAGCTAAAGGAAAATTAAAATCTAATTCGGGATTAGTTTCCATTCCGCTTAAAAAAGCTTTCTCGGAATAGTCTAGCAGGGTGTATTTCTGAAACCTAGAGCCAATGCTAAAGGCAAAGTTTGGATTTTTAGGAATTACTGCTAGTGCTTGTTCGTACATTTCTGTGGCCTTACTATCTTCCTTTTGTAGAGTATAATTGTATCCTAGATCTACAATTAAAACAGGGTGTGATTTTTTGCTTTCTAATTTGCTGATAAGAATCTTTTCTGCATCCTCATAACGTTCTAACTGTTGGTAGCAGGCAATTAAATCTTCAGAATAATCACTTCTGTAGGGGTTCTGTTTGACAAGCTTTTCAAAGTAAACTACTGCTTTTTCAAATTCGCCATCATTTAGGTACTGCTTCGCTAAGTTATACTCTTGTGCGTGAGATAGCTGTAGGCAAAGAAAAATAAATAAGGATAGAAAAATTTTCAAGACTGCTTTTTACTCAAAGATACGCAGAAACTTATTTCTTTTAATGAGGATAAAAATTAAGAATAAAGCACAAAAAAAACGCTATAGGAAAACTATAGCGCTTAAATAGGAATGTTAATCTATTTTATCAAACCCACAATAAGGGATAAGTACTTCTGGAATAGTAATGCCATCTGGTGTTTGGTAATTTTCTAATATCCCTGCCAATACCCGTGGCAAGGCTAAAGCACTTCCGTTTAAGGTATGTGCCAATTGGCTTTTGCCATCTTCATCTTTAAAACGAAGCTTTAATCTGTTTGCTTGGTACGTTTCAAAATTAGAAACAGAGCTTATTTCTAACCAACGGTCTTGTGCGGTAGAGAACACTTCAAAGTCAAACGTTAGTGCAGAAGTGAAGCCTAAATCCCCAGCACAAAGTCGCAATATTCTATACGGTAATTTTAATTCACGTAAAATGCCTTTTACGTGCTCAACCATGCCGTCTAATGCCTCGTATGATTTACTCGGGTGTTCTACACGAACAATTTCTACTTTATCAAACTGATGTAATCTATTTAGGCCGCGAACATGCGCTCCATAACTACCTGCTTCCCTTCTAAAGCATGGCGTATAGGCGGTATGTGTAATTGGAAAATCTTTTTCAGTAACAATTACATCACGGAACACATTAGTAACAGGGATTTCTGCAGTAGGAATTAGGTATAAATCATCTGCAGGCATATAATACATTTGCCCTTCTTTATCTGGCAATTGCCCGGTTCCGTAGCCAGAAGCTTCGTTTACTACATGGGGAACCTGAATTTCATTATACCCAGCTGCTGTATTTTTATCTAAAAAGTAATTGATAAGTGCACGTTGTAAGCGCGCTCCTTTACCTTTATACACAGGGAAACCTGCTCCAGCAATTTTAACACCCAATTCAAAATCTATAATATCATATTTTTTGGCTAGCTCCCAATGCGGTAACGCACCATCTGCTAATACAGGAATAGCACCTTCTTTAAATATTTCTTCATTGTCTTCTTCAGACTTACCTGTAGGAACAGAGTCATGAGGAACATTCGGAATTAGATACAATGCATTTTGAAGCTCTGTAGCAATCGTATTTAATTCTTCTGATAATTCTTTAGAGGTCTCTTTTAAGTTGGCGGTTTCTTCTTTTAAAGCATTAGCTTCTGGAGCTTTTCCGCTTTTATAAAGGATACCAATCTCTTTAGAGAGTTTGTTTGAGTCTGCTAAAGTGTTATCTAATTGAGTTTGTGTAGCTCTTCTTTTTTCATCAAGATCTAATACAGAATTAATAAGGGAAGCTGCATCAGAATTCCGCTTTTTTAAAGCTTCAATAATAGCATCCTTATTTTCTCTAATAACATTTAACTGTAGCATCTACTTAAATTTTGATTTCAAATTTAATGGTAATTAAGGATAGCGCAAAAGAGAAAGTGTAAAACTTGTTGCGTTCAGGCAATACTTCTATTTAGAGCTGGGTAGAATAAAGGCATTGTGTTTAAAATGATGCCATTTTTCTTGTGCTAAATCTACCTTGGGATCTATTAGTTGCTGTTTAGGCTTTCCGTTAATGCTGACTCTAGCATTGGCAAAAACTGCAATTTCTTTATTATTCTTTTTAGCTTCTTTTTTCAAATGTTGAGCAAATTGCCAAATAAAATCGGGGTAAGCGCCAATTTTCCTGATTTGCTTTTTAGTTAAATAATGAGTTAGATTTACTCTTGTAGTGGTGTTGGTCTGTTTATCAACAATATTGAAATGAACAGTGCCACTTCGTTTGCGTAGCATCATTCTCCAACTTAATCTATGGCCTTCTTCTGTCCAAAGAACATCATCTTTAAAAAAATGATGACGTAGTGGCAAACCAATTTGGAAAATGAAATAGAGCATCCAAATTCCTAGTATTAGGGTTTTAAATTTAGGGGTTATGATTTTGGCAGGGGTATAGGCCAATGTGTTTTTAAAAAATAAGGCTCTAATTTTTTTTGGATCAAAAAAGAATACCGTAAACGCCAATGCTAAATAGGGGAAAATTCCTATTTGAAAGATTATAGAGTTAGCTAAATGAAAGAAAACAGCAAAAATAAAAGCATATTTTCTACTTGGTTTCCAGAGTAGGGCAGGAATAATAAGTAAATCAAATAAAATTCCGAAAATGGCAATGATTTGATGAACCCATGGAAGTTGCAAGAGATCGCCTATTAAAAAATAGTTTGCTTTGCCTTGCATGAGTACCTGTATATATTCAAAATTTAACCAATCAGCATATACTTTTGCAATAGCAGCATACGTATAAACAATAAATAACTGAAGTATAATTATGTACTTAAAATACGCATGCATTTTATTAGTGCGAATCTCTGGGTTTAACTTAGCATCTATGGAGTAATCTTTATGGGCAGGGAAGAAGACCATGATGCTAGAGATTAACATCAACAAATAGTAATGGTTGTTGTACGATGTTTTTTGCATAAGATATACACCAGACCACATAAGTGCAAATGCAAGCATACTGTAGGTGTATTTGTAGCCAATAGAAATTAAAATTCCTAGGGAGCCCATAACTATAAAGTAGACATACATTCCTGGTCCGGCTATAGTGGTAAGCCATTCAAAGCCTATAAAAGAGAAATTAAATTTTGGTGCTACAAGATTACTTTTGACCCAACCCGTGAGGATGGCGCCGTAGCATTCTAAGCTTATTAAAATACCAAAAAACATTCTAAAAAGAATTAAACCTGTGTTGTCTATCTTTTTAAGAAGAAAAGAATTCATGGTTTAGCAATTAGGCTTAGCGAAGTTTTTTTATCTTGCTCTAGCTGCTTTTTTAATTCTTCTACAGAGTTAAATTTATGTTCATCACGAAGACGCTCTAAAATATCAATCTGTATTTTTTTGCCATATAAGTCTTGGTCAAAATCAAAAAAGTGGACTTCTATGCTTTTTTCTTTTCCAGAAACTGTTGGGTTAAAGCCAATATTCATCATGCCATAAACAGTAGCATTATCAATTTCACTTTTAACTACATACACCCCGTTTAGTGGAATTAGTTTAAAATTTTCTTCAATATGAATGTTTGCCGTAGGGAAACTTAACTGTTTTCCTAAGCCTTTACCGTGAATAACGGTACCGGTTAACATGTAATTATAGCCTAAGTATGCATTTGCAGTAGTAATATCACCTTCTTCTAAAGCTTTTCTAATTTTGGTAGAGCTTACAGAAACTTCATCTATTTCTTGTGCTGGAATTTCTTCTACTTCAAAACTGTAGATTTTACCAAATGAAATTAAATCTTTAATATCTGCATTTCTATTTCTTCCAAACCTATGATCGTAACCAATAATAATTTTTTTACTAGCTAGGCCTTTTACCAAAATAGATTCTACAAAATCGGTAGCAGAAAGTCTTGAAAATTCTTTTGAAAAAGGATAGATCATGAGATAATCTAATCCTATGTTTTCTAGAATTTTTATTTTTTCATCAATAGTATTTAATAGCTTAATGTTTGCATCTTGCTGTAAAATCATTCTAGGATGAGGAAAAAAAGTAAGTACAGTGGCTTTTAAATTTAAAAGCTTGGCATCATTTATGAGTCTATCTAATAACTTTCGATGACCTATATGAACACCGTCAAAAGTGCCTATAGTTACAGCCGTAGGTTGTTGGTTGTCGAATTTACTTATGTTTTGAATAGTTATCACAAAAATTAAATAATAAAAAGCCTTACTTTTATACTCTGTTAATTCGTTTTAATGAAAGCAAACTTACGTCTACTTTTTGCAATTTCCATATTTTTTCTCTCGTTTTCTGGGTTTGGTCAAGATGTTTTTTGGCAAGAAACAGCTGCCAATACCTCAGATGTTTCTGGTAAATTAAAAAAACTGTCTATTCTGAAGGCTAAAACGTTTAGATTAAACGATGCGGACTTTAAAGCAAATCTTGAAAATAAAATTAGTTCTAAAGGAAGTCATGTTCTTTATTTTCCTGATGAAAATGGAGTTTTGATCCCATTTAATGTTCAGGAATCTTCCGTAATGGCACCTGAGTTAGCTAAGAAGTATCCTGATATTAAATCGTATAGAGGCGTAGGTAGTTCTGATACATCTAAAAATATTAGGTTTAGTGTGTCTCCAAAAGGCGTGCAAAGTATGATGGTGGATAAAAAATCTTCCGAAGCTACTTTTATGCAAAAAACAGACGGCGATGATTATATTTTATATACAAGAAAGTCTGATGATGTAGTAGATGCTAATTTTATTTGTGAGACCAAAGAGCTTAGTTTAAGTAGTAAAAATATTTCTACAGCTCGTTTGGTAGATGATCAAGTGTTGCGAAAATATAGAGTTGCTATTTCTGCAACAGGAGAATATACCGCATACCATGGGGGTACAAAGGCAGATGCATTAGCGGCCATAAATGCTACATTGACCCGAATAAACATGGTGTTTGAAACAGATTTAGGAGTTACTCTTGAGTTAATAGCAACTACAGATTTGGTAATTTATACCTCGGCAACTACGGACCCTTACAATGGAAATTTAAATACGCAAACTCAAAGTACTTTAACGAGTGTTATTGGTGCCGCAAACTATGATATAGGGCATTTGTTAAATGAAGACTCTAATGGAGGTGATGCTGGTTTTATAGGATCTGTCTGTAAAGATGCTCAAAAAGGAAGTGCTTATTCTTCAGGAACTACACCAGAAGGAGATATGTTCGATTTAGATTTTGTTGCTCATGAAATGGGACATCAACTAGGTGCTAATCACACCTGGTCTTTTGAATCTGAAGGAACCCAAGTACAAGCAGAACCTGGTAGTGGTACTACAATTATGGGGTATGCAGGTATTTCTGGGGTGAACAATGTTGCTTCTAACGGACAAGACTATTTTCATTATTATAGTATCAAACAAATTTCAGAAAATTTAGCAACGACAAGTTGCGCTACAGAAATCCCTATTGTTAACGTTCCGCCTGTACTTGTTGCGCTTCCAGATTACACTATTCCGAAAGGGACCCCCTTTGTTCTTACTGGTAATGCTTCAGATTCAGATGCTTCAGATGTATTAACCTATGCGTGGGAACAAGTAGACGACGGGGTAGTCACTAGTGCTACTTTTGGACCTACGAATCCTTCTGGTGCTTTATTTAGGTCACAGAAACCATCGACAGATTCAAGTCGTTATTTCCCAAAATTATCGAGTGTAATTAGTGGTAACCTTACGCAAACTAATCCAGTAGTTAATTCCGCTTGGGAAACATTACCAACAATAGAAAGAGATTTAAATTTTGCATTAACTGTTCGTGATAATGCCTCTGGAGGAGGGCAAGTAGTTTCAGATTTAATGAAAGTAAACGTTGTTGAAAATGCGGGTCCTTTTCAAGTGCTTTCACAAAATGCCTCGTTAAGCTATGAAGCAGGGAGTTCTCAAGAAGTTTTGTGGGACGTTGCTCAAACAACTAATTCAAGTGTAAATGCACAATATGTAGATATATTTTTGTCTACGGATGGTGGAGTTACTTTTTCGACAACCTTAGCTGACGATGTGGCTAATGACGGCGCTTATACTGTTTTGTTACCCAATGTGGTAACTGCGCAAGCCAGGATAATGGTTAAAGCAAGTGATAACGTTTTCTTTGCAGTAAACAACACTAATTTTTCAATTACGAGCAGTACGATCGTTTTAAGCTTCCCTGCTTTAGATTATTTCATTTGTCAGCCTCTGGACTTAATGATTCCTTTTGTATACGAAGCGAATACTGGATTTACAGAAACAGCTACTTTTAGTGTGTCTGGATTGCCTACTGGCTTAGCGGCAAGCTTTTCTCCAACCACAGCAACAACAGATGGTACTTTAGTAGATTTAACTTTTACGAATAGTGGTGCTGTAGCTGCTGGAGAATATCAAATAGACGTTATAGCAACTACCGCAAGTGTTACAAAACAGGTTACTTTAACTATTTCTATAGAGGATACGAGTTTTACGCCTGTGGTATTAACGTTACCGACAGATGGGCAGGTAGGTGCGGGTATTAATCAAGTTTTTGAATGGTTAGAAGAGCCTTCTAGTAGTTCTTATGCTATTGAAATTGCTACAGATAATGCATTTGCAAGTGTGGTAGAATCAGCTAGTGTATTAACGACTACCTATACTTCTTTAGGATTAGCTCCGAATACAACATATTACTGGCGTATAAAACCAAAGAATAATTGTGGAGAAGGGGTTTTTGGATCGGCATTTAGTTTTACTACTACAAATATTGATTGTAAAGTTATTTCAGCAAAAAGTTTGCCTATCACCATATCATCATCTGGTTCTCCTACGATATTTTCGACTATTTCATTTATTGAAGATTTACCACTTTCTGATGTGAATGTTATTTTAGATATTACACATACCTATTTAGCAGACCTTACAGTTAAACTGACTTCTCCAGAAGGAACAACGGTTATTTTAATGGCAAATTCTTGTGGAGAAAATAGAAATGTAAATGCCACATTTGATCAAAGTGCGGGTAGTTTTGTTTGTGGTACTAATCCTGCTATAAACGGGCTGGTAAAACCTTTAGGTTCTTTAAATTCTTTTAATGGAGAATCTTCTAAAGGCGATTGGATTTTAGAAATTAGTGATGGTGCAGGAGGTGATGGAGGGTCATTGAATGGTTTCTCTTTAGAATTATGTGTTGAAGGAGAATTGAGGCCAGATGCAGATAATGATGGGGTTTTTGATGATGGTGATGATATGTGTTTGGGGACGCCGGAAGGTCAGGAAGTAGATACACAAGGATGTCCGCTGTATTATTTTGATGCTTCTAATTTTGAAGTTAGTTTGAGAAGTGAGTCTTGTAGGGCAAATAATGATGGTGCAATTTCAATCTCTGCGAGTACATCATTAGCATATTCGGTTAGTATTTCTGGAAATGGGATTAATGAGGTTGCTAATTTTACAACAACGTATAGGTTGGATAGTTTACAATCAGGGAGCTATCAAGTCTGTATATCGGGAACAGACGGTTCTATAACGTATGAACAATATTGTTTTGATGCGGTTATTACACAACCCGACGAACTAGATGTTTCTGCTGTGGTTTCTAGTGATGGGAGTACGGTTGATTTAGGCTTAAATGGTGCAGACGAATATGTCGTTAGCCTTAATGGTGTGGAGTTAATCGTGACTGATTCTACTTATAAATTATCTTTAGAGAATGGTATTAATACGTTAAAAGTAATCACCAATTTACCATGTCAAGGGTCTTTTGAGATGGAATACATTCTGCTTGATAAACCATTTATTTACCCAAATCCTGCACGTGAAGAAGTGCGCATTTTTACAGGAGTAGAAACGAATAATAATGTGATTCAAATCTTTGCCCTAAATGGCAGATTAGTTAAAACGGTAACAATAGACCGTGGTACAACAGAATTAATAATTTTAGTAACAGACATTCCATCAGGAGTATATGTTTTAAAATTACAGAGTGATCGTTTAAAAGAGACCTTTAAATTAATTAAGCAATGAGAAGAATAATTGGACTGGGTGTTTTTCTATTCATATTTGGGTGCTCAAAAGATGAGGTTAAGGTGCCTAGCAGTGCTTTGCTTGTTTTTCCGCTTCAGGATTCAGAGTGTACTACTGGGGTTGATATTAATGAAACGACAAGATTGATCACTTTTGAATGGGAGGCATCAAATAACACGCAAAGTTATAAATTAACCGTAGAGAATTTGTTGACTGCTTCTCCGCAAGTGGTAAGTACAAACCAGACGTCTGCACAGGTGCAGGTAACTAAAGGAACTCCTTATTCGTGGCATGTTGTCTCTGAAAGTTCAACCGTAGCTTCTTCGGCTACAAGTAAAACTTGGAATTTTTACAATGCAGGCACTATATTGTCGCATATTCCTTTTCCTGCAAGGCTTACATCACCTCTATCAGGAGAAACGGTGTTAAGAGATGTAAATAATGAGGTGGCATTAGCTTGGTCTGGATCTGATTTAGATTCAGATATAGAAACATACGAAGTGTACTTTTCTACGAGTAATCCTCCAACGGAATTAGTTGGTACGGTGGGAAATAATGTAAGTGAATTAGAAGTTTCTGTATTAGAAAATACAGTATATTATTGGCGTGTAAAAACTATTGATTCTGCTAGTAACACTTCAATTACTGGAATATATAGCTTTAAAATTTTATAATATATTAGGAATTATTGTATTGATTCATAGTAATAGTAATACCTGCAAGCACAAAAGATTTTATTAATTCGGCAGATCGCTCTAAGCGTTCAGGCATTGCTGCTTTTTCATCATCATTCCATTTTCCAAGAACATAATCTACTTGTTTTCCTTTTCCAAAATCTGCTCCAACTCCGAATCTAAATCGGTTGTAATTAGCAGAGTTTAATACATTTTGAATGTCTTTTAATCCATTATGACCCCCATTGCTGCCTTTGGTTTTTACTCTTATTACACCGTAATCTAAGTTGATGTCATCTGTAATAACAAGCACGTTCTCAAGAGGAATGTTCTCTTTCTCCATCCAGTACTGAAGTGCCTTGCCACTTAAATTCATATAGGTTGATGGTTTTAAGAGTAAAACGCTTCTCCCTTTTAATTTTAAGGTAGTAACAGCACCAAGTTTAGCTGTTTCAAAGTTTAGATCTTCTAGTTCAGCAAGTTTGTCAAGTACTTTAAATCCTATATTATGTCTTGTTTGGGCATATTCTGGGCCTATATTTCCTAAGCCAATGATCAAATATTTTTTCATAGTATTTTGCTCTTCTAGATAGCTTTTAGGTTTATTAGAAAGGAACTTTATAAAATTAAACATCTAAGATAGAATAGATTGTTAATGGGTATAAATATAAAAGCATCTCAACAATTACGCTGAGATGCTTTTTAAGATTATTGGTCAAAAGTTTATTCAGCAGCAGCTTCTGTTGCTCCTTCTTCGCCTTCAGCACCTTCTTCACCTTCTTCTTCGTCAGTAAGAACTGCATTACGAGCAGATTTAACTTGAACAACAACAGTGTTTTCTGGGTGTAAAATTGTGAATTCGTCTTTTAACAACGTTTCAACAGTAATGTTATTACCAATTTTTAATTTAGAAATATCAATATCAAAGAAATCTGGCAATTTAGCTGGTAATGCTTTGATAGTTAATTTACGTTTTCTAAATAATAAACGACCACCGTTCATTACCCCTGGAGAATTACCTTTTAATTGTACAGGAATATCCATAGTAACTTCTTTATCAGCAAATAACTGATAGAAATCAATATGTAAGATCGCATCTGTAACTGGGTGAAATTGAATGTCTTGTAAAACAGCGTCAAACTTATCGCCACCTTCGATTTCAATCACTGCGGTGTGAGCGTTCGGGGTGTACACTAAGGTTTTGAATGCTGGTTCATCCGCTGAAAAGTGTAATGGTGTTTCCCCTCCGTACAGTACGCAAGGAACCTTTCCAGCATTACGTAAGGCTTTTGTTGCTTTCTTGCCTACGCTTTCTCTTTTAGATCCTGAGATTGTAATTGACTTCATTATATATATTTAACTATTAATTATTCTACTTTAATTTGTGACCCTAGCTTTCTTTAGTCAAGATGCTTTATTGTTATAAGCTATTGCCTTAGGCGCTTAGCGGAAGCTACATTAAAAATTTAGAGCTAATTGAGGTGTTGTTATGAACTCTCTCCATAACATCAGCAAATAATTCTGCACAACTTAATACACGTACTTTATTGCTATCCTTTCTTGAAGGAATAGAATCAGTAATGATTAATTCAGATAGTTGTGATTTTTCTATTTTCTCATAAGCGTCTCCAGATAAAAGACCGTGAGTGGTAATTGCACGTACGCTAAGTGCACCGCGTTCTATCATTAAGTCAGCTGCTTTTGTTAATGTTCCGGCAGTATCTACCATATCATCAACTAAAACAACATTTTTACCTTTTACATCTCCAATCAATTCCATATGAGAAATTATATTGGCTTTCTCTCTTTGCTTATAGCAAATAACAACATCACATTGCAATGCTTTAGAATACGCATAAGCTCTTTTAGATCCTCCCATATCAGGAGAAGCTATTGTAAGATTGTCTAAGTTTAAATTCTTTAAATAAGGTAAAAATAAGGTAGATGCAAATAAGTGATCAACAGGTTTTTCAAAAAATCCTTGAATTTGATCTGCATGCAAATCCATCGTGATAATACGAGTTGCACCAGCTGCCTCGAGCATCTTTGCTACTAATTTTGCGGCAATGGGCACTCTAGGTTTGTCTTTTCTGTCTTGTCTTGCCCAACCAAAATAAGGCATAACTGCGGTAATATGTCTGGCAGATGCGCGTTTTGCAGCATCAAGCATTAACAACATTTCCATTAAATTTTCAGAACTAGGGTTGGTAGAGCCAATAATAAAAACTCGCGTGCCTCTAACTGATTCTTCAAAGGAAGGTTGGAACTCTCCATCACTATATCTGGAAAAGATAACTTTTCCTAACTCCGTACCGTAAGATTTAGCAATTTTCTCTGCTAATGCAGTACTTTGAGTACATGCAAAAATTTTAGGTTCTGGTACTTGATAAGACATTGTTAATCTCTTGTTTTTAAGTTTATTGGACTTCAAATTCTTTAAGGAGTGCAAATTTAAAGATTTATTTGTCGTGATAAAGGATTATTATCAGATTTTTTGTCAAAAACAGAAATATATTTTATAGTTTTGCACTCCTTAAGAGCTCGAGTGGCGGAATTGGTAGACGCGCTGGATTCAAAATCCAGTTCCTCTGGAGTGCGGGTTCGATTCCCGCCTCGAGTACGAAAGTAAAAAACCCCTGTATGTACAGGGGTTTTTTGTGTTTATAATGTTTTTAGATTACTTTAATTTCCCGAAGATTCTAATTTTTATTTTAAAGTTTTTTAGTCGATTTATATTATTTTTAAAGGTGTAACTCTTAATCAACTGATTGAATTACTTGGGAACACTATTCTTTTTCATCTTGTTAATCCTTATAATTCTACCTATTATCGATAATGCTATTGCAATAAGGCAGCTTAAAAAGTCTACAATCATAGTTGATACTCCTGTAAATGACATCAAACTAGCGAATAATTATTTTTAGATTTATTTTTTAATACGTATTCTTTTTGCTCAGAAGATGAACGAAACCACGCTTGCTAAAACTTTTTTGAAAAATAGAGTCCGACGTTTCCTTCGGAATATCTTGGAATAAGGGACATATCCTTTGAGTTGATGAAGGGATTCCATTTAAATAAGTAGTCAAAATGATAGACTAATTTGGTGACTAGAATACCTAAACCGGCACCAGCCAAGACATCGGAAATCCAATGTTTATTATTTGCCAATCGTAACCCACCCGTAAGCGTAGCAAAACCGTATCCCGAATACGCTAAGAGCGGACTGGCATCTTTAAATTCTTCATAAACGACAGCGCCAGAGGCGAAAGTGATAGAAGTGTGCCCAGAAGGGAAAGCATTTTCATTAGCGCCATCAGGTCTAAGTTTGTAAATGTTTTTTTTTAGCGCTCGCGTCAATACATCTGTCAAAATCATGGAAAGGGCAAGATTTTTAGTCTGATCAAACCAATGGTTTTTTGCTTTAATGCCTGCTATGTCAGCAATATATAGGGTGGCCACAGGTGCATATCGTGTATAATCATCTAAACTTGTTTCAAAATCGTTTCCTATCCAATGTCTAGAGCTTGTATTAAATGATTTCTCAAAGCCACTATCAGATAATAAGATACCTGTACCAATAAGCGATAGCGGTACTATAGTTTTCTTTAATAGATTAGTCTTTGGTGCGACGGTAGTGCTGTCTACTTGTGCAGCAGCCTTGCCCAATATAAAAATAACTAGAATGGTAAGTATTTTTCTTTTCATAAAAAGCGGGGTTCTATTGTTTCTTTGCTATTGCATTTCTTTTAAATTAAAGTATGGTCTTTCTAGCACCAAACAATGAATTTAGAATAGTGAACACTCTTTTGGTTGTTATGCTTAGTCTGTTGAACATTCAAAATATAAAGAAAATACCAGTTAAAGGAATTTCATGCACACTATTGTTGTGACAAAGAGTATTTAGGTGGTTTTAAGCTAGCGTAATTTTGTGTTTTAAAGGATTGATTTTCAAATGTAAAATGAAATTCTAAAGAGAAATTAAAGTTATTTCAGTTTTATGAAAAGTCTATAGATTTTGCCTAATAGTCTAAAAAAAACGGATACTATATCGCAAAAAAAAGAGCTCAGAGTCAATTAAGACCGAGCTCTTTTACGAGAACACTATATGAAAATGAAAATTTACTAACTAACTCGTGTCAAATATAGTATGTTTACTCACTTTTGTAAAACTATTGATGTGTAAGTAGCAAAACATGTGGTTTATCTGTTACATTTTGTTGTAAGACCTATTTAAAACTTTGATTTATACTTTTAAATTTCATGAAGCTTCCGGTAACACAATAGTAAATGTGCTACCACTCCCAATCTCACTTTCAATTTTAAGGCGCCCATTATTTTTTTTCAAATAATAAAAACAGCTGCGTAATCCAAAACCAGAACCATTTTCTTCAGAAGTTCCTTTTGTAGTGTACCAGTTGGTGCCATTTAATATTTTATGTGTTTCTTTTTCAGAGATACCAACACCATTGTCTTTAATGGTAATGTGTATTTCTCCGTTAAGTGAACTTGTTTCTACATGTATTTTTCCTTCTTTACCCGTGAACTTTATAGCATTATGCAATACATTTCTAAAGACGAAAGAGAAACTTTCTTTATCGGCATAGAGCTGTGTTCCTCTACTTTTTAATGTAGTAACAATGTCTTTGTTTTCAATGGCATGCTCTAGTAATTTAAGTGTAGGCTTAATTACTTCTAATGCATCAAAATTTGTAAAATCTAAGGGTTTGTTTTGTGTTTGTTTTTGTGACCATTCTAAAAGTCCATTTAAAAAAACATCCAAATGTTCCAATTTATCAGAGAGTTGGTTAAGATACATTTTACTTTCCTGTTCCTCTAGTTGGTTATTGACTATCAAATTTAGAATCCCTTTTAAACTGGCTAGAGGAGACCTAACATCATGCGAAATTAATAGGAATAATTTTTTATTAATAGCGTCTAGTCGTTCTAGTTCAATATTTTGAGATCTTATTTTTTTAAAATAACGATCTATAATTATAGCAATAGGCGTAGCTATAAATATAGGAAGGAATATACTTAAATAGAGGCCTTCCCAGAATTTACCCCAGTTAGCAATAAAATCTGTGATAAGGTATCCAAGGATTGATAAACTAACACACATCAATACGATGATAATAGGGTGGTGTAACTTATTTTTTAAGGGAAACATGATTTGGGTTTTTAAATAAATTTAATATAGGTTAAGCTGATTTTATTCATTTATGAAGTACAAAATTACACCAATAAAGAAAGAAAAAACCTACAATAAAGTTGAATTGTTACAAGGGCTCGATGAATGTCTTTTTTGTAACGATGAACTGTAACCCAGTCATTTCATGGCTATAAATAGGATATTTTACTTAAGTTTCTAAACAAAAAAAGAGCCCGAATCTACTAAGATTGGGCTCTTTTACGAGAACACTATATGAAAATGAAAATTTTACTAGTAACTAACTAACTAACTAACTCATTTCAAATATATAACCGTTAGGTATTTTTTTAAAATTATTGATGTGTACTAAGAGAAAATTGTTGTGAAATGAATTAAAAGTGTAATCATAGCTTTAAAAATCATGAAACCACCAATGGTTTTTCAAATAAATTTATAAATCAACCCTGCGGTAGAACAATTATCATTTTTGTTCCTGCATTTAATTTACTCTCTATTAAAAGTGTTCCATTATTTTTTTTCAGGTAGTAAAGACATGTTCTTAATCCAAATCCGGATCCATTTTCGTTTGAGGTACCTTTGGTAGTATGCCAATTTTCACCGTCTAGTATTTTTATTATCTCCTTGTTCGTGATGCCAATGCCAGAATCTTGGATTGTGGTATAGATCTGTTTATTTTTTACAAAAGTTTTAATGATAATCTCTCCATCAATAGGCGTAAATTTAATGGCATTGTGTAAAATATTTCTTAGTACAAAAGAGTAGCTCTCTTTATCAGAATATATTTTATAAGCTCCAATATCCATCGTAATTCTAATTTTTTTAAGCTTGGCAGTAGGCTCCAGTAAATCATGAGTAAGCTTTATGATATCACTACTGTCATACAATGCAAATTCTAAAGGTTTGTTTTGGGTTTGTCTTCTGGCCCAATTAAGCAAACCATCTAAAAAGGAATTTACATTTTTAATTTTGCTAGAAAGCTCTGAAAAGTAATGTCTAGCTTCTTCAGGGTCTAAATCGTTATCCGCTACTAAATCAATAGTGCCGATCAAACTCGCTAGAGGAGATCTAACATCATGTGAAATTAACAGGAATAGCTTCTTATTGATCGTGTCTAAATGCTCTAATTCTTTTTGTTGAGACTGAAATTTTTTGAAATAGCGATCCATGATTAAAGCAAGGGGCAATGATATTATAATAGGTAGCAGTACCGCTAAATACATGCCGAGCCAGAATTTCTGCCAGTGTACAAATAAATCACTCATTACATATCCAGACACCGATAAAAAAAGTGACAATGGAACCACAAATATGGGATGATGTATTCTTTTCTTTAGCGGGAGCATGATCTGTTGGTAAAGGTGATTAATTCAAATTACATCGATAAATTGAAATAATAACGGTAAAAATAGCAGTATTATTGGGTGTAAGAAACAGAACCGTCGTTTATTTTTTATAAGTTAAAAAATAGATAATCTAGATAGCTTTGAATAGAAAAGAGCCCAAATCTATAAAGATTGGGCTCTTTTACGAGAACACTATATGAAAATGAAAAATTATTATTACTAAATAATTAACTAACTAACTCGTGTCAAATGTATAACTGTTCATTGCTTTTTTAAAACAATTGATGCGTAAGTAGTAAAACTTGTGGTGAACTGCTTAAAATTTGTTTTAATCTTTTTCGTACTGATTTTTTAAGGCTAGATAAACACCATTACTCCAGCCAAATCCGTCTTGAACTGGATACTCTCCGCCACCAGCATCTAAGGTCATGTCTTCTACATTGTATTTCTCTACAAACTTGCCGGTGTTTGCATATACCTTTTCATTTAAGGCTATCCACCGCGTAGCTATAATTTTTGCTAACTCATGATGTCCGTAGTTTTCTAGCCCTACAATAGTCATCCACTGCAAGGGTGCCCAGCCATTTGGCGCATCCCATTGTTGACCCGTGTTGTTATTGGAAGTAACAACGCCTCCTGGTTTTAATAAATTATGGGTTATATAGGTGGCTACTCTATCTGCCTGTTCTTGGGTTGTCATTTTAAAAAATAAAGGATAAACGGTTGCTAAAGAAATTACACCAGTAGGCTCACTAGTAACCCAATTATAATCCTCAAAGACCCCCAAGGTTTCATTATAGCTATACCTATTTAAAAATTCTTTACGGTTTTCCATGCTCTTTTTTAACGTTGTGGTGAACTCAGAATCATCCTTAAAGGCAGTAAGAAGAACATCTTCTAGACCGTACATAAGTGCATTTAAATCTACGGGAAGAATATCGGTGGTTTCAATAGTCTCTATTGTTTTTCCGTCAGCAAACCATCTAGAAGAATAATCCCATCCAGATTCTGCTCCAGAACGTAAATCGCGATACATTTTTGTTCCTCCAGATGTTTTTTCTACTTGAGTATAATCTTCTCTGTATGATTCTTGTCTAGGAGTATCTCCTTTGTCATAATACCTATTCAAAACTCCAACAGGTGTGAGTACAACATGATTAATAGCATAGGAGGTAGATTCAGCACCATCCATCCAGAATTCATATTCTTTTTTAAGAGGTTCTTTATATTTTTGATAAACACTATCGCCTTTAAACGCTGCTAATAATTTCACCATTTGAGAAAAGAACGGAGGCTGAGACCTAGTGATGTAATACGTTCTATTTCCATTTGGGATATGACCAACGGTATTGATAAGGTGGGTAAAATTATCTAACATATTTTCAACCAGTTCAAATTCACCACTTTCTACTAAACCTAACATGGTAAAATAGCTATCCCAATAGTACACTTCTCTAAAACGCCCACCAGGAACTATGTAAGATTTTGGTAAAGGAATTAAAGAGCTTAGTTCATTTTCTTGATCAGAATCTCTTTTTAAAACGGGCCATAGTGCAGTTACATGTTCCGCTGCGGTTTTAGTAGCATCCGATTTAAAATCGGAAGATATAGCTTTTGGGATTTCAAAATTAGTATAGACAAACGTTTTCAAATTGAAAGTAGAATCCTTTTTTTGTTGCTCGTAGTTGCGTTTAATTTCATCGTAAGGAAATTTTGGGATACAATCCACAAATGTTTTTCCATCATCAAAAACCTGTTCTAATTGAATTTTAGCAAATAATTCTCCCAATAACTCATCTGGAGTAGTAATTATATTAAGTTCGGTAGGCGGGGTTTCTATAATAGGTTTTTCGGGAACTTTCTTAACCTCATTTTTGCAGCCTAGAATAAGGAGCGCAAGCAGCAATACATAATATTTCATAAACGTAACATTAAATCAATAGGGATAAAATTACTATAATTTTTAATGGAGTCAATTTTTTGGATGGTATATCCTGCACAAATAGTTGATAAAACCTTAAATTTAACTACTTGTTTAGAAGTATAAGTATTCTGGATAAACTAATTGGTCAAAATAGGGAAACATGGGTGAGGTTAAGGTGCAAAGAAAAGTATCGCTAACAGGAAGTTTAAAATTTAATAACATAAAAGTAGAGGCTCCAGTTACTGTTGCAGCAGGGGCATTAGGGGTAAAAGAAGCGTTGAAGCATACGTTTAAAGAAATGGGTGTAGTGCGCGCTATGGGCACTTTGCTGAAAATGAATCAGGTAGACGGATTTGAATGTCCAAGCTGTGCTTGGCCTGACCCAGAAAAATCCTCGAAGTTTGCAGAATACTGTGAGAATGGCGCAAAAGCACTAGCAGATGAGGCAACAACGAATAAGATTGATGCTTCTTTTTTTGCAAAAAATTCTATAGTAGCGTTATCACAACTTACAGATTATGA
Source organism: Cellulophaga algicola DSM 14237 (assembly GCF_000186265.1). Classification (NCBI taxonomy): domain Bacteria; kingdom Pseudomonadati; phylum Bacteroidota; class Flavobacteriia; order Flavobacteriales; family Flavobacteriaceae; genus Paracellulophaga; species Paracellulophaga algicola. The sequence continues at coordinate 2,182,971 of NC_014934.1, forward strand.
ATTAAATAAATTTGGCCGACTCACAGAACCGCTATTGTTGGAACCTGGAAGCTTGCATTACCAGCCTATCTCTTGGGAGAATGCATATCAATTAGTGGCAGAAGAACTTGCTGCGATGAAAGATCCTAATGAAGCTATTTTTTATACCTCAGGTCGTTCTAGTAATGAAGCGGCTTTTTTATACGGTATGTTTGCTAGGGCTTTAGGAACTAATAATATGCCAGATTGTTCTAATATGTGCCATGAGTCTAGTGGTGTTGCTTTAGGAGAAACTTTAGGTATTGGTAAGGGGTCTATTAAATTAGAAGATTTGTATGAAGCAGAGGTCGTTATTGTTGCAGGGCAAAACCCAGGAACAAACCATCCTAGAATGCTTTCTGCTTTAGAAAAATGTAAAGCAAATGGTGGTAAAATTATCAGTATAAATCCATTGGAAGAGTCTGGACTTGTTAATTTTAAAAATCCACAACATATAGAAGGGTGGATTGGTAAGCCTATAGATATTGCAGATTTACATTTGCCGGTACGCATTAACCAAGATATTCCTTTACTAAAAGCAATAATCAAAAAATTAGCCGCTTTAGATCAACTTGATGCAGCTGTCTTTGATCATGATTTTATCAATCAATATACAGATGGGTACGAAGCTTTACTTGCAGATATTCAAAATTTTGATCTTGAAGATTTAATACAACAAACCGGAGTTAATGAAAAACTAATAGATGTAGCGGTAGAATTTCTTGCTAAGAAATCTAAAATTGTAGTTTGCTGGGCAATGGGGCTTACCCAACATAAAAATGGGGTAGAAACCATACGAGAATTTATAAATTTATTATTATTGAAAGGGGCAATTGGGAAACCAAATGCAGGTACTTGTCCGGTTCGCGGGCACTCTAATGTGCAAGGTGATAGGAGTGTAGGGATTATGCATTTTGTAGATGAAGGACTTAATCAGCGTATTCAAGAACATTTAGGCTTTACGGCCCCTGATCAACCAGGTTATGATGTGGTTAAAGCAATGAAAGCCATGCATGATGGTAAGGCTAAAGTATTTATGTGTCTTGGTGGTAATTTTTTAATGGCGGCTTCAGATACAACATATACAGCAGAAGCCATTGAAGCTTGTAGTCTAACAGTGCAGGTGAGTACTAAATTAAACAGAAGTCATTTAGTCACAGGTAAAACAGCATTAATTTTACCAACATACGGCCGTTCTGAAAAGGATGTTAAAGATGGGAAAGAACGCTTTATAACGGTTGAAAATAGTATGGGACGTGTGCGCCAATCTAAAGGTGTGCTAAAACCAACTTCGGGGAATTTACAAAGTGAGCCAGATATAATAGCAGGTATTGCGAATGCTTATTTTAAAGGGAATCATGCGGTTGATTGGTTAGCATTAGGAACCGATTATGATTTGATGCGTGAAACTATGGATAAAGTAGTGAAAGGTTTTAGTAATACTAATGAGCAATCTAAGGGCGTGGGGTACTATTTACCTAATAATGTACGTAATTTAGACTTTAGCATGCTTCCTAATGGCAAAGCACAAATTACCCTGAATAAATTACCAGAGCATCAGTTAACATCAGACGAATTTATGTTGATGACCATCCGCTCTCATGATCAATTTAATACCACAATTTATGGTTTAGACGATCGGTACAGAGGAGTGTATAATGAGCGCCGCGTGGTTTTTATGAATGCGGAAGACATGAAAGAAAAAGGTTTACAAAAGCTAGATGTTGTTAACTTAAAAAGTAATTATGACGCTACAGCTCGTATCGCTTTTAATTTTAAAGTTTTGCCGTATGCTATTCCTAAAGGAGATATTGCAGCCTATTATCCAGAAACAAATGTATTGGTGCCTTACAATCATTTTGCAGATAGGAGTTTCACTCCCATTAGTAAATCAGTAGTGGTCACGGTAGAAAAAGTAAAAAAATAAAAAAGGGAGCCAAATGGCTCCCTTTTTTATTTACTATTTTTTGACGATTTATTCAAAAGAAGTAAACTTAAATTTTTGTCCGCCTACAGAGGCATCAGCCATTAATCCTGCTTTTGGTAAAGCAAACACGGCTACACCGTCTTTGTATTTCGCATTAAAAGCAATTCCTGAACGTACTGCTACAGCAGAAGCTTCGGCAGCGAAAGAAAATTTGCCTTCTTTAAAGTCATTCAAAGCTTCTTTAGTTTCAAAAAAGATAACCTCAATAATGGATTGGCCACCTGCTTGAAATCCGATGTTTAATTTTTTAAGATCGGCCATTCCTACTAATCTACCATCCTCATATACCGCACCATTCCCAGAAGCAGCACCAATAATAAATCCGCCTTTACCTACATTAGGGAAAAGAACATATCCTGCAGAATCTTTAAAGAAATCTGCTAAACCATCATCAGCATTAATTAAAAGCCCTTGAGCTTCTTTTGCATCATCAATTATTCTTTGATCTTTTACCGTTTGTGCTTGTCCAGCAAAAACAAAAAGAAGTGAAAAAAGTATACTGTATTTTAAAGTTTTCATTTTCTAAGTTTTTAGTTAACCTATATACGCACAAAGTTAGTTTACTTGCTTTTTCAAGTGTACTAAGTTTTTGTTAAAGATATGCGGGTCTATTGAAAAGCAGAGAGGCCTGTTATATCTGCTCCGGTAATTAAAAGATGAATATCATGGGTGCCTTCATAGGTAATTACGCTCTCTAAATTCATCATATGACGCATAATGCTATATTCTCCTGAGATTCCCATAGCGCCTAAAACTTGTCTAGCTTCTCTAGCAATTTTCAGTGCCATTTCTACATTATTACGTTTTGCCATAGAAATCTGAGCAGTGGTCGCTTTTCCTTCATTTTTAAGTTGCCCTAAGCGTAGTGCCATTAATTGCGCTTTAGTAATTTCGGTAATCATTTCTGCTAATTTTTTCTGTTGTAATTGTGTTGCAGCAATTGGCTTCCCGAACTGTATGCGCTCTTTGGCATACCGCAAGGCGGTATCGTAACAATCCATAGCAGCTCCAATAGCACCCCAAGCTATGCCATATCGGGCAGAATCTAGGCATCCAAGTGGAGCACCTAATCCTGTTTTTCCTAAAAGAATATTCTCTTTAGGAACCTTAACATTATCAAATATGAGTTCGCCAGTAGCACTTGCCCGTAAAGACCATTTATTATGGGTTTCTGGCGTAGAAAACCCTTCCATACCGCGTTCTACAATTAGTCCGTGAATACGTCCTTCTTCATTTTTTGCCCATACGACAGCAATATCCGCGAAGGGGGAATTTGAAATCCAAAGCTTTGCACCGTTTAGGAGGTAATGATCTCCCATATCTTTGTATTTGGTTTCCATGCCACTTGGGTTAGAACCATGATTGGGTTCTGTTAACCCAAAGCAACCCATAAATTCTCCGGAAGCTAATTTTGGTAAATATTTTTTACGTTGTGCTTCATTCCCATAGGCGTAAATAGGATACATTACTAATGAAGATTGTACCGAAGCTGTAGAACGCACACCACTATCGCCGCGTTCTATCTCTTGCATAATAAGGCCGTAACTAATTTGGTCTAATCCTGCGCCACCATATTCTTGCGGAATATAAGGGCCAAAAGCACCAATTTCTGCCAGACCGCCAATAATTTCTTTAGGGAATTCTGCTTTCTGAGCATATTCTTCTATAATAGGAGAAACAGAACGTTTTACCCATTGTCTGGCAGCATCACGAACCAGTTTGTGTTCTTCTGATAAAAGATCATCAATGTTGTAGTAATCAGGAGCTTCAAATAAATCTGGTCGCATAGCTATGGGTTTTTACCAAAGATAATTAAAGATTTATAACATGACAATGCTTAAAAGTTACATTTTTAAATAAAAATCCTTAGTAAGGGCTATGTATTCTTGGGTGTATATATTTCGTTCTAATTCTATGACAAGTTCATTTGGTGTATATGTACATTCTGTAAATGAAAACTCTAATAGACTTCTTTTAATTTCGGTATTTTTTGTTCCTCTAACCTGTGTAATTCTGTTGGGGAATAAATTATTTTGTGCAGCTAAAGCAATAAAATTTTCTTCTTCTTTATAAGGGATAATCGTAGCAAATATCCCTTTGGGAGAAAGTAGTTTGGAAACTCCGGAAACTAACTCATCAAAAGGTAAGGAAGAGTTTTGACGTGCTTGATCACGAGCGTCATCACCACTAGAAACTTCTTCACTATAAAAAGGTGGGTTAGACACTATTACATCATACAACTCTGCTTCCTCAGGGTCTTCCTCGGTATATTCATCTACAAACTCATCAAAACCAGCATGAAAGCAAAATAGGCGATCTCCCCACTCTGAAGCTTCAAAGTTTTCGGTACACTGTTCAAAGGCATCACCGTCAAGTTCTATAGCTTCAATGTTTTCGGCGTAGCTTCGTTGCGCTAGCATTAAGGAGATGACACCAGTTCCTGCGCCAATATCTAGTATACTGTAACTTGTATCCTTTACGGTAGTCCATGCCCCTAAAAGCACCCCGTCTGTGCCTATTTTCATAGCGCATTTATCTTGATTAACGGTAAACTGTTTGAAGCGGAAAGGTTTCATAAAAGGAATTTAATTTCAAAATTAAGACTTATTTGTTGAGCATAAAAAAATCCCTTAACAATTACGCTAAGGGATCTAAAATTATAATACACTAATTTTAGGACATCTGGATGTCTATTGAAGTAGGCTATAAATAAATTCAGGGTTACCTCTTTCGCCTGCCTCATTGGTAAGCGCTAAAAATTTTATTTTATAGTAATTGTCATCCGTATCTCTAAGAACAAAAAATACGTCTTCTTTTAAAGAGGGTAATGTGCTTGGTCCTCCACCATTTCTCCAAGTGCTACCTATTCCACGTTGGTCATTTAAAAAATTAGCAGGATTAATAGCTGTCAATGTAAAATTATCATAGGTCAAAGTACCTTCTGTTGTATCTACGATATATGCGCTAACGTTTGCTTTTATATTGTTCGTCACATAATCAGCATAACCATAAGAACCAAAACCTTCTATAATGTCGGTAAATACAGTAAAGTTTAAATCCCACTTTGTTGCCTCTGGTTCAACGGATACTATCGTTTCTGTGGTAAAACTAAAGTAGGAGAAATTATATGCAGAATCTTTAGTAATGGTAACTTCTTGGTGTGTGGTATCTTCTAAATTGGCGAATTGTAAAATATAATCCGCCCCTGATTTTAAAATTCTTATTTTTTTCCAACCCCTATTATCTCCAGATACATTTGCACTACCCGTAGTGGCAGGCGTAGTGCCTATTTCTTTTCCTAAGTTAAGTAAGTATACTGGGTTATTTTCATCCGTATCTTCTATCGTGGCTATTGCAGTACTGGTAATTTGCCCGTTTGGGTTGTCTATAAAGACGGCGTTTGAAGCCTCATACGTGCCAACGGCAACTTGTGGTTGTAAATTTACTACCTCTTCGGTAGTGCTATTTACGGCATCAATATCCGTCGTAGTTAAAGCAGCTACTGCCATGTAAAGAGCGCCGTTAATAATAACTTGAAATTCTGATCCGGCATAAAAGCCTAAGTCCCAAGAATCTCTCTTTGCGGTAGTGGTAGTTTCTGTACTTAAGTCTATGTAGACTTGGTTAGGTTCATTAGATCCTCCAACCTCTGGGGAAATTGCGGCACCCTCTATGACAATTTCTATAGGAGCTGCTGGAGTATCATCATCAGAGCAACTAGAAAATAGTAATACGGCTAATGCGGCAATAAAAGGAAGTGCATGGTGTTTCATAAGTGTAATTGTTAAAAGTTTAGATTGTATAATAGTTTTAAATAAAAAGACCTACCGTAACCAAGTAAAAGTCCGTTGTTATTCGTAGAATGCGTGCCCCCAGAAGTGGTACTACTGATGGCTACGCTGGTTACATCTAATAAGTTTCTAGCGCCTATGGTTGCTTGAATTTTTTTCTCCAAAAAAGATTTCTTGATGGAAGCATCCATCCAGCTATAGGCATTGGTTTTAGATTTTGAGAAAATAGAATTGCCTTCTTCGTCTGCATCAGAAGCGGTGTAATCATATTGTGCACCGTTGTATTTAAATAGGAGACTAAAAGCGGTGTCCCATTTTTTAGAAATATAGGTGCTGCTTGTATTTATTTGAAAAGAGTATAAGAAATCATTGGAAGCATTTGCTTCGTTTGCTGCTATTCTAGAGATGCCTTGTATGGTGGCTCCAAAATTAAAATTCCACTGTTCTTTTTTCAAGCTGTTATCGGTGGTCAATCCCCAAAGTTTATAAGCATTTATATTGATGTACTCATACTGCAAAGGGGTGCTGTTGATAATGGCAAGATCTATTTTATCATTAATGTCTATATAACTTGCTTTTAGCGTGCTTGTCACTATTCCATTAGGTATTGTAGCTGTTTTTTTTAGGTTGATAAAGGCGGTGTATCCTTTTTCTGGATTTAAATTTTCATTCCCCTGCACATCATGGTTAGAATCTACAAAATAGTAATAGAGTTCTTGAAAGTTTGGTGTGCGGTATGAGGTGCCTATATTTCCTCTTAGCTCAACGCCATTTTTTAATTGTTGCCTAAGACTCAGGGAAGCTAAAAGTTTCGTGTTAAATTTTGAATTGTACTCGTATCTAAATCCAGGTCTTGCAGATAAGGCATCTGTTATTTTCCATTCAGAAGAGGTAAATAGTGCAAAGTTGCTTTGGGTGTATTCTTTGTCTTCTTGAGTGACGTCGCCAGAGGCTTGCGTATCAAATCCTTTATTATATCGTGCTTCATAGCCTAATTGAAAATTATAAAGATCGTTCTGAAGAAGATTATTTATAGTTCCTTTAGAGAACAATACTTTGCTAGATTGATAGGTCTCGTTTGTCACATCACTTTTTTGCTGCGTGACGATGTAATAGTTAAATTGATTTAAGTCTCTTTTCTGTTCTTGATACGAAAGAGAAGCATCATACCTAGCACCAGAATTAAAAGTTCCATTAATGCTTAAATTATTTACAAGCCTATTTGTTTTGAAGATTTTGTCTGTAGAGGAGGGGTTGCTTGTTTGGTTTTCAACATTTATATTGGACCGTACCGTTTCATCATAATAGTTCAAAATCTCATTAAAGTATTCGAACTTATAAAGTAGCGTAAATTTATCTCCTTTGTAATTAAGAAATGCATTGGTATTGTATTGTGTTTTAGGAAGCCATTCATAGCCTCTTAAGCCATCATTTTGATAATAACTCTGCCCTTGTTTGTTATCAAAAAAACCAGCAAAGTCATTTCTATTAAAACCTATCCGTGCGTATAGTTGATCACTTAAGTTATGTGATATGTTTAGACCCTGAATATGTCTTCCTTTATCAAACCAAGCATATTCATTACTTACTGTTTCTTCCTGCGTAAGAAATTGGATCTTCCAAGGTTCCTCGGAAGATTTTTTGGTAATAATATTGATAACTCCAGAAACCGCATTGGCTCCATATTCTACCCCCATGGCACCTTCTACAATTTCTATTCGTTCAATATCATCAAGATTTATTTGGGTGAGATCTATGTTGTTTCCCATTCCACTATCACTTACTAAAGGAATGTTGTCTATTAGTATATTAAAATACTGACCATCTAGGCCAAAGAAAGAAATGGTAGATTTTCCAGTCTGCGAACTTGGTAAAATGGTAAGGTTTAAATTAAAGTTTAGAACGTCTGCAAGGGTATTAGCTGCTTGGTTTTCTATTTGTGTTTTAGTAATGACAATTACATTATTTATAGCTTTATTTATCGTCGTTGGGTTGTATTGTCCTGTAATGACAACCTCGTTTAAGGTTTCTATATGCGTAGTATCAGTCGCTGTAGTTTGAGAAAAAAGAAATCCGGTCAAAACTAGGGTAAAAAAAAGGCAGTAATAATTTTTATTTAGACTCATTCTTGATTAGATTTGTGGCAAATATAATATCTTATTTTAATTGAGTCTAAATAAGGTTAATGTTTTTTAAAAGAAATCAATTTAAATTTTAATGAAATGAAAAAATCTATCTCTTTTGTCTTATTAAGTTTCGTCTTTGCTGGGGTGTTACATGCTCAGTCTAAAAAAAAACAAGACCAGAAGGCTATCAAAAGTATGTGTGGGTGTTATGAAGTGGCTTTTAATTTTGCAGAAACCTTTGAATATTCAAACGATTCTACCTATGTGCCTTCGAAGACAAAACATGATAAAGGCTTAGAATGGGTTCAGTTAGTAGAAGATTCTGATGATAAGATTATGTTACAACATTTGCTTATCGTGGGTTCTCCAGAGCAACCTTATATTGTAAAACACTGGAGACAAGATTGGGAATATCAGAACACTAATTTGTATGAGTTTGATCATGATAATAAATGGAAATTTATTAGTTTGCCAAAAAAGGTAGTAGAAGGGCAGTGGTCTCAAAAAGTATTTCAAGTAGATGATAGTCCGCGGTATGAAGGTACGGCAACCTGGATTCATGCAGACGGTAAAAGCTATTGGGAAAATACAACAGATGCACCCTTACCTAGAAGAGAATATACAACACGTAGTGACTATAATGTAACGACCAGAACAAACAGACAGGAAATTGTTGCTCAAGGTTGGATTCATGACCAAGATAATAATAAAGTAATTCGTGAGGAGGGTAAAGAAGATGTCTTATTAGCGCAAGAGAAAGGACATAATGATTATGTTAAAGTAGCTGATAGTAACTGTAAAGCGGCACAGGAGTACTGGGCGAGTCATGAAGCGAAGTGGCAAATAGTGCGTTTAAAATGGGATGAGGTTTTTGCACGAAATAAAGATTTGTCTTTAGAAGAAAAAGTGGACAATAAAGTGTTATTTAAATATTTGTTTGACGACGAAAATTATAACTCAGCAGAACAAATAAATCCAGTTATAGAATCATTTGTAAAATAAAATAAAGATGAAAAAACAATTACTACTAAGTTTAGTGCTTTTAGTTGGACTTCAATTAAGTGCGCAAGAGAATGTTTTTCTAGAGCGAGATTTTTGGAATAGTAAGCCTACTGTTGAAAGTATCGATTTAAAAATTAAAGAAGGGAATGATATTACAGCAAAAACATCAAATAATTTTGATGCTGTTGTGTATGCTATTTTACAAGAAAATGATAACGCTGTTATCAAATACGTGCAGTCTAAAGACGGCAATGATGTAAATAAACTAACTCATGATGGTAGAACTTATATGTTCTGGGCAGCTTATAAAGGCAATACAGAAATTATGGAGTATCTAATCGCTAAAGGGGCAAAAACTACCATTACCGATGATAAAGGAAGTACCATTTTAAATTTTGCAGCAGCATCAGGACAGCAAAATACGAAGGTGTATGATATTTGTTTGGCTAATGGAGCAGATCTAAAAAAAGACCTTAATCCTCACGGTGCAAATGCATTATTACTTTCAGCAGCAAATGATCCAGAATTTAAGTTAATGGATTATTTTACGAGTAAAGGTTTGGCGCTAACTAGTGTAGATCGTGATGGTAATGACGCTTTTAATTATGTGGCTAAAACAGGCGATATAGCCCATTTAAAAAAATTACATCAGAAAGGTATAAAAGGAAACGATATTGCTTTTATTTTTGCGACCCAAGCGGGGCGTAACGCTAAAGCTAAGCCATTGAGTTTTTACAAGTTTTTAGAATCCTTAGATTTAAACCCTAAAGTCATAGATTCTGAAGGTAATACGCCTTTGCATAATCTTGCATCTTACGAACAGAACAAGGAGGTGCTAGACTATTTTATGGCAAAAGGGCTGGCTATGAACCTAGAGGATGCTGATGGGAATACAGCCTTTTTAAATGCTGCAGGGAGAAATAAATTGGAGGTTATATCTTATTTGTTGCCTATGGTGGACGATGTAAATCACGTAAATAAAAAAGGGGAATCTGCATTAGCAATTGCAGTTGCATACAATTCTCCTGAGGTTGTTTCTTATTTACTTAAAAATAAAGCAGCTATATCTAGTATTGATAAGGACGGAAATACCTTGGCGTATTACCTTTTAAAAGCTCATAAGAAACCAGATTTTGAAGAAAAATTAAAGGTGTTGAAAGCGGCAGGTTTTGATCTTGCTAAAACACAAGAAAATGGAAATACCTTGTTTCATATAGCTTTGGAATATGATGATATTGCTCTGTTAAAACGTATAAATGAATATGGTATTGATGTAAACGCGAAAAACAAAGAAGGTATAGCTCCTTTGCATTTAGCAGCTATGAAGGCTAAAGATGATACGGTTTTAAAATATTTATTAAGTATAGGAGCAAAGAAAGCTGCGGTAACAGATTTTGATGAATCTGTCTATGATTTAGCTGCTGAGAACGAATTGTTACAAGAAAATAATATATCAATTGAATTTTTAAAATAATATGAAAAACGTATTTAAAATAACGGGAGCGGCATTTGTAATGCTAGTAGTCTTTTCCATTTATTCTTTTAGTGCTAAACCTGCTGCCACAAAATACAAGTGTATGATGCAGATGGTAAATTATACAGGTGAAGGCGCTTATGTGGTAGTATCATTAATTAACCCAAAAGGAGATTATGAGAAGACGCTTTATGTGCAGGGAGATGATAGTGAATGGTACCATGACCTAACGGAATGGTGGAAATTTTACGGAAAAAAACGCTCTGGGATAGACGCGATTACTGGAGCTACTATAGCAGGTGGAGGACGAATTGTAAGTGTTATTGAAATTGAGGATTCAAAAATAAATAGTGGTTATAGTATTCGGTTTGAAACTGCTGTAGAAGATCAAGAATACTATACAAAAGATGTGCAGTTTGAATTGACAACGGCATCTGTAAAAAGTAAAGTAGAAGGCACGGGTTTTTTACGTTATGTGCGTTTATTGCCTAATTAAATAGTTTCTATGACAATTTCGATCTGGAGATATAGCCACCTTACCTTGGCTATATCTTCTTTTGTTTTTATATTATTAGCATCGGTTACCGGAATTATACTGGCATTTGAACCTATCTTGGAGCAAATACAGCCTTATAAAATGGCCGACCTTGATACTCTCTCTCTTTCAGAAACCATCACCGTATTTAAGGATACCTATCCAGAAGTTATAGCACTAGAGGTAGATGCGAATGAGTTTGTGTTGGCAAGTGTTATTACAGAGGAAGGCGAATCTTTGTCGGGTTATTTTAATCCCCAAACAGCAGTTTTCTTAGGAGAAAAGCCCGAGGCTTCAACCTTTTTTCAATTTGTAACCAATTTGCATCGTTCCCTTTTTTTGAAAAGTACAGGGCGATTTTTAGTAGGTTTCTGTTCTTTTTTATTATTCTTAATTTCTATTTCAGGAGCTGTTCTGGTGCTGCAAAGGCAACGTGGATTTAAAAAGTTCTTTGCTAAAATAGTAAACGAAAATTTCTCTCAATACTGGCATGTGGTTTTAGGAAGGTGGTCTTTAATACCCATTATAATCATTACCGTTACAGGGGTTTATTTGTCTTTAGAAAAGTTTGATGTATTCCCGAATATTAAGAGTTCTCATGAAGTAGCTTATGAGACTATTGCTGCTACGCCAGTGGTATTAATAAATAATTTTCCTGCTCTTCAAGAGGTTAAGCTTTCTGAACTCAGCTCCGTAGAATTTCCTTTTTCTGACGATGTAGAAGATTATTATACCGTAGAATTAGAAGATAGAGCGCTTCTTGTTAATCAGTTTACTGGAGAAATTCTTAGCGAGGTTCAGAGTCCGCTTACCAGCGTATTGTCACGCCTTAGTATTCAATTGCATACCGGTAAAGGCAGTATTGTATGGTCCTTAATTTTGGCGGTCGCTACTATTAATATTTTGTTTTTTATCTATTCAGGATTTGTCATGACTTTTAAAAGAAGACAATCACGGATTAAAAATAAATTCACTAAAAATTCTAGTACGTTTGTAATCTTGGTAGGTTCTGAAAATGGAAGCACTTTGGTTTTTGCTAATGCGCTAAAAGAACAGCTTATGGCATCTGGTCATAGTGTGTTTTTATCGGAACTTAATGCGTATGCAACGTATAAAAATGTGGAGCATGTAATTGTCATGACTTCTACGTATGGAGAAGGAGAAGCGCCTGTAAATGCTACTAATTTTTTAAACCTATTAAACACAGTTCCGCAAGATAAGAGTTATAGTTTTTCTGTAGTTGGTTTTGGATCTTTAGCATATCCTGAGTTCTGTAAATTTGCATTTGATATTGATGTGAGTTTACAACAACAAGGAAAACAGCAGTTGTTACCTGTATGTACTATCAATGACAAATCTTTTAGCAGTTTTGAACAATGGGTAGGGCTGTGGTCTAAAGCAGTAGGATTAACAATTGTAGTTCCTTCCAGTAGTCTAGATGTAAAACCGAAACATTTAAAAGAATTTAAAGTTATTTCTGTTACCGCCTCAAAGGATAATCCTGATGATACTTTCAAAATTGTTTTAAAGCCAAATAAGAGGCTACAATTTACGTCGGGTGATTTGTTAGCTATTTACCCTAAAAACGATTACCATGAGCGTTTGTATTCTATAGGGAAGCTTCATGGTGCGCTTCATTTAAGTGTGAAACTCCATGCTCAAGGTTTAGGATCTGGTTATTTAAATGCTTTGAAAAAGGATGCTATTTTTTCTGCTCGAATTATAGAAAACAAAAATTTTCATTTCCCTAAAAAATCAAGTCGTGTGGTCTTGATTGGTAATGGTACGGGGGTACTCCCATTTCTAGGAATGTTGGATCAGAACACAAAAAATATTCCAACGTATTTGTATTGTGGCTTACGCAACCAGCAATCCTATGCCTTATATGAGAACGAGTTGAATGCTAGTTTGGCTAATGGACATTTAGCAAAACTACATCTAGCGCTCTCGCAAGAACAAGGAAAGGTATATGTTCAGGATCTTTTGTTGCGTGATGTTGTATTTATTTTTGAAACCTTATCGATGGGTGGAACCCTTATGATATGTGGGTCTTTAGCCATGTATCAAGGAGTACAAAGTGTTTTAAGGCAATTGTGTGAAGCTAATAAAACTGATTTTGAATCGTTTAGGCACTTAATTAAATCAGATTGCTATTAATTCTTATTATTCTGAAAATAATAGGGAATACATTTTTTATTTAGAATGATTCTACATAATTTAGTTATTTAGAATGTATATAAATAAAAACGACCCCATGAACGATATCGATACTATTTATTATAATGATTTTGGAATAGCTTTTCAATGGAAGAAAAACCTAGGAAAGGATTTCAAAAAAGTACAGTTAGTATTTAAAGATACTGGAATGTATTTGACTCCGAATGAACTGGTGTGTTTTTCTTCAAAAGTAAATGACACTTTAGATGATTTGTGTGTTTGCTATGATTGTCAGAATAAGGAAAACTGCAGATCTTACTTATTGCAAACACCTTTAGGACAATTGAGTTTTGCGATGACGTATCCTGAATTAGAGAAAATCAAGGATTTAATCAGTGGCACAATTTTTCAATTGCGATTGGATAATTTCTTGGAAAATGAGGCTATAGATCTAAGCTAAGCAAATAGTTATTTAGCGTAACGGATTATTCTAAATACAAGTCAACCAAACCAATGGGTGTGGTTACGTGAATTGTTTTATTTTCACGGTCTACTTTAGTAATAATTTCATCATTGATAGGTATCAACAATTGTTTACCATCTTTTAAAGCTTCGAAAAGTGCTTGAGAAGTACTGTCGTTGATACTTTCAATGATTCCGATGTCACCATGAACACTGTCTAAAAGGGTAAAACCAATGACTTCATGGAAATAAAATTTGTCACCCGTAAGTTTTGGTAACATGGTCAAAGGAAGGTAAATTTCTGAGCCCATGACGCGGTCTGCATCAGATTCGTCAGCTATTTCTTCAAAACGAACACGTAGAAGTGTCGATTTATGAAGTCTAGATTTTTTAATAAAAAATGGAACCAGGTTATTTCCTAAAGAAATAAACACTGATTCCAAGTTTTCGTATTCTTCGGGTTCGTCGGTATCTAATTTAATAAGTACCTCGCCCTTAAAGCTATATTTTGAAACGATTTTACCTAAGTAGAAACAATCTGACTTTTGCATATCGTTTGTAAATAATTACTCTTTTGTTTCTGTATCAGCAGCAGGAGCTTCTTCTGTTGCAGCTTCAGCAACAACCTCTTCAGGTAATGCAGCAGCGGCAGCTTCAGCAGCACGTTTTTCGTTAACTACTTTTTCAGCTTCTAAAGCTTTAGCTCTAGCTTCTGCTTTCGCTTTGTCTAAACCATCTAATTTAGTTCCAACGATTTTTCCTTTTTCTTCTAACCAAGTATTGAATTTTTCTTCAGCTTGCTCTTCAGTTAAAGCACCTTTACGAACACCACCTAATAAATGGTGCTTCATTAAAATACCTTTGTATGATAATAAACGCTTTGCAGTTTCAGTAGGTTGTGCACCATTCTGTAACCAAGTTACTGCGTTATCAATGTTAATATCAATTGTTGCAGGGTTTGTGTTAGGATTGTAGATACCTAATTTTTCTAAGAATTTACCATCTCTTTTAGCTCTTGCATCTGCTGCAACTACCCAATAGAATGGTTTTCCTTTTTTACCGTGTCTTTGTAATCTAATTTTTACTGGCATATCACATTAATTTGTAGGGTGCCCGACCCTTGATTATTAATTCTTTAGTTTGCTTATACTTAAGCGGGTGCAAATATACCTTTTTTTGGTAAATGTGCAATAGTTTTTTTTGATTTTGAATTTTGTTGCACTACGTTAATAACTCTTCTTTATTTAAGGTCTACAAAACGCCTCTTTTTTGTATTTTTACAAACTGCTTTTTTAGAAAGAAAAACTCCTATTTATGTACCTAATTTTTGACACTGAAACTACTGGATTACCGAAACGTTGGGATGTTCCTTTTACGGACACCGATAATTGGCCTCGATGTATACAGATTGCTTGGCAGTTGCATGATGACATGGGGAACCTTATAGAACATCAAGATTATTTGGTGCAACCAGACGGGTTTAATATCCCTTATGATGCAGAACAAATCCATGGTATTTCTACTGCATTAGCGGAGCAAAAAGGGGTGCCTCTTGCTGTAGTTTTAGAGAAATTTAATGAAGCCATGGCAAAGACAAAGTTCGTTGTTGGGCAGAATGTTGGGTTTGATTTAAATATTATGGGAGCGGAGTTTCATAGAATGGGGGTAGAAAACCCATTACAAGAACTTCCTGTTTTAGATACGTGTACAGAGCATACCGCAACATTATGCCAGATTCCTGGTGGGCGTGGGGGTAAATTTAAGCTTCCTACATTAACAGAATTACATCACTATCTATTCGGGGTTGGCTTTGGAGAAGCGCATAATGCAACAGCCGATGTTGAGGCAACTACGCGTTGTTTCTTAGAACTTGTTCGTAAACAGCAATACACGATTGAGAAATTAGATGTTCAGCCAGATTATTTTAAGAATTTCTCGGAGGCCAACCCTCAAGAAATCCAATTAATTGGTTTAAAACATATCAACCTTAAAAAAGCATCTAAAAAAATAGCAGATGCACTTTGGGATAAAGATACAGGTGGTGTTTCTCAAGAAGAAATAAAAGAAAACTTAGCAACCTTAGAAACTGCTAATTTCTCACACCTTCATAACCATACGCAATTTTCAATATTGCAATCTACAATTAGTATTCCTGCCTTAATTTCGGCAGCAGCTAAAGCAAAAATGCCTGCTGTAGCAATGACAGATCATGCCAATATGATGGGGGCATTCCATTTTGTAAGTGGTGTTATCAATCATAATAAAGGGGTGGTTTCTCGTAATGAAGAAAACCTTATCCGTTTTGAAGCTACTAAAAATGGCACTTTAAAAGAAGGAGAAGAGGCTTTAGAAGAATTACCAGAACCAGAAATAGAAATTACGCCAATCATCGGTTGTGAGTTTCAGGTTTGTGAGGATCATACCAATAAGTCTCAGAAAGATAATGGCTATCAAATAGTCATGCTTGCAAAAACTAAAAAAGGGTATTTAAATTTGGCAAAAATGTCCTCTATCGCCTTTGTGAGCGGTAAGTATTATGTGCCTAGAATTGATAGAAAAGTAGTTGAGCAATACAAAGAAGATATTATTGTTTTAACTGGGAATTTATATGGAGAGGTGCCAAGTAAGGTGTTAAATGTGGGAGAGAACCAAGCGGAGGAAGCTTTACTTTGGTGGAAAGAAACTTTTGGTGCGGACTTGTATATAGAGATTATGCGTCACGGTCAAGAAGATGAAGATCGTGCAAATCAGGTGTTGATCCAGTTTGCAAAGAAACATGATGTAAAATTGTTAGCAACCAACAATACCTATTATGTAGATAAAGAAAACGCACATGCGCATGATATTCTTTTATGTGTAAAAGATGGTGAAAAACAAGCGACGCCAATAGGTCGTGGTCGTGGCTATAGATACGGATTACCGAACCAAGAATACTACTTTAAGTCTTCAGACCAGATGAAGGAGCTATTCAAGGACATTCCTGAGGCGATCATTAATATTCAGGAAGTTGTTGATAAGGTGGAGACCTTTACATTGGCACGTGATGTATTATTGCCTGCTTTTGATATTCCTGAAGAATTTCAGTTTGCAGAAGATAAATTGGATAAAGGCAAACGTGGGGAAAACAAGTTCCTACGTCACATTACCTATGAAGGTGCTAAGAAAAGATATGGTGAAATAACACCCGCAATTGATGAGCGATTAGATTTTGAGCTTAAAGTAATTGAGAAAACGGGATATCCAGGGTATTTCTTAATTGTAGAAGATTTTATAAGGGCCGCAAGAGCAATGGATGTTTCCGTAGGCCCTGGTCGTGGATCTGCAGCAGGATCTGCTGTTGCGTACTGTTTGTGGATTACAAATTTAGATCCTATTAAGTACGATTTACTTTTTGAGCGTTTCCTAAATCCGGATCGTGTAAGTATGCCCGATATTGATATTGACTTTGATGATGAAGGTCGGGGCCGTGTAATGGATTATGTAATTAATAAGTACGGGGCAAACCAAGTGGCTCAGATTATTACGTATGGTACCATGGCGGCCAAATCTGCGATTCGAGATACGGCTCGTGCTTTAGATTTGCCGTTGCAAGATTCAGATCGCATGGCGAAGCTGATACCTGATATGTCTAAGCTGAAAAAGATTATAGGGGTTGATGAAAAAATCTTAAAGTCAAAATTTAGGGCAGAAGATTTAATCAAGATAAATGAGCTTTTAGCGATTTCTGAAGGCGATGGTCTTGAAGCAGAAACCTTAAACCAAGCTTATATTCTCGAAGGATCTGTTCGTAATACAGGTATACATGCCTGTGGAGTTATTATTACTCCTGATGATATTACAAAGTTCGTTCCCGTGGCACTTGCCAAGGATTCCGAAATGTACTGTACTCAGTTTGATAACTCGGTCGTAGAAGATGCCGGTCTACTAAAAATGGATTTCTTGGGGTTAAAGACGCTAACCTTAATTAAAGATACCGTAAAAATTGTAAAAGCAAAACACGGAGTTACATTAGACCCAGAGAATTTTCCCTTAGATGATGTAAAAACATACGAGCTCTTTCAGCGAGGAGAGACTGTTGGGGTGTTTCAATATGAATCTCCAGGTATGCAGAAACACATGAGGGCATTAAAACCCACCGTTTTTGCAGATTTAATTGCCATGAACGCCTTGTATCGTCCTGGCCCAATGGAATACATACCAAGTTTTATTGCGCGTAAACACGGTACCGAAGAAATTGTATATGACCTTGATGCTAACGAAGAATACTTAGCGGAAACTTATGGTATTACCGTATACCAAGAGCAAGTGATGTTGTTATCGCAGAAGTTGGCGGACTTTACAAAAGGTGAAGCCGATGTCTTGCGTAAGGCAATGGGTAAAAAACAAAAGTATGTTCTTGATAAAATGAAGCCTAAGTTCATTGAACAGGCTTCGGCAAAAGGGCATGCAGCAGATAAGTTAGAAAAGATTTGGAAGGATTGGGAAGCATTTGCAGCCTATGCCTTTAATAAATCCCACTCTACTTGCTACGCTTGGATAGCCTACCAAACTGCTTATTGCAAAGCGCATTACCCTGCAGAATATATGGCTGCCGTTCTATCTAATAATATGAATGATATTAAGCAGGTAACCTTCTTTATGGAGGAATGTAAGCGTATGGGGTTAGATGTGCTTGGGCCAGATGTAAACGAATCTTATTACAAATTTGCAGTAAATGATGCCGGAGCTGTCCGTTTTGGGATGGGTGCGGTTAAAGGTGTAGGGCGTGGTGCTGTAGAAACCATAGTTGAACATAGAAAAGATGAAGAAGGCCCTTTTAAATCTGTTTTTGATTTCGCAAAGCGAATAGATTTACGCGCCGCCAATAAAAAAGCATTTGAAAGTTTAGCCGTTGCTGGCGGATTCGATTCTTTTGGAGATACACACAGAGCACAATACTTTCATGCCGAGGGAGATGGTGTTACTTTTTTAGAAAAAACCATAAAATACGGTGCCAAATTCCAAGAAAGCGAAAATTCTAGTCAAGTAAGTCTTTTTGGCGAAGCTAGTGATGTACAGATACCAGAGCCCGAAGTGCCACCTTGCGAAGAATGGGGTACCATGGAAAAACTACGTCGTGAAAAAGAAGTGGTGGGTATTTATATTTCAGGGCATCCTTTAGATGATTTTAAGTCAGAAGTAAAATCTTTCTGCAATGCTAGTCTTTCTAATTTAAATGATTTGGAAAGTATTGTAAATAGGGAAGTTTCGTTTGCTGGGGTAATTGCAGATGTGCAACATCGAGTTTCTAAGAATGGAAAAGGTTGGGCAATGTTTACCATGGAAGATTATACAGATACTTTTGAGTTTAGAATATTTGGAGAAGAGTATTTAAAATTTCGCCATTTCTTAATGATTAACTCTTTTGCTTACGTAAAATTATTTATTAGAGAAGGATGGGTCAATAGGGATACCGGTAAAAAAGGAGATCCGCGTATGCAATTCAACAGTTTTATGTTATTGCAAGAGGTGATGGAGACGTATGCGAAAAAACTGACGATCAATTTAAATATAGATTTATTAAAAGAAGAAACAATTCGCGAGCTTAAGCAAACTATAGATGCCCATAGAGGAGAACATTCTTTGAATTTTATGGTGTATGAAATGCAAGAAGAGATTAAGGTGAGTCTGGTGAGTAGAAAACAAAAGGTGCAGATTTCTAGTGAATTGCTGTTGCATCTTGAAAAACAGGATATTTTATTTAAATTAAATTAATAAAGTTTATCGATAGGGCAATAGCTAAAACGAATGTAACGTTAGTAAGGAAAAAGAATAATATTTGACTAAATTTGCATAACAATAAAAAGAAACAAAATGGCATTAGAAATAACAGACGCAACTTTTGACGAAGTAGTCTTAAAAAGTGATAAACCAGTAGTAGTTGATTTTTGGGCAGCATGGTGTGGACCATGTAGAATGGTAGGTCCAATCATTGACGAAGTAAGTACTGAATATGATGGTAAAGCTGTAGTTGGTAAAGTAGATGTTGATGCGAATCAAGAATTTGCGGCTAAATACGGTGTACGTAACATCCCTACAGTATTGGTTTTTAAAAATGGTGAAATTGTAAGTAGACAAGTAGGAGTTTCTCCTAAGAAAGTGTACACAGATGCAATTGATGCTGCATTATAGTAGATAATATAATGTCCATTATTGGGCATAAAGAATAAAAAATCCTGCTCATAGCAGGATTTTTTTTTGCCTATACGTAAGTATATTTTAGCTAGCTAAACTGTTTTAATTATCTTTAGTGGTATGAATGTACAATCTGAATTACATAAATCTTTATTGTTTCAAAATCTTGAGCTTTTAGCCAATCAAGTGGTAGAAGGGTTTATTAGTGGAATTCATAAAAGTCCGTTTCATGGCTTCTCTGCGGAATTTGCAGAGCATAAAATTTATAATAACGGGGAAAGTACAAAGCATATTGATTGGAAGTTATTCGCGAAAACAGATAAATTATATACCAAGCGCTACGAAGAAGAGACCAATCTGCGTTGCCATATGGTGTTAGATAACTCAGCCTCTATGTTTTACCCTAAAGTTAAAAATTTGGCACTAGATAATCTTAATAAAATTGGTTTTAGTGTTTTGGCTATTGCGGCATTGATGGCTATTTTAAAGAAGCAAAGAGACGCTGTTGGTTTAAGTGTGTATTCGGACCAGTACGAGTATTACGCTTCGGAAAAAGGCAGTGAGCGGCACCATCAGATGTTATTGGCGAAGCTAAATGAGATTAGCGCTACTTCAGCTCCGGAGAACAGGACAGAAACCTATACCTATTTGCATCTGATTGCAGAAAAAATGAAGCGTAGGAGTTTAATTTTTCTATTTACAGATATGTTTCAGAGCGAAACAGAAGATGAGAAATTGTTTGATGCTTTGCGTCATTTAAAATATAATAAACATGAAGTAGTTTTATTTCATGTGCTAGATGCAGAACATGAAGTCGATTTTAATTTTGACAATACCCCTAAACGTTTTATTGATGTAGAGACAGGGGAAAAAATAGACCTCTATGCAGATACAGTTAAAGAAGGCTACCAGAGAAGCGTTAATTTGTATAAAGAAGATTTAAAACTGAAATGCGCACAGTATAAAATTAAATATATTCCGGTTGATGTAAGGGAGGATTTTTCTAAAATATTAAATACCTACATGACCGAGCGACAAAAATTTCTATAATCAAAATGGATACTCCGTTGTTTTTAGCAGATCGTCATGCGCTCCCTCAGGTTTTAGCGTTAAAACAAAAGATAGAAAGGCTTTCTGAAAAGGGATATGCTTTTGGACATCAAGACACCACATCTTATGGCGTAGGGTGGAGGCATGATCAGGATAAATATACTAGTGATGTTTTTAAAGTGGTTGGAGATTTTCCTTTGGTCTATGGTTTTGATATTGGCCAAATAGAGCATCAAAAAGATAAAAATTTAGATAATGTGCCTTTTAATGATATGCGTGCTTTAATACAAAAAGCGCATGCTGATGGCGGAATTATTACGATAAGTTGGCATGCAGATAATCCAGTTTCTAAAGGAGATAGTTGGGAAGTGACTCCTGCAGTACAACATATTTTAAAAGGAGGAAGTCATTTCAGAATTTATAAAGAGTGGTTAAAAAGAGTAGCCAATTTTTTGTTGAGTCTAAAAGATAAAAACGGAGTATTAATCCCAGTAGCCTTTCGTCCGTTTCATGAAATGAATGGCGCTTGGTTTTGGTGGGGCAATCCACATTGCAGTTCAGCGGCTTATAAAGCTTTATGGGGGCAGACGTTATTAATATTGACAGATGAGTTTGGAGTTCATAACTTATTGTATGTATACGCTCCTAATTTGGTTTTTACAGAAGCAGAATATCTTATGAATTATCCTGGAGATCATGGTGTAGATATGTTGGGGTTAGATTTGTATCAGCATGGAACAGCTAAAGCATTTAAAAAAATATTGAAAACAAATGTTGAGGTGTTAAAAGCGATAGCTGAAAATTTAAATAAACCTTATGCGTTAACCGAAATTGGCTTAGATAAGCTTAATGAAGCACAATGGTGGAGTGAAATTTTGGACCATACTGTGGTGGGAACAGGTATAGCTTGGGTGTTATTATGGAGAAATGACTCCGAAAAACATTTTTTTGTGCCGTATCCTGATCAATTAAGTGCTAGAGATTTTAAGATATTTAGCCAAATGCCCCATATTTTGTTTTTAAGTGATAAAAAAGTTTAAAATTTAATTTCTTGTAAGTGTCTGATAATTAAGTTCAATGAAATTTTTTGTAATTTATTTTAAAATAAAGTGAATTTTTTAGTCAAAAAAGTTTGCATAATTAAATATGCGGCGTATATTTGCAACCGCTAAAAGCAACGGTTCGGTAGTTCAGTTGGTTAGAATACCTGCCTGTCACGCAGGGGGTCGCGGGTTCGAGTCCCGTCCGGACCGCCAACAAATCCTCAACGAAAGTTGAGGATTTTTTTTTGTTTTATAGTTATGTGATTCGGCTGAGATTTTAACAAGTTTAGCTCTAATACTAATTGTTAATAGCAAAAATTTTTAACCTAGTTGATACCTCAAATTTTTAAAAGGGAATATTTTATTCTGCTTTTGGAAGTGTAAAATAAAAAATGGTGCCCACATTGATGGTGCTTTCTGGGATCAAGGAATATTCTTGGGGAGTGAGATAAATTAGGCATATAATTTTGTTAGTCTAAACAAGAAAAACTTAACATCTCTTACGCCTCTAAACATCGTCCTGAACTCTTTAATTTTAGCATTAAAGGATTCCGCGGAAGCATTGGTGCTCCTGTTATTAAAATAGTTCAAAATTGGTTTGTAATGCATTTGTATAGACCTTGCAATGGTGTTGAACGACTTAAAATTTGAGTTTTCTACTTCGTTATACCACTGTGCCAATTTTAGTCTTGCTACATCCTTATTCGTATTATTTTCATAGATATAGCTTAATGCTTGGGCCAACTTATAGGCTTTTTCAATAGTTGGGTAAAGTCGAAACAATATTTCCGCTCTTTCTATTTGTCCTGCAGTCCATTTGGTCTTTGGTTTAAATAATACATATCGACTTCTGGCCAGCAACTGTCTATGGGTATCTCCGTTAGCGAGAATTTCTGGTCTATGTGTTTTTTCTGTTTTTCGAGCTTCTTCAATGGCTTTGTTTTCTATTTCTATAACTTCCCATCTTAATCGGATACGTTCTTCTTGGACTGCTTCTGAGGCTAATTTTTGAACATGGAATCTATCGGTCACGATCTCTGTTCTGGGGAAACATTTTTTAGCGATCAAATTCATATTTCCAGCCATATCGACAGTAACTTCTTTGACTATATTTCGTCTTTCCACAGGGATTTTATTAAGCACACTGATGACGTCATCCGCTTTGGTTCCCTTGACAATGGCCACTATGCTACCTTTCTTTCCGTTAGCGCCTTTATTGGTTAGAATCGTGTAGAGTTCACCGTTGGACAAAGAGGTTTCATCTAAACTTAAATAGTAACCTAAATTTTTTCCAAAGAGCAACCACTTTTGTGAATGTTCCTTTTGGGGCCAATCCTTGAAGTCGCTAAGATGGTTTTTGTAGTGATACTGTAGGGCTTTGCCATTAATTTTATAATAGTCGCCAAACCGTTTAGCGCTTACGGCATGATTGTCAAGCGATACCTTTTAAAAAAGAGGCAAATTCGCTGGTTATCCGAGTGCCTTTAGCTATTAAACCCCAATCTCTTTTTATAATTTTTCCCGTATCCATAAGAGTCCAGCGCCTACGCTTTATATGGAGCAGTACCGATTTACCTCTTAGAGGGAAGTCCTCAACTGTTATCTCCGGTAAGAAGCCTTTGGAATGGGCTAATTCTGTTTGGTGCTCTTTGGGTAGCACGTTCTTTTCTTCTAAGTAAAAATGAACCTTACCTTCTGATGATTGATGGCTTACAATTTCAAAGTAATCCAATACGCCTTCCGGCAACAAATACCGCACTAATTCTATATCCAAAATCTAAACACTTTTTTGTCAAAGATAAAGTTTCTCCCCAAGTTTTACGTTTGACCCGCTTTCTGCCCAAATGCTTCCATTATTTTTTTCTATCATTTCTTTACATAATACAAGTCCTAAGCCTGTTCCTTTTTCATTATTTGTGCCGTAGGTAGAAAATGTCTCTTTGGTGCTGAAAATCTTATGTAAAGCCTCTTCAGTTAGTCCTACGCCGGTATCTTTTATGTAGAACTCCCAGTGATTTTGTTTGTCTGTGG
The DNA here is from genome assembly GCF_000186265.1 of Cellulophaga algicola DSM 14237. Taxonomy (NCBI): domain Bacteria; kingdom Pseudomonadati; phylum Bacteroidota; class Flavobacteriia; order Flavobacteriales; family Flavobacteriaceae; genus Paracellulophaga; species Paracellulophaga algicola. The sequence goes on from NC_014934.1 coordinate 2,206,821, forward strand.
CGCCAAATGTAATTTTCCCATGCTCTGGCGTAAATTTTAAGGCATTACTCGTTAAGTTTCGAATCACGATACTGATTTGGTTTTTCCCAGACCAAGTCAATGTACTTTCGGTAACGTTGTTTTCAAATGAAATCGATTTTTTTTCTGCCATTTTTGATAATAGCGCATTATTTTGATTGACTAAATCGCTTATGTTCGTATGCTCTGGCTCCGTAATAATGTCATTCATTTGAGTTTGACCCCAGGAGAGCAAATTATTTAACGTAAAAGCAATACTATCTATGCTCTCTCCCATAGTAGGGGCGAGTTCAATAAATTCTGCATCGTTAATTTGCTTGTTGGTAAACAAATCAAACATAGATTTGAAAGAATTTATAGGACCTCGTAAATCATGAGCGATTATGGCAAATAATTTTGTTTTTGTGTGATTAGAGTTCACTAAATGTTTTTCCTTATCTTGAAGTTGCCTTGTCTTTACCGTTAACTTTTTATTTAAAATATTTTGAGTCCTGTTGTTTCTTTTTAGAATATAAATAATGATAGAAAAAGTGATGATGATTAAAAGTGCTCCATAAAAATACAAACGTTGTTTTGCCGCTTCTTTTTCATTTTCTAGGATATAGCGCTCTTTTTCTTGATCAAAGGCAAGATTGGATTTTAAGATATTCAATTCTTTTTGATTGTTCTTTTTATTTATGGTGTCAGAAATGGCTTTAAACGCTTCTAAATACCCAAGTGCTGCCGCAGCTTGGTTCGTTTCTTTTTTTAATTCATAGAGTGTATTTAGAATATCATCGCGCTCATCTAGCAAATTTAATTCGTCACTCAAGGCTAATGCTTTTAAACCGTAGACTTCGGTATGATCATAATCCTTGAGCTTCAAATAAGTTTCTGCCATACCGCTGTATAATGATATTTTATACCTTTTCTGTTCAATATTCTCATGTATTTTTTCACTCTTTTTGTACCAAAGTAAGGCTTCAGAAGCATTCTCCTGTTTGTAAAAAATAGTAGCTTTTAGTTCATAGGCATAGGTGATCCAATCTTGTAATTCTAATTTTTCTAAAATGGGTAGCCCTGCGTCTACCTTTTCTGTAGCTTTATCTAATTTGTTATAACCAATATAGCTCGAGGCCATGTTAATTTGGGTGACTGCAGTTAATCTTTCATTACCCGTCTTTTTATTATACTCCATCGCTTTGCTCAGAAAATAGATGCATTCCTCATAGTCATTCTGTAGGCTGTATATAACGGAGATGTTTATATTTAAAATAGCTAAGGAATCATTGTCCTTATTTTGTGTCGCAATTTCTATAGCACTTAAATATTCTTGAAGCGCTTTGGTGTATTCTTCCTTATAAATATATGCTGTAGCCAGACTACTTTTAGAGAGTAAGATCACATCAATGTACGTATTTGCCTCAGCAATATTTTTTGCTTTACTGTAGTTTTCTATTGCAAGTTCTTTTTCACCTGTTTCAGAATAATAATTACCTAAGATAATATGCCCTTTCGCCTCTCCTATGGTAAAGTTAATTGCTTTACTAAGTTCAATAGTTTCATTTGCTAGAAAATTTAAACTATCTAAATTGTAAAAACCATATGCCTTGCCGTAGGTATACAACGAATTGATATAAAGGGTGTCTTTTTGGTAGTCAGGTCTTAATTTGAAAGATTCTATTTTTTGATATAGACTGTCTTTTATGGTTTTTTGACCATAAGCGGTATATAGGTTAAAAAATAGAACAAAGCATAGAGCAAGAACACTATCCCGTATTTTTATAGGTTTTATTTTTAGCATAAAAGTAGGTCTTTAGGCGAGTTGGGCTCACATTAAAGGACAAAGGTATCATAGGCTTTATTAGTATCTAAAGACTTGTAGCTCAATGATACGTAACAAACGTTGAGTGCACTATTAGTATCGATGGACAAGCTGATTTTTTGATGCTTTCATCGATGACGGCATCAAGTATGGATGTTTTTGTGTCTGATTATTAGGTGCTTATGTTTTTTTTGCGGTCATGTTTAAAGTAAAGGTGTTTTTAGGTTTTACCTATGAGCTATGTAAGTACTAGAGAACTAGAACGCCCATTGTAGGATGTGGTGCTGTACATTTAGAATAGGAGTGATGCATTCTTAATTCTTTTCATTTTTTTGCTAACTGTAATAAAGGCCGCTATGTAAATTATGGTGGGAATACATTAAATTTATACAGCACTAGTAATTAACTAATTAACAACAATTGCAATGAAGGAGTATAGCTTAGCATATTTTTTAACAAGAATAGCAGTAGGAGTTAGTATGTTTGGTCATGGTTTGGTTCGTTTGCCTAAACTAGAAGGCTTTAAAAATCATATAGTACAAAGTTTTGAAAAATCTATGATTCCAGAGGTTTTAGTGACGCCTTTTGCATATACATTACCAATCTTAGAATTTGTGGTAGGAGTATTACTTATCATTGGATTATTTACAAAACAGGCTTTGGTGTTAGGTTGCGCTTTAATGATCACTTTAGTGTTTGGGAGTACAATGATAGAGAATTGGGGAATAATTGATTCTCAGCTTATACACGCTCTTATATTCACCGGTTTATTGGTTACCTTAAAATACAATTACCTTGCTGTAGATGCTAAAATGAAAAAATAAAGGCCATACTTAAGAATGTAGAAAGTTCCCCCCGGATCCTCATATAAATAAGTAGGCCAATATTAGTTGTCCTATTTTAGTCTCTTCTGTACATAGAAAGAGATGCTATTATAGTTCAAGAGCAAAGTTAATTCTATAGAAATTTCTTTCCTTGCGGAAAACCGCAGTGGGGTAAGTTTTTTTTAGTTTAGGCTCTAATCATCGCCTATTTTGTCGCTAAAGAATTCATATTTAATATATTCTTATTCGTTTTTTGAAGCTATTTAATTCTTCTACAACCAATTTACAGGGTTTTACAACATAAATAATAGATAATGGCATATCAGGATTAGTTTTGTGTGAATAATCAACCATACTAAATTAAGATGAAAAATTTATTTTTATTAGCAGCCTTTGTGTGCTTTGGAACAATGTACAGTCAACAAGGTTTAAAATTCGGAATACAAGGAGGTTTGGCAGTTAATGAATTTGCAGATGCTACTAGCGTAATTCTTGGAGCAGATTTTGGCCATATGTGGGCCGTGAATGAAACTATTGATTTAGGGGTAATGACGGGTTATATTCATGGTTTTGCCGAAAAATATGGCACGGAAGATGTTTTAATTGATTTACCTACTATTCAATTTTTACCAATTGCAGCATCCTTACGTATTTGGGGGTCTAATTCTTTTTCTTTTGGCGCCGATATAGGAACTGCTTTAGGATTAAATGAAGGAAATGATGGTGGGTTTTATTACAGACCTCAAATAGGTTTTCTCATGGGGCCGTATACAGAGTTTAATATATCGTATACGGGTATACAATTAGATGATGCTTCTTGGAATACAGTAACTATTGGTATCGTTTATACCTTAGAATTAAAACAACCTTATTAATCAATAAGTTCTAAAACTTAATTAAAGGGACTGAAAAACTTAAATCAGCATTGCTAACGGCATTAGATGCTAAATTCTTACTTTTAAAAGCTTATTATAGGTATTCTAACTTGTAACACTTAAATTTACTTTGTAAGAGTATTCTTTAGTGCGATTGTCGCACGATCTTATTGGTATGATAACGAAATACGTGCGCCATTTTTAAAACTTTAATACGGTTAAAAATACGTGCTATTTTTATTTTAAATTAAAATCAGTAACCGTGAGCTTTAATTTTCAGAATCCTGATACAGAATTGCTAGATTTTGCACTAATTGCAGCGTCGCTGTCAAACTGTTCTGCTGCGGTAATTACTCTTACTGATGGTAAAATTATTTATGTAAAATCAAACCATGGTAAAGCAGGTTTTGATACTTCCTTCTATTATAATATCCTATTAAATACTACAGATGAAGTCCTTTTAAAATCAAATTTAAGAATAGCAGATACTGCGAATGTTTTCGATTTCTATTTGGGAATTTCACTAAAAACAAAAGACCAAAATTCTTTCGGAGTGTTGAGTTTGTGGAATGAGACGAATGTAGAAATTAAAGAATCGCAACTAACTGCGCTAAAGGCTTTAGCGCGGCAAATTGAACAGAAGTTAATTCCAGAAAACCAATTGCAATCTTTAATAGTTACGGATCATATCTTCTATGAAAGTTGTTTAAAGAAGAGTAAAGTAGGCCTCTGGGAGCTAAATGTGAATACTTCTGAGTTTAAACTAAATGACGTAGCCATGACTATTTTAGGGTACGGTAAGAACGATTTTAAGGATTTTAGCTTTAAGACATTTCTAAAAATCATCTATAAAGATTACGTTCAAGAATCTATTTCCTTCCTAAGTCAAATTAAAAATAAAGAAATAGACGCGTATTCACATGATTTGCGCGTACGCCATAAAAAAGGATATTGGAGTTGGACGACAATTACTGGGCAAGTTACCAAGTGGAGTGCTAATGGCGCTCCAGAGATTGTTGCGGGTACTATGTTAGATATCCATGACCTTAAAACAATGGAGTTTCAACTTAACTCAATTATTGATAATATTAGTTGTGTAGCTTTCCGACATATATTTTTCTCAGATGGGACTCAAGAAATTGTTCATATAACCAAAGGAACCGAGAAATTATGGGGTTTAACAACTCAAGAAGTGTATGCTGATTTTGATTCAGTTTGGAATTTACTGCTGGAAGAAGAGAAAGCACGTATGAAAGCTATTTTGGATAATTCTATTGCAACTCTGGAAAAATGGGAGGGCGAATGGAGAATTCAACATCCTGACGGTAGTATCCGTTGGCATAAAGGCCAAGGTATACCTGTCAAAAATAAAAATGGAAGTGTTAGTATTGATACGGTAATTATAGATATTACGGATCAAGTAGCTAAAAAAGAGGAGCTTAAAGTCTTAAATAAAAAATTAAATCAGGCCCAAGAAATTGCTGGACTTGGATATTGGGAATTTGACTTAATTAAAGGAACTTCTTATTGGTCAGACAAGGTATATGATATTTTGGGCTTAGGTAAAGATTCCATACTGGAATCTTTTGAGTCTTTAAAAACTTTATTGTTTGAGGAAGATATTCCTTTATTAGAAGGAAAAAGAAAAAATTCTATTGCTACAGGGGAGGAATATATATTAGAAAATAGAGTAAAAAAACCAGATGGATCTATTATTTGGATACGACAAAAAGGACATTATATTAAGGATACTCTAGGTACACCTATTTTTTATGAAGGGACAATTCAGGATATTACAGCTACTAAATTAATTTCTTTAAGCTTAGAGGATACTTTAAATCGGTATCATTTAGTGACAGAAGCAACGTCTGATGCTATTTGGGATTTAGACTTTGTAAAGGGTGAAATTTATTTGGGAGAGAATTATAAAAAAATGTTTGGGTATCCAACTATTGGAAATTCAAAGGACGATTTAGCTTTTTGGGAATCTAAGATACACCCAGATGACCGCAAAAGAGTAGTACAAAGTTTTGACTCTTCTGTAAAACTGGGGGCGATAAATTGGCAGGAAGATTATAAGTTTCTAAATTCTAATAAAGAATATAGTGATGTTTCAGATAAGGCTTTTATTGTAAGGGATGAGAAAGGTATGGCATTGAGAATGGTAGGTGCTATGCAAGATGTTACAGATAGTAAGAAAGCAAAATTGGATCTTGAAGATACCATTCAGCGGTATGATTTGGTAACCAAGGCAACTTCTGATGCTATTTGGGATTTAGATTTTGTTACAGGAGAAATTTTTCGAGGAGAAAATTACAAGAAACTCTTTGGTTATTCTTCTTTTGATATGATAAATAATAGCCTCGATTATTGGAAATCTAAGATACACCCGGAGGATCATAAACGTGTTTTAGAAAGTTTTAATTTATGTATTGAAAGTGGTGACGATAACTGGTATGAAGAATATCGTTTTGGGAATAAAGATAATAAGTATTTATCTATAATAGATAAAGCTTTTATTGTAAGAAATAGCAGTGGTAATGCCTTGAGAATGGTTGGTGCTATACAAGATGTTACTGAAAAGTTACAAGCCATTGAAGATATTAAAAGAGCCAATGAACGTTTTGAAAAAGTAGCGGAAGCTACTAATGATGGTATTTGGGATTGGGATTTAAAAAATAATGTGGTTTTTCATGGAGCGGGCTATTTTGAATTATTTGGTTATTCTAAAAGTGAGGAGAATAGCAATCCAGAAATTTGGATAGGCCGTATTCATCCAGAAGATAAGCCTAAGATTTTAGAATTAATAACTGGATTAATAGAATTAAAAACGCAAGAATATTTTAATTGTGAATACCGCTATTTAAAAAGTAATGGCGATTATGCTTTTGTTATAGATAGAGGTAGTGTAATGAAGAATGATCGTGGAGAAGTTATTCGTATTGTTGGTGCAGTACAAGATATTACAGATCAAAAAGACTATGAAGCTTCACTGCAAAAATTAAACAACCATTTAGAAAACCAAGCCGTAGAGCTTCTACGGTATAATGAAGAGTTAGAACAATTTGCGTATGTAGTATCTCATGACCTACAAGAGCCTTTACGTATGATCTCTAGCTTTTTAATATTGCTCGAGAAAAAATACAATCATGTTATTGAAGAGGAAGGGCAGAAATACATTCATTTTGCGGTAGATGGTGCGAAAAGAATGCGTCAAATAATTTTAGATCTATTAGATTTCTCAAGAGTAGGGAAATCTGAAGAAGAATTGATACCAGTAGATTTAAATGTGCTGCTAGAAGAGGTCTCTCAAATTTTTCAGCAAGAAACCCTAGAAAAAGAAGCTACCATAATTATTCCTACGCTTCCTACAATTAATAGTTATAGTTTACTTGTACAGCAACTTTTTCAAAATCTAATAGGAAATGCTTTAAAATACCAAAAAGAAGGTGCTAAACCTGTTGTTGAAGTTACTTATGAGGAGTTAGCTAGCCATCATAAATTTTCCGTATCAGATAACGGAATAGGGATAGATTCTGAGTATTTTGATAAAATATTCGTTATATTTCAGCGTTTACATGGTAGGAACCAATACAATGGTACTGGTATTGGTTTGGCATTAGTAAAAAAAATTATTGAAAACTTAAAAGGTAAAATTTGGTTGGAGAGTGAAAAAGGCACTGGGACAACATTTTATTTTACTATTAGTAAAGAAGAAAATTAACCAAACCTCTATATGAAAAGTATTACCATATTGTTAGTAGAAGATAATGAAGGCGACGTTTTATTAACTACGGAAGCACTAGAGAGTTGTAAAATAACCAACACCTTAAAAGTAGTTAACGACGGGGAAGAGGCCATAAATTTTGTTTTCAAAAAAGGAAATTTTGTAAATGAAAAAACACCAGACCTGATTTTATTAGATGTAAATCTTCCTAAGAAAAATGGACATGAAGTACTTCAAATTTTAAAATCAGATAGTACCTATAAGCATATTCCTATTATAATGTTGACGACATCATCTTCAGCATTAGATATTAAAAAGGCGTATTCACATTATGTAAACTGTTACATTACTAAGCCAGTAGAGCCAACAGATTTTATGTCTGCAGTTTCGCAAATAGAAAATTTTTGGATCAATATTGTAAAATTGCCTTAATAGTTTTTCATGATTAAAGATAAATTTACATACTCCATACTAATTATTGAGGATAACCCTGGGGATCTTTATATTTTTCAAGAATATTTAAGAGACCAGATTTTAAATCCTAACATTATCTCCGCTACCAGTTTTAAAGAGGCAGCTGAGGTTTTGCTAGATGATACTCAAAAATTAGACATTATATTTTTAGATTTATCATTGCCAGATAAAAATGGGATAGCGCTAATTCATGAAATAGTTAAAATAGGAAAAAAGAGGCCCATTGTAGTGCTTACAGGATATTCAGATATCCAATTTAGTATAGATTCATTACACTTAGGGGTATCAGATTATTTAATTAAAGATGAGCTTACAGCGCTGACTCTTTATAAAAGTGTGCGATATAATATTGAGCGGGGTAAATACCTGCTGCAGTTAGAACAATCAGAAAAAAGGTATATAGATTTATTTCATTTAAGTCCGCAACCTATGTGGATTTATGATTTAGATACGTTACTGTTTTTAGATGTGAACGATGCTGCAACAGATCATTATGGCTATTCTTATGAGGAGTTTTTAAAAATGACGATTAAAGATATTAGGCCAAAGGAAGAAGTTTCTAATCTCATGAAGATTTTAAATGATAATCCAGGAGATAAAGAAGGTAAGATAAAAGGTTTTTTTAGACACCAGAAAAAGGATGGAACTGTAATAGAAGTTGAAATCACGAGTAATCTTATCTCGCGAATTGGCAAAACAGTTCGTATTATTCTAGCGAATGATGTTACAGATCGTGTAAATTATATAAAAGCGATTATAGACCAAAATGATAAGTTAAAAGAAATTGCATGGGTACAGTCTCATGTGGTTAGAGCGCCATTAGCTAGATTAATGGGGTTAATTAAGATTTTGGAGCGAGACACTAAGCTGGCGGATGAGGATAAAAGTTTTATTTACAAAGAGCTGCTAAATTCTGCAGATGAATTAGATGAAATTATTAGAGATATCTCTGATAAAGCTTCTAAAATAGAAATTAATAATACTAGTTATGATTTTGGAGATATTACTCGTTGATGATGATCCTATAGGACAGTATCTACATAACAACATACTAACTAAGTGTAACTTTCCAGAACAACTAATGTTCGAAAATGGCGCTTTAGCATTAGATTATATTCTTGAAAAGAAAGATGAAGACATCTTATTCTTAATTTTTCTAGATATAAATATGCCTGTAATGAATGGGTGGGAGCTTCTAGAAGCATTGAGTGAAAATTGTATTAAACCAGCAATTAAAGTTGTCATTCTTACGTCATCAATTGATTCTTCTGATCGTGAAAAAGCTAATGGATACCCGCAGGTAGTTAAGTTTCTAGAAAAACCTTTAACCGAATCATGCGTAAGTCAAATTAAATCAAATACAGATTTATCATCCTACTTTTAATAGTATTAAAAGTAGACTCAAAAATTAGTTTAGAATGACCGAAGCAATAAAGAAAAAAATAATAGCAGTTTGTGATGATAAGATTGAAAAAAAGGGTTCAAATGTCGGACTTTCTTTTTACGCCTTTTTTGCAAATAAAAACGACAATCCAAAACTTTTACTAGAGGTCGCTCAATGGTGGATCATGGAGCATAAATTAGATCATTTTGAAAAAGCCTTGAAAATTAAAGCATTGGCGCAAGAAATAGATTCTTTAGGCTAAGCGTGGATCATTTTATTTTGCATCCTTTTTGTTTACGAGACCTTTTGTAAACTCATTTAAAGTTTCTACTTTCTCTTCAAAATCTCCTTTTATAGTTTTCCTAAATTCATTCAAGTTTTTAACTAAGTCATCAATATTATCAGGAATAACATCCTCAAAAAATTGACGTAATCGCTTTGCTGTGGTTGGCGATTTTCCGTTGGTAGAGATGGCAACTTTTACATTACCCTTGGTGACGATACCTCCCATATAAAAATCGCAAAAGGGTGGGTTATCAGCAACATTAACAAGTATGTTTTGTGCTCTACAATCGTGGTACACTTGCTCGTTTACTGGAATATTATCCGTCGTAGCTACCACCATATGCTTGTTTTCTAGGAAGCTCTTATCATACGGGGTAACATTCATTTTAATTGCAAACTTCTCTGCTAAGGCTATAGTTTCTTCTCTAAACATAGGAGAAACCATTTCTACATTCGCATCAGGACTAGACTTTAATAAAAAAGTGAGTTTTTCTAAGGCTACATTTCCTCCACCTACAATAAGGATCTCTAAATTAGAGACTTTTAAAAAAATGGGATATAGGTTGTTGCGTTCCATGATGGTCTACTGTTTGTAAAGTGGTTAAGGATAATGTTCTGGTAAAGGTAAAGCTTAAATTTATTTTGTAGCGACCAGATTGAATTCTATAACATCAATATTGCAATTGTTGATAATTATTTTATTTGCGTTCTAATTTTTACTGCTGTGAGCTTTTAAGTACTGAAAATGAGCTGGGGTCTTTAAAACTAGGTAATACTATAAAGTTTAACCTGACAATTATCATATTTTTTCTTTTAATACAACAGTAGGTTTGTATTAAATACAATACCAATGTGCACATTAGTTCAAAAATATAACGTTCCAGGTCCTAGATATACAAGTTACCCAACGGTTCCATATTGGGATATTTATGAATTTTCAGGAAAAAAATGGCAATCCACTTTAATTCAAAGTTTTGAAGAGAGTAACAGCTCTGAGGGGATTAGCTTGTATATTCATTTGCCTTTTTGCGAAAGTATGTGTACTTTTTGTGGGTGTCATAAACGTATTACTAAGCGTCATGAAGTAGAAGTGCCTTACTTACAAACGGTGCTTAAGGAATGGCAATTGTATTGCAATTTGTTTTCTGAAAAACCTAAGATAAAAGAACTTCACTTAGGAGGCGGTACGCCAACTTTTTTTTCTGCGGAGAATTTAGAATACTTGATTAAAGGAATTTTTAAAATAGCAGATAAAGCCGCTAATTATGAATTTAGTTTTGAAGGTCATCCTAATAATACCACAAGAGAACATTTGCAAGCTTTATATAATGTAGGCTTTAGACGAGTAAGTTTTGGTGTTCAGGATTATAATGAAAAAGTACAAAAGGCTATCCATAGAGAGCAACCTTTTATAAACGTAAAGAATGTTACAGATGCAGCTCGCGATATAGGGTATACTTCTATAGGTCATGACATTATTTTTGGTCTTCCGCACCAAACCATTGCAGATGTAGAACAAACCATTTTAAAAACAAAAGAGTTAATGCCAGATCGTTTGGCATTCTACAGCTATGCCCATGTGCCGTGGTTAAAAGGGAATGGTCAGCGAGGTTATAATGATCATGATTTGCCTACGGCAGAAGAAAAACGTATGCAGTATGAATCGGGAAAAAAACTATTGGCCCAAGTGGGGTATGAAGAAATAGGAATGGATCATTTTGCGTTAAAAACTGACACGTTGTTTAAAGCGATGGAAAATGGAGCATTACACCGGAATTTTATGGGATATACGAGTTCTAAAACACAATTAATGATAGGTTTGGGAGCTTCTAGTATTAGTGATAGCTGGTATAGTTTTGCTCAAAATGTTAAAGGCTTAGAAGAATATGAGCATCTTGTCGGGAATGCTATCATTCCTATTTATAGAGGTCATATTTTAACGGATGAAGACTCTATAATTAGAAAACATATTCTAAATTTAATGTGCAGATTCGAAACCGAATTTACTACAGAAGAAATTGGGCTTTTAGATTTAAATTCTTCTTTTGATAAATTAATGGAGATGCAAGCTGATGATTTGCTTCAGATTGATTCTTATAAGATTAAGGTATTAGAAAAGGGAAGGCCATTTATTAGGAATATCTGTATGGCTTTTGATATGCATTTACAACGGAAAGCACCTGAAACTAGGTTGTTTTCTATGACCATATAAATTTAACCTCTTAATTATAAACTATGAAAAACATTATTGTACCAATAGATTTTTCGATACAATCGGAGAATGCTTTAAAAGTTGCGGCTTCATTAGCAAAAAAGCACAACTCTAAAATTTTTGCGCTGCATATGCTAGAATTAAATCAAGCATATATTACATCTACAGAAGGTGCACATCCAGAACAAACTGTTTTTTTAATAAAAATGGCAGAAAAACGTTTTGCAGAATTTTTAAACAAACCTTTTTTGAAAGGTGTTGAAGTAAAACCAATTATTAAACATTTTAAAGTTTTTAGTGAGGTAAATGAAGTTGCTGAGGCAAACAATGCAGACATGATTGTTATGGGCTCTCATGGTACGGATGGAGTAATGGAAATTTTTGTAGGTTCTAATACGGAGAAAGTTGTTCGTAATTCAGACATACCAGTTCTAGTAATTAAGCATAGGTTAGATGAGTTTACACCTAAAACTATGGTTTTCGCATGCGATTTAAAGGAAGAAAATGTAAATGCATATCAACGTGCTAAGTATATCGCAGATCAGTTTTCTGTAGACCTTCATATTGTATATATCAATACTCCAGGAGATAATTTCTTGAGTACAGAAGATATCACAGTTAAAATAGAGAAATTTTCAGCAGTTATTGGTAAAGAAACTATAGACGTAAAAATATATAATGATTACACTGTTGAAATGGGCGTGATTAATTATGCAGAAACTCAAGGAGTAGATTTAATAGGGATTCCCACTCACGGTAGAAAAGGAATAGCTCACTTCTTTATGGGAAGCATAGGAGAAGATGTAGCAAACCACTCAACAATACCAGTGGTAACGTTTAAAATTTAATACAGTTGATTTGTTTGTCAATTCTAAAAGGAGCACTTTAAGTAGTGCTCCTTTTTATTTAGGTCTATTCTCAAACATTTTCATATAAAGCATGGTATTCATTTGTCTAGCTCTATTTTTGGCAATGAAAGCCGTGTCTCCTGTAAATAATTCGTCAATAGTTTCAAACCATAGATTAAGCCATAAACCAAAATGTTCAGGAGTAACTCCATAGTTCATTTTTTTGTCAACCTCATTATGTGCCTTTATCGGATTACCGTGGTACTTGCGTTTTAGAAACAACTGTGTCTCCCAGAAATCTGTTAATAGCTCTAGATGGGTTTCCCAGTCGGTAATAATGCCATTAAATATGGGGCCAAGTACTTTGTCTACTCGTACTTTTGCGTAAAAGCTTCGGACCAATACGCTAACATCAGCTCTATTTTCTATTTCTTTCTGTAGCATTATTTTTATTCTTTAAGTAAGATGGTGTTTAATTGTGGCATTCAAGATTGGAAGATACTACCTCGGTTACTGGCTTTGGTGATACGTAAGGAATACCGAGCCCTAATCCTCTTAAAATGAATAAAGCGCCTATTAGAACCACAAAAACAGGAATTAATTTTTGTACTTTTTGCTTTGCAGCCCCTTTTAAAAGACTACTAAAATAGATGGCCGTAGTCATCAAAGGGATAGTGCCAGCCCCAAACAATACCATGTATAGTGCCCCTTTTAAAGGACTTCCCATGGCAATGGCCCCAAAAAGACCCATATAAACTAAGCCACAAGGAAGAAAACCATTGAGAAAACCAATAGTGATAAATGTATCAGCTGTTTTTTTCTGTAGCTCTTTACCTAACCTACTTTTCACCTTTCCGATAAGCTTATACATAGGCTTAGAGAAATTGTATGTACTAATGAATTTGTGAGGCAATAGTACTACAATAATCATGAGTACACCAATAGCAATAGATAGTTTTTGTTGCATTCCAAAGACAAATAAGCCTTTGCCTAGTAAGCCAAAAACTAATCCTAAAGTTCCATACGCTAATAGCCGCCCAAGGTGATAGATGAATATTTGTGAGAATTTTTTAATGTTGCTTGTTCTATCAACAGGGAGCATAAAAGCAATGGGTCCGCACATGCCTACGCAGTGAAAACTACCCATAAGGCCTAATATGATTGCTGATATAAACATTTAATAGGTTATTTTTTCTTTATGTAGGTATGCTTTGTCTTGGTATTTCCAAGAAATTTTAATGTCCCAGCGACCTTCTAACAAACGTTTGTCAGGTACGAGCAAATGTGAGTCGGATAGACTTATTGGAAAGTCAAAATCCAGGTGTTTATTAGAAGGTCTGTATAGGGACACTATGCCTTTAACGGCTTTATTATCTATATTTTTAGGAAAGGTAATGACTAAGCCTTCTGGTGTTTTTTTAACTTCAATATTTTTAGCATCATCGTTCGCATTGTTTTCAGCATCAATTTCTTTTTGAAAGCCAAGTTCTGCTTGGTAATATTCTTCCGTCACTAAATCATGACCAGCTTTATGATCTATATTCATGCGAATTACAAAAAAAAGAATAAAGCTTATAAAGCAAGCAAAAGCAATTACGATACCTGTTCCCCAATTTATTTTCATGATATTTTTTATTTGCGTTACGTACTACTTAGTTTTTAGTATTAGTTCTTGAGGCTATTTATGTTTTGTTGCAGGCCATAAAAGAACTTGTAATTTATTTTTTAATTCTTGTTTTTTAAGGTCGATTTTTTGAAATTACCATCAACCATCAACCATCAACCATCAACCATCAACCATCAACCATCAACCATCAACCATCAACCATCAACCATCAACCATCAACCATCAACCATCAACCATCAACCATCAACCATCAACCATCAACCCCTTACTTATAACTCCTAGGAGCTAAGAAAGCAGTCGTTGTTGTTTCAATTAATTCATCACCGCTATACACGCCAATTTTTAATTTTTCTTTATCGGTTTTTACGGCACTATTATTAATCTCTATAAACAAGGTTCCTTCCGCTAATTTCTGTGCATAAACGGCAAAATCTTCATGACGCACTAATTTAATAGTACCTTTATGAGATAGCAATTCAAAATGCACATCATTAATATCTTCATTGGTTTTGTTTAGTAACTTATAGGTATACACATTACTAATGATATTTCCTTCTTTATGTTCATAGAGTTGCCCTGGTAATCTAAAAATATTGGCTTCTAAATCGTTTCTTAAAAATAACATCCCGATTAAAACTCCAGTAAGGATTACAAGGATTGCGGAATATCCTTTTAGTCTAGGGGTAAATTTAAATTTTTCTTTTTTAACAATTTCATCTTCACTGGCATACCGTATTAATCCTTTTGGTAGGTCTACTTTTTCCATTATGGAATCACACTCGTCAATACAAGCGGTACAGTTTACACATTCTAACTGCGTACCATTTCTAATATCAATTCCTGTTGGGCACACATTTACACATTGAAAACAATCAATACAATCGCCATTTCCTAAGGCTTCTCGATCTTCATTTTTACGCCATTTTTTACGTCCATTTTCACTTTCACCTCTTTTATGGTCGTAGGCTACAACAATAGATTTGTTGTCTAATAAAACACCTTGCATTCTACCATAAGGACAAGCAATGATACATACTTGCTCTCTAAACCAAGCAAAAATAAAATAAAACACAGCCGTGAATATCAATAAAGAAATCATGGTACTTATGTGTTGGCTAGGACCATCAGTAACATATTCTATTAAGCGGTCGCTACCAATTAAATAAGCTAAGAATACATTAGCGATTAAGAATGAAATAATAAAAAAGATGATCCATTTTAACACCCGTTTTTTTATTTTGTCAGCATTCCATTCTTGGCGTTCTAATTTTATTTGTGCTCCACGATCTCCATCAATCCAAAATTCAATTCTACGGAAAACCATTTCTAAAAAAATGGTTTGAGGACACATCCATCCGCAGAAAATACGACCAAAAGCAACAGTGAACAAAGCAATAAAGATGACACCAATAATCATTGAAACAACGAAGAGATGAAAATCTTGTGGCCAGAACGGAAATCCGAAAATATTAAAGCGTCTTTCCAGAACGTTAAACATTAAAAACTGATTTCCATTTATTTTCACAAATGGAGCAGCAACTAGAAATATCAAAAGGATATAACTTACATATTTACGATACTGATAAAATTTACCGCTTGGTTTTTTAGGAAAAATCCAAGCTCTTTTACCGTCTTCGTTAATAGTACCTATTGAATCTCTAAAATTTTCAGTGTCTTGAGCCATTTTTTAGTATTTAAACTGTTTTAACCAATAAATTAATTCATTACTACGCTGGTTGAATCAGTAACTTGCTCTTGAATTTCTGTAGCAGGAGCAGCTGCATTTGGGTCTACCCAAATATCTCCATCGGGAGCTTTTGGGTTAGCAGGCGTTTTCCCATTTATTTCTTGTAAAACATAACTGGCTACCTGTGCAATTTCGGCTGGTTTCAGCGTTTGCTTCCAAGCAATCATTCCTTTACCATCTCTACCACCTTCAGATATGGTGTGGAAAACATTTTTAATACCACCCCCTAGAATCCAGTACTGATCTGTTAGATTGGGGCCAATACCACCACCACCATCTGCCATATGGCAAGCAACACAGTTAGATTCAAATATTTTCTTACCAGCACTAAGATCTCCAGCATCTGCTAATAATACTACGGTACTCTCGTCTACAAGATCTTTAGCCGTTTTTTTGTATTCTTCAATTGCCATATTTGCTTCAGCTACTTCCTGTTCATATTCTGTGATTTGGTTATAATCATTAAAAACGTGAAAACGAAGCATATAAATAATTGCGAAAACAATACTTGCATAGAACATATACACCCACCATGGTGGTAATTTGTTATCTAGTTCTCTAATTCCGTCATAATTATGATCTAGAACAATTTCGCTTTCTGCTTCCATTGGTTTAGAACCTAACATTTTCTTATAGACTTTTTTACCCCATTGCCATTCCCATTTCTCAGTTTTCGTAACTAAGTAACGCTCTTTTGCTTCTTCTGATAAGGTTTGAAACATAACGTTTTCAATAGCACTTAAAATGAGCTCTATCGCAATTAGAATAATTAGCACCATTGCCATAAAAAACTGCGTAATAGGGTAGGCTATAATTGCGGGTTGTTTTCCAGAATCAATAAAATATTCCATTAACCCGAAGATGAGGAAGAATAGCACTGGGACTCTTATCCACCAAAGTGATTTATTTTTCATAATACGTAATTTTATTGGTTGTCATTTTCAATTGGTAATTCACTAACTTCACTTATGTATTCCTTTGAGGCGGTAAAAACCCACGCAAAAAGCACTACAAAAAAGATAAAGAAAATCAATAAGGATATGATAGGATAGATAGCTACACCATCAATAGTTTCCATGTAACCTTTTACAAATTTAAACATGATTTCTTGTGATTTAGAAGAATATTAAGAGGTGTTTATTAGCGTAAACGACCTCTTCATATTCAGTTTTTTAGTTATTTTTCCGGAATTAATTCTCCTGTTTCTTTTATTTTAATATCGGTACCTAAGCGTTGTAAATAGGCGATCATAGCAACAATTTCACGATCTTTCATTTCAGTGAAATCCGCTCCGTTTTCTTTTGCATATTTCTTATCCGCTTCATACGTTTTTGCAAAGTCAGGATCAGCATATAAATTCTGTTCTATTTTGCTTGCTTGCTCGTCCATATTCTTTTCGGCATTCGCAATTTCATCTTCGGTATAAGGAACCCCTAGGGTGACCATAGTTTCCATTTTACCTTGAATATTACTTCGGTCATGTTTATCTCTTATTAACCAAGAATAGGATGGCATAATAGAACCTGATGAGGTGCTTTGTGGATCATACATATGGTTTAAGTGCCAGTTATCTGAGTACTTGCCACCTACACGTAATAAATCTGGACCCGTACGTTTACTCCCCCATAAGAATGGATGATCATAGACAAACTCTCCTGCTTTAGCATATTCGCCATAACGTTCTACCTCACTTCTAAAGGGTCTTACCATTTGTGAGTGACACCCAACACAACCTTCTCTAATGTATAAATCGCGACCCTCTAATTCTAGAGGCGTATATGGTTTTACACTTGTTATTGTTGGTATGTTAGATTTTACTAAAATGGTCGGAATAATTTGTACAGCCCCTCCAATTAAGATAGCTACTGTTGCTAAAATGGTTAATTGTATAGGCTTACGTTCTAACCAAGTGTGGAAACCTTCGCCAGATGTTCTTTTCTTAGAAACTTTAGTTAATGCAGGAGCTTCGGCTAATTCATCCTCAACTTTAGTACCTGCTTTTATGGTAAGCACCACGTTGTAAATCATAACACATGCACCAATAATATACATGGTACCACCAATAGCACGCATCCAATACATGGGCATTATCTCTGTTACCGTTTCTAGGAAATTACCGTATACTAATGTGCCGTCTGGATTAAATTCTTTCCACATTAAAGCTTGTGTAAAACCAGCTACATACATTGGTAAGGTGTAAAGAATAATACCTAGTGTACCTATCCAAAAGTGAAAATTAGCTAAACTAATAGAGGCTAATTTTGTTTTGAACATTTTAGGAACCATCCAATAGATCATACCAAATGTTAAGAACCCATTCCAAGCTAATGCACCAACATGCACGTGGGCAATAATCCAATCACTAAAGTGAGCAATAGCATTTACATTTTTTAGAGAAAGTAGTGGTCCTTCAAAAGTAGCCATACCGTAACCGGTAATTGCAACCACCATAAATTTAAGGGTAGGATCTGTTCTAACTTTATCCCAAGCTCCTCTTAAAGTTAATAGACCGTTGATCATACCACCCCAAGATGGTGCTAATAACATAATAGAAAAGGCTACTCCTAAATTTTGTGCCCATTCTGGCAATGCGGTATATAATAAATGGTGTGGTCCTGCCCAGATATATATAAATATTAAAGACCAAAAGTGAACTATAGAAAGTTTATAAGAATATATAGGTCTGTTCGCAGCTTTAGGAACAAAATAATACATCAATCCTAAAAACGGTGTTGTCAAGAAAAACGCTACGGCATTGTGTCCGTACCACCATTGTACCAAAGCATCTTGTACACCTGCATAAACAGAGTAACTTTTAAATGCACTTACGGGTAAGGCTAAACTATTAAAAATATGAAGTACGGCAACCGTTACAAAGGTTGCTAAATAAAACCAGATAGCAACATACAAGTGACGTTGTCTTCTTTTAATCATGGTTCCGATGAGGTTAGCTCCAAAAGCAACCCAAACTACAGCAATAGCAATATCTATAGGCCATTCTAATTCTGCGTATTCTTTTGATGAGCTATACCCTAAAGGTAATGTTATGGCTGCAGCGACAATAATTAGTTGCCACCCCCAGAAATTAAAATTACTCAAAAAATCACTATACATACGCGCTTTCAGCAATCGTTGCGTAGAGTAGTAAACCCCCGCAAAAATGGCGTTTCCTACGAAAGCAAAAATTACGGCATTGGTGTGTAGTGGTCTTAAACGGCCAAAACTTAACCATGAAATACCATCCGTTAAATTTGGAAATAGAAACATGAGCGCCAAGAGTAGCCCTACTGACATACCTACAATTCCCCAGAACATGGTTGCGTAGAGGAATTTTTTAACGACTTTATTGTCGTAATAAAACTGCTGTAATTCCATAATTAATTGTTTAAACTTTTATTTAGTTGGATTGATTCTTCGGTTTCTTTAGGAGTCTTTTTAACTAACTCATCTTCAAAAAGCATACGTACTGATGGCGTATAGGAATCGTCATACTGACCGCTTTTTACCGAAACGATAAAAGCGATAAAAAAGACAACAGCAATACTGATACTAATTGCTAATAAAATATAAATAACACTCATACCTACCTGAATTCTTATGCAAAACTACGGGGATGACAAAATCTAAAATATGACTTTTGTCAGGTTATTGACTTTATTTTAATTTTTTGCCTAAAATATTGGTGGCAATTGTTGTAAAGGCTACGATGCTAATAGAACTTAAGGGCATTAATATGGCCGCAATGACGGGTTCTAATTGTCCTGTAATCGCAAAATAAAGTCCTACGGCATTGTAGGCTAATGAGAGTACAAAACTCCATTTTATAATTTTCATCGCTTTTTTAGAAGCGAGTATATAGCTGTATAATTCTTCAAATTTTGTGGCATCTAAAATACCATCACAAGCAGGAGAAAATATCGTTACATTTTCAGAGATCGCAATACCTACATTACTTTGTGCTAAGGCACCAGCATCATTTAGACCATCGCCTACCATCATTACTTTTTTACCCTGCTCTTGTAATGATTTTATGAATTGTAATTTATGTTCGGGTTTTTGATTAAAGTATAATGGCGTTAATTTAGGAAGTAAGGCTTCCAATCGCTTTTTCTCTCCTTCATTATCACCAGAAAGGATAGCCACTTGTATGGTTTCACTCATGGCTTTAAAGAGTTCTGAAATACCTGCTCTATATTGATTTTTAAAAATATAGCAGCCCTTGTAGGCTGAATTGCTGCTGATATGTACAGCGGTATGTTCTATTTTATTTTGGTTCTCTTTACCTACAAAACTAGCGGAGCCCACCTTTATTTCACTATTATTGCTTGCACCAAAAATTCCTTTACCTACATGTTCCTCAAATTCGTCCAGAGTAACGATATTTTGAGCAGAAAGCAGGTCATATAAACTACGGCTCAAAGGATGGTTAGATGCTCTTAAGGTATTTTTTAATAAGGATTCTTCTTCTTCCGTAAGTTCTAGGCCTTCATAGGTTGCCGTGCTTTTTTTCGCAGTTGTAATGGTTCCTGTTTTATCAAAAATAGCCGTATCAATTTGTGCTAACTGTTCAATAGTTTGCGTATCCTTTAAGTAAAATTTATTTCGGCCAAAAATGCGTAGCATGTTTCCTAGGGTAAAAGGTGATGCTAGAGCAATAGCGCATGGGCAGGCAATTATAAGCACAGCCGTAAATACATTTAGCGCTTTGCTGCTATCATAAAATAACCAAAAAGCAGTAGCGGTAAATGCAATGCTTAGCACAAAAATGGTAAAGCGCTTTCCAATGCTATCTGTAATGGTTTGAAATTTACTGGTTTTGTCTTCTTGAAAAACAGCATTACTCCATAATTGTGTAAGGTAACTTTGTGAAACAGTTTTTAAGGCTTCCATTTCAATAGCGCCATGTAATTGTTTTCCGCCTGCAAAAATCTTATCTCCAGAATTCTTATAGACAGGTTCAGATTCACCAGTAACAAAACTATAGTCAATCTTACCATTTCCAGTAATGAGAATACCATCTACCGGAATTAGTTCTTCATTTCTAAGCAGCAAGCGATCTCCTTTTTTAATGGTATGGATCTGGGTAGTTTCTTCTGTACCATTAGGCAAAATTTTAGTGACCGCAATGGGAAAATAAGATTTATAATCGCGTTCAAAAGAAAGAAAAGAATAGGTTTTTTGCTGAAAAAATTTACCCAGAAGTAAGAAGAAAACGAGGCCTGTTAAGCTATCAAAAAATCCAGGTCCCCAATCAAAAATAATTTCTAGGGTACTGCGTATAAATAGCACCAAAATACCCAGAGCAATGGGAACGTCAATATTTAATAATTTAGAACGTAAGCCTTTATAAGCAGAGATAAAATAATCTCTTCCAGCATAAAATACTACAGGTAACGAAAAGCTAAACATCAGCCATCTAAAAAGGCCTTCATATTGGTTCAACCAAAAATCGCCGCCGTTAGTTTTATTACTCGATAAATCAAAATATTCTGGAAAGGATAAAAACATAACGTTTCCAAAGGCAAAACCTGCAATGCCTAGCTTGTAAAGTAAACTCCGGTCTATAGATTTCTTTTTATTGTCATAATCATCTAAGGAAATATAAGGTTCATATCCAATATGTGCTAAGAGTAAAACAATAGCTTTTAAGGACGACTTTTCTGTGGAATAGGTAATCCGAAGCATTTTTTTAGGAAAATCTACTTGAGAACTGCTAATGTTAGGGTTTAGTTTGTTTAAATTTTCTAGGATCCAAATACACGAACTACAATGAATATTCGGGATGTATAAGTTTACAATTTGAAGGTGATTATCGGTAAATTCGGCGAGTCTTTCTACAATACTCTCTGTATCTAGAAAATCATATTTTCCTTCAATTACTTTTGGCGTACTACCGGCAGCAGACTGTAAGTCATAATAATAGGATAGATCATTACTAGAGAAAATTTCATAAACAGTTTTGCACCCATTACAGCAAAATGTTTTTTCGTCAAAAAACAGTGGCGTTGCAGTGCAATCATCACCACAGTGATAGCAATCATTTGTACTCATAATCATTTGCTTTATACCCAATGCAAAGATGAATTATAAGGGGTATTAAATATATGACTTTTGTCATGTTTAAAAATCTTGTTTAGCGCTAATTTTGTAGCATCAGGTAATTTTATAATTATGGTTGAGGAAATAGAAGTACGGTGTGAACAATGTGCTATTAGGAAGTTTAATGCCTTAAGAGCAATGAGTAAAGAAGAATTGAAACGAGTTTCTGATTCTAAAAGCACTAAGATTGTTAAAAAAGGAGAATCTATTTTTAAAGAGGGCGAAAAGCTAAACGGAGTTTTTTGTATTCGTGATGGTGTTGCTAAATTATCGAAGCTTAGTTCAAACGGAAAAGATCAAATTGTAAAATTAGCAACCAAAGGACACCTCCTTGGACAACGTTCTGTCATATCAGAAGAGTCTGCCAATTTAAGTGCTACGGCAGTAAGTACTACTCAGGTGTGTTTTATTCCAAAAGAAGGAATTATGAATACCTTACATACAAATCCTAATTTTGCGGTAGAGGTACTTCGGCATATGGCGCATGATTTAAAAGAAGCCGATGACGTTATTATCAACATGTCTCATAAATCTGTAAAACAACGTGTAGCAGAAGCTTTTTTATACATGAAAAATAGTTTTGGAGTAGATAATGAAGGTTTCCTCAACGTATCACTTTCTCGCGAAGAAATTGCAAATATTGTAGGAACAGCTACGGAGTCTTGCATCAGAATCATATCAGAATTTAAAAAGGAGAAGTTCATTAAAACAGCGGGCAAGAAAATTGCGATTATTGATGAAATAGCACTCTTAGATTTAATGAATAAGTAAATAGTTCCTGCTCAATTGCTTAGGAAATTAACCTGATAATTATCATAGTTTTACTTTTCTTCTTCTTCTATTTTTACCTCAAGATTAAAACCAATCAAATGAAAAATATTCTTCTTCCTACAGATTTTTCCAGCAATGCGTGGAATGCTATAACGTATGCTATTGAGTTGTATAAAGAGGAAGCTTGTACTTTTTATTTGTTGAATACGTATACACCAGCTATTTCTAATAGTCGGTTTATGGCAAGTACTTTACAAGGAGAAAGTTTTCTTGCAGAAAGTTATTCTAAGGAAGGGTTAACTGTTGTTTTAAATAAAATCCATACGAATTACACAAATTCGTTACATAAGTTTGTAACGGTTTCCTCGTTTAGTTTGTTAACCGACCAAGTTAAACAGATGGTAGACGAATATGATATGGATGTTGTTATTCTTGGTACTAAAGGTACTTCTAGGGTGTCAGAAGTATTTATGGGAAGTAGTGCGGTAAAAGTAATTAAAACTGTTAGAAATTGTCCTGTATTGGCTATTCCTGAATATTTTGAATTTGAAACGCCAACGGAGATTGCTTTTGCAACAGATTTTAATAGATTCTACTCACAGTCAGAATTAGAACCCATCATAAGTCTTGCTAAAACATTCAATTCTGTATTAAGAATCGTACATGTGCAACATGAGATAAAAGCGCTTACAGAGTTACAGCAATTTAACCTAAATATGCTGCGTAAATACTTTCATGAAGTAGCGCATTATGTACATACCGTATCAGAAGTAAACTCAGTATCAAAAACCTTAGAAATATTTGCTAATGAACTAGATATTCATCTACTAGCAATGTTGAATTATCAACATAGTTATATGGAGAAATTAACAAGAGAATCTGTAGTGAAACAATTAGCTTTTCATGCACAAATTCCGCTTTTAGTTATTCCAGAATTAGGGATGAGTGCCCCATCTAGGCATAAACAACAAAGTAAAAAAAACGATTTTTCTTTAACATAATCTGTTTTTTAGTTAAAGAACATCCTAAAAAGGAAATGAGCCTTAATGCAAAAAAAAAGGTTTTTTAGTGTCGTCATAAAATTATGTTACAGGAACTCAATTAACGCATCAAACAAATAGGAATCCTTAATTTTGATAAAAATTAAGATTATGAATCTTCCGAATACCAATCAGAAAAGAATTGTTGTTATTGGTGGTGGCTTTGCAGGAATTTCTTTGGTAAAAAAACTTAAAGATTTAGACGCACAAATTGTAATGATAGACCGTCATAATTACCATACATTTCAGCCTTTATTATATCAAGTTTCTACAAGTGGACTAGAGCCCGATTCTATAGCGTACCCCATTCGAAAAATTTTAAAAGAATTAAATAATTTTTATTTCCGTTTGGCAGAAGTACAGCATATAGACCCTGTCAAAAAGGAAATTACAACAGCTATAGGTATTTTATCTTTTGATTATCTTGTGATCGCTACAGGGACAAAAACTAATTACTTTAATAATGAAAATATAGCTAAAAATGCGATGCCGATGAAAACGGTACCTCAAGCTTTGAATATTCGGAGTTTAATCTTGCAGAATTTTGAAAAAGCAGATGATACTTTAGAGGTGTCGGAGCGTAAAGCTTTGCTTAATTTTTGTATTGTAGGAGCCGGTCCAACAGGAGTAGAATTGGCAGGCGCTTTAGCAGAATTAAAGCAGAATGTATTCCCTAAAGATTATAAGCATTTAGATATTCAAGAAATGCAAATTCATCTGTTCGAAGGTGGCCCAAGAGTACTCCCGCCGATGAGTGAAACTGCATCTAAAAAAGCAACTGAATTTTTAGATAAATTAGGGGTTCAAATACACTTAAATACTATTGTGTCAGATTTTGATGGTAAAACAGTAACCTTGAAGGATGGGAAGACCTTAGAAACTAAAAATTTTATTTGGAGTGCAGGCGTAACAGGAGCGTCTATAAAAGGGTTGACTGAAGATAGTTTGGTGGCACGTTTAAATAGGTACAAAGTAAATACTTTTAACCAAGTAGCAGGTTTTGAAGATATATTTGCTATTGGAGATATTGCGTATATGGAGACAGTAGATTTTCCTAAAGGGCATCCTCAAGTAGCACAACCCGCTATTCAGCAAGGAGAAAATTTAGCTAAAAACTTAAAGAATCTCTTAGCAAACAAACCCTTAAAGGCTTTTATATATAGTGATAAAGGCACTATGGCTACGGTAGGCAGAAATAAAGCAGTCGTAGATTTAAAAAAGCTGAAATTTGGAGGCTTTCTAGCTTGGTTTATTTGGATGTTTGTACACCTTATGGCATTAGTAGGTTTTAGAAACCGAGTGATTGTCTTTTTTAATTGGGCTTACAATTATATAAACTATGATAAAGCGGCTCGTTTAATCGTACGCCCGTATACCACTAAGGACTAAAAAAGGAAAACAAGTTACAATATTTAGAAAACCTTTTCTATATTTGCATTGTTGTGTTGTGCTTTGTGAAAAGCACAAGTTGTGGTTAATTATTCTTTGCAAAAAGAATATGAAAACCGATGAAAGGCTTTCCTAATTTGGGAGGCTTTTTTTGTTTCTACTCTTAAAGGTTGCCTTAATTTTCTTTCCTTTTGATACTCTAACTTAAGCTGTATAGAAAATTTACGTGTATTTCAACGTAAAAGACAAATAAAATACAGAAGGTATGTTAAATTATTTTATTTTTAGCTTGCTGCATAATTTTGTACGCAACAAATAGTTCTATTTGTGGGTGCACAGCAAAATTCTAAGAAATAGATTATGGCTTTTCTAGCAAAACTTTTTATCAATGGAGAACAGCGTAATGTTCTCAATAGTAATTATGTATACCACCAACTTCTTGATGCTAGGGGAATGCCTAAAGCAAAGGTAGAAGGCGGTCAAATAAGCTTTGTAATAGAAGCTACCGGTGACGATGCCTTATTTCATTTATGGATGTTGAATGATTATCAAATCTATGACGGGTATATCCGTTTCTTTAAAAGAGATGGGTTGAGTAAATTGTTCGATTTTGAATTCGCCAATTGCTATTGTGTAGGATTACGAGAACAATTTAGCGCTACGGGTCACGATCCGCTTAAAATGGAACTCACGATTACTCCAGGGATACAACGTGTACGCGATGTAATTTTTGAGAAAGTTTGGAACCCTAGTAATCCGTTTGCAGAGGCTCCGGTTCCAGAAGTGCAAGAAGGAAATCCAATTATTGAAGATTTATTTTTTACAGATTTGGATGGAGAAAGAATACCAAATAATGAATTAGAATTTGGCGAGTCCGTGTACCTTGTGTTGAAAAGTATAAATGGAGTAGGCAAAACCGTTGATATTGAATTAGATGATAATGCTAATGATTTTAAATATAAAGGAGGAGTATTACCTGATGATGTTCTGAAAAATTTTAGAATTACATCCAATACTCAAAAAATAGAACTTGAAATAGTATCCCAAAAGAAATAGATTATGCCTACAATTACTTTTAACGATTATTCAAGTGTTACTAAAACGACTAATTCATTAACCATTATTCGTCCAGAGGTAACCAAAGCATACTTTGCAGAAGCAAAGATTGAAGAAGTGGAGGTGGAAAACACTTCAGGAGTACAAGAAAATGAAATATATACTGTAATATCGGGAGACACCTTAAGTAAAATAGCCAATAAAAAAGGCACAACCGTTTCTGCAATTATTGAAAGTGATGCTTCACTTACTGATGATAATAAGGGAGACCTTACCGTAGGGCAAAAAATAACATTGCCAAATACTGTGGCAACAACTGAAAAAAAGAAGAAAATTACTTTTGAAAAAATCAGTAAAGGTACTATTGGAAAAGATATTTATGTTGTTGTAGAAACTAAGAGATTAAATGGCTACATGATGTCGCTTAATATAAGGCAAGGGGTTTCAAAATGTGTTGGTGAGCTTGATGAAAATGTTATGTTGAAGGATGATCAAGATGATTATCATACGTTACTAAAAACAAAAATAGGCGGTATGTGCGAAACTGATTTTGTTAATAAAGATGATTATGTAGATCACGCCATATTTAAACTTGCTATTGATACTAATGACACTAAGAGAAAAGAGGATTGGATTAAAGCCCTTGAAAAGGAAACAGACAAAAAAACGTTTTTATATATACTTACAGACGCACATACGATAAATGGTCAAGAAAAACTGAATATAACATATTTAGGAGACACAGAAGAAGGAGAAATCAGAGGTGAAAAAGTGACCAACAGGTGGTTGGATGTTGATGGGCAGTGGTTTGAATTGAAAAATGGATGTAAATTTCCTATCACCCCAGAACAGCTTCTAGAAATATTTCCAAAATCTATAAAAGACAGAAGAGAAGAAGTTTCTAAAGCAATTAATAGTTACAGTGATGAATTTGAGATTCATAATTTAAATCGGATGTCTCATTTCTTGGGACAGATAGGTACGGAAACAGGACAATTAAAAGATTTAAAAGAGAGTTATAATTACTCTGCAAAAAATATTTATAATACCTTTCTTAGAAAAGTATTAATTGAACACCCTACTATTGAAGATAAGTTTACCTTTAAATATCATGACCTGATAGATGGTTACAATGCTACATTGGAATGTGAATACAGTAACCCTTCAACTAATTCTCAAAAAGGGTATGGTCATAAACGTGATGTTGAAAATCCTATTGAGGTTACAAGAGTTTTGTTAAATGGTAAATATGTTGCCTCTTGGGACTATACCGCTTTTAAAGAATTATACACAGTAAAGTCATCGTATACGCAAAGTAAAACTCTATTTGATTATGTATATGGGTGTAGAATGGAGAATGGTAAAAAATCAACAGAAGATGGCTCTGATTATTTTGGTGTAGGTTTTATTCATTTAACAGGGAAAAATAAATATAAAGCCTTAGACAAAAAATGGAAAGAGCTATATCCTGATGACCCTAAGGATTTTATGGGCGATGATATTTCATTATTGAAAACCAATGTCGATGTAGCAATAAAAGCCTCTATGATTATTTGGACTCACGTGCAGAATGGAACAAATATGGAAGCCGATAATGGCAATAATAATGCAACAATAAAAGCAGTTACTAAAGATGTAAATGGAGGTGACAATGGTTTAGAAATGCGAAAAGGATTTACTAAAAAAGCTTTTGAGGTTTTATCATAAAAAATAAGATGAAAAAAATCATATATTTAAATACAATCTATTTCTTGCTGATGGGAATATTATTCTCCTGTAAACAGAATAATACTGTTGAAGAGAAAAATAGCCAACTAATTACGGAATCTGTAAAAAACACAGTTAACCAGCCAGAAGAAAACCAAGAAGAAGGCAATATTAAGGACTTTCAAGGTATTTGGGAAAGTTTTTCTTATTATTTGGAGCATGAATCTGAATTCAAAGATTTTAATAAAAACAAGTATTATAAAGTAATTAATGGAAAAAGAACTTTGGATATTATTCTCATTAATCACAAAGAAGATAGTATAAATATTAATTTAGGGTATTTGGGCTTTTTAAATTCATTTGAACCGCATTCAATATCAAGTGAGGAGAAATTAAAAAATAGTTTAAATGATTCAGGATCGCTATTAGTTCGGTATATTAATACTTCAAAAAAATACACCACTGATGATGTAGAGGTAAGTGCTAATTTTAGTAGATATTTTGAAATTACTGAATTATTCGATGACAATTTTCATTACCAAGGTGAACCCGAAAAATTTAGTTTTATGGTCGATTTTGCATTACCTGAAAGTGTATTTAAAACTTTAAAATCATTAGCGATAGTTAATAAATTTGATTATATAGAACAATTTAATATCAGGAATTTATCAAAAAAAATTAAAGTTAAAGAGTCAAAAACTTTTTTTTATTCAGAGATGTTTGAAGCAACAAAAAGGAAGGCGTTTTTAGTTAAAGGAGATATTGCATACTTAGAAAGTATTAGTGACAATTGGGTTAAAGTTTATTATGACGGTAAAATGGTGACTGGCGGTTATTTAAAACGTTCTGATGTGGAATTTTTATAATAAGCAATTAGCAAAAAGCGTGTTTTTTAATTCTATTAGTGATTACAGCCTGCAATTGGTTAAAGTTAGTTTATACAAAGGCTAATTGGAAGTAGTAACTAGGCTTTACAATTTCATTTTATGAATTACATTAGCTACAAATATTTAATGTTGGGAAAGATTATTTTGATACTTCTTTTTCTTGGCTGTAAGGATGTCAAATCGACAAATTCTAGTAATGGTATAGTATCCTCAAAAACAGTTAAGAAGGAAGGCGAAATTAGCTTCGAAAAGCAATTTTTTAAGTATGATTCGTGCAACATTTCCGAGGGAAAGTTCCAAGTGTTTTTGTTTAAAAAAAAGGATGAAATTAATGAAGTAATAGTTGAAATATTTAATAAAAACAATTCCTTAATTGATAGTACTCGTCTGAGCTTAGTTGATAATCCTTCAATTAAATTGCATTGTGAAGAAGGTAATTTTGCACTAGAATATGAAAATAATATTGGCAATAATTATAATTCCGTCATTCATAAATTTGATTGGAACAATGTTACAGAAAGTTTTGTAGCTACCAAAGTAAGAGTTATTAAAGATACTAGTACTTTGGCAGGAATTAATGCTGTTAAAAAACAAATATTTTATGAGCAAATAGATTTAAGTACGAACAAGTCTAAAGTTTTAAAGTATGAAGTTGTTGAGTCTACCAATTTTAAAGTTAAAAGTGATATTAGGTATATAGATTGGAGTGAAGGAGTAGCTAAAAATAAAAAAGCATTTTCTCAATATTTTAACTCTAGAGATATTGGCAATATTTTAAAACAAGGAGTTACAGTTGCTCGTTCTTTATTGAAAATTTTAGACTTTGTAAATATGACTGAAACCATATTTAGTGTGATGCCTAAAGATGGTGATTCTAAATTATCTATACCAAACCCCAATAGTGTAATTGGCGCTGTTTCTTCATTTGCTATGCCTGCTGCGTTTCCTTTGTCGGCAGTTTTTTTGCTGCAGATATAGTTGTGAAATCGATAGCCAAAAAATTAGCGAAAGATATTAAAGAAGATGGAAAGCTTTTTTTAGCACAAGCAAAACTAAAAGGGTTGAATGCGGTTAGAGCCTATGTAAATAGCCCTAGTGGTGGAGCATGTGGATATCAATTGTCGAGTCCAATACTGCCCTCAATTCATTGTAAAGTAATGAGTGGTGAAATAAAAACGGTTTATGATTTAGAAAATTTGGACCCAGATTATTCTGATCTCGATGATGGAGTTTACTTCACATATATTTTTCAGATAATCAAGCATAATGGCCGAAATATAACTATAATTGATTCAATTATTTCAGAATAAACTTTTTTATGAAAAATATATTCCTAGTATTAAGTGTATTAACACTACTCTGCTGTAAAGCACAAACAGAAAACGTAGAATTAAGTTTTGAGAAAACCGATGCGCCCCTTAAAGTTATGGAGTCTTTTACCATGGCTGATAGTGTATATGTAACTTTATTAAAACCTTATAGAATTAAGGTGAAAAGTAATTATTCTAACACTATAGAAACAAACTGGATTGGTATGAATTCCGGAGGTGGTTCTGGATCTCATAATCCCAGTAAGTATTTGATTTATACAGATAAGCATAAATTAGCACCTCCTCCGAGAGGTGTAAAATTCTCGAGTTATGAAACAAAGATTTTCGATATTTACATTGGATATAGAATGTTTATTAAAAGTAAAGAAAAAAATAGCCTCTTAGAAAATGCCGTGTATTTAGAAGAAAATAGAGAGCGGAAAGTCTATGATCTTAGTAAAAGCGAAATAGCACCTCTTTTTTTTGAACATAAGATTACTGATGATATAAGAGGGTATCTCTCCTTTGGTTTTTATAATTATGAAAATGAATTAGGTTTAAGAGAAACTATCGCCATAGATTAATGGTGTACAATAGTGTTTACTATTATATAACTAAATTTAAAATTTGAGTTTTGCACACTTTATTTATGACAATTCTTATTTCTATTTTTTTATCTATTTGGTATAAAATAGTTGAGAATAAAAGGGGAAAAGAAAATTTAAGAAACGATAGAAGGTTGTTTGGGTTATTGAAGGAGTCTTTTTCATTTGCAATACCTATTAAAAATAAGTATTGATGGCTTCAAAAACGTTGAATATGTTGATACACATTTGACTTCTAATTCTGAAATTTTAGAGCAACGCAGAGTAAAAGAAAGTAGTAGGCTAAAAGGGAAAAGTTTTATAGAACGCTTTTTTTGAAGAAGATACTAATGACCGTGACTCAGTGATGCGGAACGTTACATTTTTTAGCACTCAGTTAACATTATCCTTTAGCCATAAAAATATAGCTTATAAATTTTATCCACGTCTTCCCATTAACGAGACAAAGATTAGTTATTTATTATCTAAACGAGAAAATTTAGTAGTTTACGTAGTAAAATTTGACCCCAATAAAAAAAGTGATATTCCGGATGTTAATTTATTAAAACAATATTTCTTTTTTTTAGATGTTAGATTTTTAAATATTGTCGGGGAGAAATTTATATATTTAGGGAGAGAGATTTTGGAGAAAAAGACTTGCTAGCGAGAGTATCACGTCCGGTCCTGCATTACTTTCCTGTTTTGCGCTCAGTGTAGCTTTTTTGACTTTGTTCGTTGTGCTAAGTCGGTAGATTTTGCGGAGCGCTACAATATTTACTCATACAATTCAAAAATTTTGTCCCCTAAAAAGGGCTTATTTCTAATTGTAAAAACTGATTTATTTTTATGACTGGTATCGGAATTATTTTTAGTGTAGTATTATTTATTTGTGTCTACTTTTTTAGAAAACACAAAACTAATACTATAAAAAGTGGAGGTCAATTAAAATCTATACGATTAGAAGAGCTTTCAACAATTCAGTTAGATAATTTAGTGGTAGATGGTTTTAATAGAAAAGAGGAGCAATTTGTAGACGAGTATGGTGCCGTTTATACTCCTAAAAGTACCAAGAACATTTGCAATCGGAAAATATTTTTACCATGGGAAAGGAGTTTAGACAGGAGTCTGTTGAAAACTTTTTTTCAGTAGTTAATATTCCATTGTCCTATAATGGAAAAGAGTATGAATTTAAGATGAAAATCCCTTTAGATGAAATTACATTACGGATGAGGTTTTATAATAAAAAGAGTACAAAAATTTATTTAAGTGAAAAGCAATATCCAGATGGTAGCATTCCACAAATGTCGGTTGAAGGTGTTATTCATAACTCCTTCAAAGAGAATAAAGATAAAGAAGGCTATTTTATTATTGATTTGAGCTTTTTAGGATTACCTACAATAGGTTTAGAGTGTTTGGGTGCTATTGCTATGGATTAAATTTGAAAATTACTTCGCGTTGATAGCGCGATCATCATGCTTCTGTCTGTGTTATTCTCTAGTTATCTAATAACTTGTGCTTATTTAATGCTTTTGAGTTGAGTTTAGGATTCGATTTTATTTATTTTGCTAAAACGACTAATTCATTAACCATTATTCGTCCAGAGGTAACCAAAGTATACTTTGCAGAAGCAAAGATTGAAGAAGTGGAGATGGAAAACACTTCAGGAGTACAAGGAAATGAAATATATACGGTAATTTCAGGAGATAATATTAGTAAAATAGCAAATAAGAAAGGTACTACAGTTTCCGCAATTATAGAAAGTGATACTGCACTTACAGATGCTAATAAGGGAGACCTTATCATAGGGCAAAAAATAACATTACCAAATACTGTGGCTACAGCCGGAAAAAAGAAGAAAATAACATTTGAAAAAATCAATAAAGGTACTATTGGAAAAGCGATTTATGTTATTGTAGAAACTAAGCGATTAAATGGCTATATGATGTCAATTAGTGTAAGACAAGGTATAGAGGACTGTATTGTAGAAAAGGATGCAGAAATAATGTTGAAGGATGATCAAGAAAAATATCATACTTGGATTAAAACAAAAGTTGGAGGAATATGCGATACAGATTATATTAATAAAGATGATTTCATTGATAAGGCTATATTTAAAATAGCCATTGACACCTATGATAAAGATATAAAAGCAAAATGGATAAAGGCAATTGGGGATACTCAAGATAAAAAAACTTCACTTTATATAATTGCTGATGCTACTTTTATTAATGATCAGGAAAAATTGAATATAAATTACTTAGGAGATACAGAAGAAGGAGAAGTTCGAGGTGAAAAAATCAAAAATAGATGGTTAGATGTTGATGGACAGTGGTTTGAATTGAAAAAGTTAGAAAAGAAAATTTGTCCTATTGACCCTAAAAATAGAAGTCATTTTGTTATTCATTGTACCGCAGGAGCTATGACGGAAAGTTCAATAAAATTTAAAACAAAGTTTGATATTCCTGGAAAAAAGAAAAGAAGTGCAGCTCATATCTACGTTAATCTAGATGGAACGAAGTTTGAAGTTTGGCCTTTAACTGAAAAGAATGTTTGGGCTACAAAAATAGAAAGTAAGAAAGGATTAAATGGTCAAATGTTTCATATTGAATTAAATTATGGCTCACCAACTAAACCAAGTGAAGCTCAATATATTACTTTAGCTGATTTATATATTGAATCAAGTGAGATAGAAAAATGTTGGCCGATTATAGTTCCTCATATTGAAGTGGATCGAGGAATTGCTGATGGTCATCAAGACCCTACGGATTTCGATTATAATCATTTTTATTCAATATTAAAACTAAAAGGTGTGCCAATTGATGAAATCTCTAAATTTGATCATGATAGATATTGGGGCGATAAAACATACAAAGTACCTTGGGGTTCGGATAAAACAGAATGGCCTCCAATATTAAGCGGAAACCCACATAAATAATTAAAAAAATGAAATATAAAATCTCAATATTATTATTATTAACTATAAATTTAATTAGTTGTCAAGAACGTTACAAAAATGAGTCCATTTTTTTAGGAGAATATAATGAAAACGAAGCTAAAATATTTAAGATTGATACTGATTCCATTGTTTTTTTAGATAAGCAATCACTTACACAAGAAAATCAACTTAACCCCGTAGATTTTTTTAAATTTTTAACTGATAAAAATCTTTACTTTATTGCAGAAGGAGATGAGCCTTTCTGGAAGTTTAAGTTAAATTCCTCAAATCTATATTTTGTAAAGTTTGACTCTATAAAGGAAGAGCACATTTCCTGTGAAATCTACTATGACAACCAATCGGGGTTTAACATTATGTTTAAATCAATTGATAATAGAGTTTTTGGGTTAATTAGAAGGGTTGATTCTAGATTAGAACCTAATAGAGCTTGCTCAATTGCAGTTACAGAGAATTATTTAGTTTATGAAGCTTTTATCACCATCGAAAATGTACTTTACAAAGGATGCGCAACTATTGATAAAGAATGAAGTATTAAATGAACTTAGTTAACAGCGGAAGTTTAAATTTTATGAAATATATAATACTGACGATTTTTTTTTAATTTTTTGCTCGTGCAATCTTCAAGAGAAAAATAATCAAACTAAAAATCAATTGAATAACAGGGTATTAGATTCTGTTCAATTTGAAAATAATACAAGCGTAATCTTTTTAAAGAAATTCACTAATGATAAATTAAAAGATATTTTAATACGTGAATTAAAGTTAGCTGTAAAAAATTATAAATATCCCCATTCAAACATTTTTTCTACAGATATTAAATCTAAACTTATTGAAGATCAAAATGCAAATAGTAAACCTTTAGATGGCGGAGTAATATCAGGCACATTTCCAAACTTGGTTTCCAAAGTTTCAGATCAACGACTTATAGAGACGTATTTTAAGCACACTAAAAACTTTATTTTTGGTGAAGTTCCTGGTATTAGTGAAAAAGACTTTAAAATATTTTATATAGATACTCTTGTAAACCCTATTTTAAGCGATGGAGAAGGTAATTTAAATGTTCAAAAAGAGGGTAGAGTTGTAGCTAACCGAACTGTAGGCTTAAATGTATATGAAAGTGTAAAGAAAAGGGAACCCCAAGATGTTACTATTAAGTTGGGGCATGGGCGTTTTCATGTAGAAGGTAGTGTGAGTGGTTTTGTAGGTGCCTCACTTAATTTATCAGGTGGTTTTGAAGTCAACACCTATAAAGGAGTTGCGCAATTAACAGGTAAAAAAGATCCTACAGAAGAAAAAGCTACGGCTTATAAGGGTAAATTATTAGCAGCTACCGAAAAAGGAAAAAATAATCCATCGGCAGATGTAAGCCTTTTTGGTGCTGATGCTGGTGGTAAGGCTTCTGCTTTTGCAGGGGCTAAAGCGGAAGCTTCTTTAAGTATAGCACTAGAGTGGACAAACCCTGACAAAATCACTAAAGGCTGGGGAATTTTAGCTAGTGTGGGCGGTGCAGTAACAGGTACAGCGGGTGCAGGGCTAGAGGGAGAATTTAAAATAGGCTTTGATCAAAAAACGGGAACTTTTCAAATAAAAGTAAAAGCAAATGCCACTTGGGGCTTAGGCGGTGGTGGTGCCATGAGTTTTAGCGTTGGTATTGAGCAGTTATATGATTTTGTAGTATTAGTGTACCATAAACTAGAAGAAAATGACTTTAATATTCTTAAAGTTTTTGAACAAAAATTATATTCTGATAATTTGACAGAGTCCGAGTCGGATATTGATGTTTTTGAAGTATATACAGGTTGGATACTAAAACTTTGGCAACAAAAAGATTATTTTAAAGCTGCGGGAGCTTTAATGGGAAGCTCTGCTGTTTTTGGTTTTTCAATTTTACAAGATTTTAATGACTTTGTTGATGAATTTAAAAACTACGAAGAGAATAGAACTGAAACTGAATATATGGCTGCAAATGTTATAGCGAATTCGAATATGCTTACCTACGTACCACCTAAAGTTAAAGGTCGTATGTTGTACCAATTGGCGGAATATAAATACATTCAAATTATTAGAAAAGATAGGCAAAAAGAAATTGATGTCATAGCTAATTTAGTTTCTGGTGATTTATATGCTGATTTTGAAGAGGCTGCGTTGATAATTATCGAATCTATTACTCATGGGCGCGAATGGCAAGAAACTATGGAGCATATGGCTGTTAAAGCCTTAGATGGCACATACCAAGTACATGATGAGACTACCAAAGGAACCTCTGGGCGGTTTATAGCTGTACAAGAAAGTAAACAGTTTTTGCAAAACGAATTATTAACGGACACTGATGATTGGAAACGTTTTGAAAACCATATAAATACTATTAAAAATTTGGATAAAGCATGGATAAAAGAATTTTAAAATTTCATAAACTATTATTACTTTTTTTTTTACTGGTTCAAAGCTGTAATTCACAAAAAAAAGCAACCCCAGAACAGGAACAAATTTTAGAAGCGGCAAAAACTAATTTTGTTTTTGTAGAAGGGGGCACATTTATGATGGGTAAAAATGGTATTAGATTTGCGAATGAACATGAGGTTACATTAGACAGTTACTCGATAAGTAAGTACGAAACAACTTGGGAGGAATTTGATGTATATTCGGAATTAAATGATTTAGAACTTGTTTATCCTAATTACCGAAATCAAGATGATATGGGACCAAATTTTGGAGCTATTGGTATGAATTGGTACCAAGCTAAATCGTATTGTGAATGGTTAGGAGAACAACTTAATTTACCGATAGATTTGCGAACAGAAGCCCAATGGGAATATGCAGCACGTAGCCGTGGGTTAAATGTTGAGCATGCTACAGATAGTGGAAAAATAGAAGGGAGTTTTACTGAAAAAAGAAATTACGATGGGTCAAAAGTAGCAGTAGGAACTTTTCCACCCAATCCTTTAGGAATATATGATATGTCTGGTGGAAGACCTGAATGGACAAATGATTGGAGTGTAATGTATCCAGAAGAACCTATTACTAACCCTAGGTATGATACTATCGTTAATAGAAAAGACAAAGTAATCCGTGGTTTTCATAAATTAAGTAATTCAGTATATGTGCGTAGCTCTAGAGAACCTGAGCAAGATGGTTTTGGCGGAGGTTTCCGTTGTGTTTGTAATCAGAAAACTAAAATAGAGTAATGTGTGTAAAATTATCTTTAATCTTATTTTGTGTACTGGTTCAAAGTTGTAATTCACAAAAATGCGCAACATCAGAACAGGAACAAATTTTAGAAACTGCAAAAATTAATTTTGTGTTTGTAGAAGGGGGTGCGTTTACGATGGGTAAAAATGGAGTTTCAATTGCTTATGAGCACGAGGTTACGTTAGATAGTTATGCTATAAGTAAATACGAAACAACTTGGGAAGAGTTTGATTTGTATTTTTTATTAAATGAAAAAGAAATAATCAATCCACAATACCGAAATGGTATAAAAGATTATGGGCCTAAATATGCAGCTAAAAAAAACACATGGTTCTTAGCAAAATCATATTGTCAATGGTTAGGGGAACAACTTAATTTACCGATAGATTTGCCAACAGAAGCCCAATGGGAATATGCAGCACGTAGTCGTGGGTTAAATGTAGAGCATGCCACGGATAGTGGTATTATTGAAGTAGGTGAAGATGATAATTACGGGACGGATACACCTGTTGGCACCTATCTTCCAAATCCTTTAGGAATATATGATATGTCTGGAGGTAGAGCAGAATGGACAAATGATTGGTTGGCGTTATATTCAAAAGAACCTGTTGTAAACCCTAGGTTTGATAGCATAGTTTCTGGTACTGTAAAAATAATTCGTGGGTTCCACTCTTTAAGTAATTCTGTGTACATACGTAGCTCTAGAGAGCCTGAACAAGATGGTTTTGGCGGAGGTTTTCGTTGTGTTTGCAACCAAAAAACTCCTATAGAGTAATGCGTGTAAAATTCTCTTTAATCTTATGTTGCATACTTTTTCAAAGTTGCAATTCACAAAAAAAAGCAACCCCAGAACAAGAGCAAATTTTAGAAGCGGCAAAAGCTAATTTTGGAGCGTGTAGAGAGAATGTACTTGAAGCTAATTTAAAAGAAATAAGATGAGGTATTTAATAATGATTTTTATAATTATAAATATTCTACTAAGTTGTAAAGAGAATATAAAGCAACAAATAATTAGCGATAATTTAGAAATTAAACAAGAGGTTGTATCAAACGATATGATGAGCACGTGTATTTCTGAAAGGCAATGTTGTGAACCCTGTGAAAATCTACCAAGAGACGGTAAAACGACTATAACTTGCCTTAAGCGTAATATAAGCGAATTACACGAAATTTCAGGACAAAACGAAATAAAGGCACGCTTTCATTATAATGAAAACTGTAAGTTAGATTCATTAAGCTTGGAGTTTAAATTAGATGATCGCTCTTTTGGTAATGAAGAAGATTTTAATTTAGATTTTATTGTAGCAGATATTGGATACATTCATAAAGATTCAACTTATTTTATGAAACAGTTCAATACAAAAGAGTTTCAAAAGAGTGGAATTAATGGGAATGTAATGGTTTCATTTCCATTAGAAGGCGTTGCATTAGATACTATTAATTTTATAGCAGTAAGCACTATAGGCAATGAAAGAGAAAAGACTTTAGTTTCAAATTTATATTGTTATAATAATACACTGTTTCTAGTGGACAAACAAAAAACATATTTAGATCACAAAGCTTTTTTAAATACGAATGTTGTTTATAGTATAGTATCGACTAAAAATAATATTATTGATAAAATTTCACTCACTGTTAAGACTACAAATATAGATGCATTAACTGCTTATAACATTGTTGTCAATGGCACAGAATTAAATTTTAAACATAGTATCAATATTTCTTTTCGTGACTCTAAAAAAGAAGATAAAGGATGTCTTTTAGAAAATGTTCTTAAAATGAATGACAACTATCTAGAATTGAAATTAGATGTAAGTAAATTAAATATTAAAAAAATTGATAAAGTTGAGGCTAATTTACGCTAGAGGATAGTCAAAAATTTTTATTAAAAACAATACAACAGTAGTTATCCTTTATTTCGTTTTAATATTAATGAATTAATTTAAAAGTGAACTTATCTTATTGAAGTAACGAAATTTTATAATTTAGACATGATATGTATAAAATAATCATAAGATTTCATAAACTATTAGTCCTTCTATGTTGCGTATTAACGCAAAGTTGTAATTCACAAAAAAGCGCAACCCCAGAACAAGAGCAAATATTAAAAGATGCAAAAGCTAATTTTGTATTTGTAGAAGGGGGTGCGTTTACGATGGGTAAAAATGGAGTTTCAATTGCTTATGAGCACGAGGTTACGTTAGATAGTTATGCTATAAGTAAGTACGAAACAACTTGGGAAGAATTTGATTTGTATTTTTTATTAAATGAAAAAGAAATAATCAATCCACAATACCGAAATGGTATAAAAGATTATGGGCCTAAATATGCAGCTAAAAAAAACACATGGTTCTTAGCAAAATCATATTGTCAATGGTTAGGGGAACAACTTAATTTACCTATAGATTTACCAACAGAAGCCCAGTGGGAATATGCAGCACGTAGTCGTGGGCTAGATGTAGAGCATGCCACCAATAGCGGAAAAATTGAAGGAGGTGTAAATGATAATTATGGAGTAGACACTAAAGTTGGAATTTATCCTCCAAACTCCTTAGGCATTTACGATATGTCTGGAGGAAGACCTGAATGGACAAATGATTGGAGTGTAATGTATCCAGAAGAACCTATTACAAACCCTAGGTATGATACTATCGTTAATAGAAAAGACAAAGTAATCCGTGGTTTTCATAAATTAAGTAATTCAGTATATGTGCGTAGCTCAAGAGAACCTGAGCAAGATGGTTTTGGCGGAGGTTTTCGTTGTGTTTGCAACCAAAAAACTCCTATAGAGTAATGCGTTTAAAATTATTTTTAATCTTATGTTGCGTACTGGTTCAAGGCTGTAATTCACAAAAAAGTGCAACACCAGAACAGGAGCAAATTTTAGAAACAGCAAAAATTAATTTTGGAGTGTGTAGAGAGAATGTACTTTAAACTAATTTAAAAGAAATAAGATGAGGTATTTAATAATGATTTTTGTAATTATAAATATTTTACTAAGTTGTAAAGAGAATATAAGGATCAAGGAATATTCTTGGGGAGTGAGATAAATTAGGCATATAATTTTGTTAGTCTAAACAAGAAAAACTTAACATCTCTTACGCCTCTAAACATCGTCCTGAACTCTTTAATTTTAGCATTAAAGGATTCCGCGGAAGCATTGGTGCTCCTGTTATTAAAATAGTTCAAAATTGGTTTGTAATGCATTTGTATAGACCTTGCAATGGTGTTGAACGACTTAAAATTTGAGTTTTCTACTTCGTTATACCACTGTGCCAATTTTAGTCTTGCTACATCCTTATTCGTATTATTTTCATAGATATAGCTTAATGCTTGGGCCAACTTATAGGCTTTTTCAATAGTTGGGTAAAGTCGAAACAATATTTCCGCTCTTTCTATTTGTCCTGCAGTCCATTTGGTCTTTGGTTTAAATAATACATATCGACTTCTGGCCAGCAACTGTCTATGGGTATCTCCGTTTTCGAGAAGTTCTGGTCTATGTGTTTTTTCTGTTTTTCGAGCTTCTTCAATGGCTTTGTTTTCTATTTCTATAACTTCCCATCTTAATCGGATACGTTCTTCTTGGACTGCTTCTGAGGCTAGTTTTTGAACATGGAATCTATCGGTCACGATCTCTGTTCTGGGGAAACATTTTTTAGCGATCAAATTCATATTTCCAGCCATATCGACAGTAACTTCTTTGACTATATTTCGTCTTTCCACAGGGATTTTATTAAGCACACTGATGACGTTATCCGCTTTGGTTCCCTTGATAATGGCCACTATGCTACCTTTCTTTCCGTTAGCGCCTTTATTGGTTAGAATCGTGTAGAGTTCACCGTTGGACAAAGAGGTTTCATCTAAACTTAAATAGTAACCTAAATTTTTTCCAAAGAGCAACCACTTTTGTGAATGTTCCTTTTGGGGCCAATCCTTGAAGTCGCTAAGATGGTTTTTGTAGTGATACTGTAGGGCTTTGCCATTAATTTTATAATAGTCGCCAAACCGTTTAGCGCTTACGGCATGATTGTCAAGCGATACCTTTTAAAAAAGAGGCAAATTCGCTGGTTATCCGAGTGCCTTTAGCTATTAAACCCCAATCTCTTTTTATAATTTTTCCCGTATCCATAAGAGTCCAGCGCCTACGCTTTATATGGAGCAGTACCGATTTACCTCTTAGAGGGAAGTCCTCAACTGTTATCTCCGGTAAGAAGCCTTTGGAATGGGCTAATTCTGTTTGGTGCTCTTTGGGTAGCACGTTCTTTTCTTCTAAGTAAAAATGAACCTTACCTTCTGATGATTGATGGCTTACAATTTCAAAGTAATCCAATACGCCTTCCGGCAACAAATACCGCACTAATTCTATATCCAAAATCTAAACACTTTTTTGTCAAAGATAAAGTTTCTCCCCAAGTTTTACGTTTGACCCGAATATAAAGCAACAAATAATTAGCGATAATTTAGAAATTAAACAAGAGGTTGTATCAAACGATATGATGAGCACGTGTATTTCTGAAAGGCAATGTTGTGAACCCTGTGAAAATCTACCAACAGACGGTAAAACGACTATAGCTTGTCTTAAGCGTAATGTAAGCGAATTACACGAAATTTCCGAACAAAACGAAATAAAGGCAGGCTTTCATTATAATGAAAACTGTAAGTTAGATTCATTAAGCTTGGAGTTTAAATTAGATGATCGTTCTTTCACTAATTCTAAAAACTTTAAATTAGAAAATTTATTAATACAATTGGGTTATATTGGAGAGGATACAAGCCATTTCTCAGAGCAAATTGTTTTAGATAAATTTATTTTTTCGAAAAAAAAATTAAATGTAATTGCAAAGTTTCCCTTAACAGATACAAGATTGGATTCCATTAATTATTTAGTTGTTGAGACTATTGGTTATGAGAATGGAAAAACCTTAGTTTCAAATTTATACACTTATAATAATTCACTGTTTCTAGTAGATAAACAAAACACATATTTAGATCACAAAGCATTCTTAAAAACTAACGTTGTTTATAATATAATTTCGACTAAAAATAATATTATTAATAAAATTTCGCTCACTGTTAAGACTACAAACATAGATGCGTTAACTGCTTATAATGTTATTGTCAATGGCATAGAATTACATTTTAAATATAGTGTCAATGCTTCATTCAATGACTTTAAAATAGAAGCTAAGGGATGTATTTTAGAAAATGTTCTTAAAATGAATGGCAACTATCTGGAATTGAAATTAGATGTAAGTAAATTAAATATTAAAAAAATAGATAAAATTGAGGCTAATTTACACTAGAGGATAGTCAAAATTTTTTATTAAAAACAATACAACAGTAGCTATCCTTTATTAAGTTTTAATACTAATAAAGTAATTTAAAAGTGAACTTATCTTATTGAAGTAACGAAATTTTATAATTTGGACATGACATGGATAAAATAATCATAAGATTTCATAAACTATTAGTCCTTTATGTTGCGTATTAACGCAAAGTTGTAATTCACAATAACAGCCTACAAAAGAGCAAAAACTAATTTTGGAGTGTGTAGAGAGAATGTACTTGAAACTAATTCAAAAAAAATAAGATGAAGTATTTAATAATAATTTTTATAGATGAATAAAATATTTAAACTAATAATTTTTGTATCAATAGGTATACTATTTATTAGTTGTGGAAGTGTAAGTAATGACATTAAATTTAAACAGGGTGCTACAAATTATAATGTCATTTTAAGGAAAACAAAGGATACAGAAAATTTAATTATAAGGATACAATTTCCTAATAAAATTACTATAACGAATAATTCTTTTTCAAGCGAAACTTTTATAACATTAGATTATAAGTATGATAATGTTCCAACAGGTAGAGATCTTCATATTGGCTTATTTAGTCAAGAAGGTAATGTATTAATGAAAACGACCAATAATAGTAGAAAAACTATTCCTAGTAACAAAAGTCTTGAATATGTTTATTATACTAGGCATT
Source organism: Cellulophaga algicola DSM 14237 (assembly GCF_000186265.1). Lineage (NCBI taxonomy): Bacteria > Pseudomonadati > Bacteroidota > Flavobacteriia > Flavobacteriales > Flavobacteriaceae > Paracellulophaga > Paracellulophaga algicola. The sequence goes on from NC_014934.1 coordinate 2,249,625, forward strand.
TCGTAGAATCAACAGAAGCAATTCAACAGCAGTTTGAGCCTTATGTGCAAGAAATGTTAGAAGAAAACAAAGATACCTTACATATAGGTACAGTTTCAGATTTCAAGAAAAACCACAAAGAACTATTTGAAAGACTTACTAAAAACGATAGTATTTCTGTGCAATTTTTAGATGGTAACAAATTTGGTGAACGTATCTCTGTGCCAGTAGAGTGGTAATGTAAATTATTAAGTTTAAAATTAAATATGAAAACAATAATACAATTTCTATGCATACTTTACATTATAAATTGCTCTGGGCAAACAGTTCAAAACAAAATAATGATTACTCAATTTACTGATAAAGAAATAATTGAGCAGGGCTATCAAAGAAAAAAAGAAGATACTGTTTTTATTAAAAATAGTAAATTGGATATTGATAGATTGAGTAAAAAAGCTACCAGAATATCTTTAGAAAAAGGGTTAGAAAATTATGTAGAATATGGTTATGAGAAAAATCTTAGTAACGGAATGTACTTATATATAAGAGGTGATAATTTATCAGGATATCAAAAAACAATAAGACAAAAAGATGCTGTTTTTGAAGATATTTACCAATATTATCCATCTGGTCATCTAAAAATGCACCTAAATTATTACAGCAACCGGTTTGTCAATGGTATTCAATATTGGTATGACGAGCAAGGTATTCTTGAAAGCTATAAGAATCATGATAAACCCTATAAATTTAGTTGGGTAGATGTTTTATTATTTATAAAAGAGCAAGAAATAAAAAAAGAAGAGATTGTAGAAATACACAGATCAAACGGATCTGGAGATTATATATGGGCTATAGTGTATAAACCACAAGAATTAATAAACACCTCTAATGTAAAAGTTTTTCATTTAGATGCTAAAACGGGTAAAATAATAAAAGAACTTATGTTTAGTACAACTAGGTATTTAGATTAAGTAATCTCTTGGTGAAAGGGTCTTTCAGTGTTATTTACTTGCGCTCGTTTCTATGATGTTTTTTGACCTTTTGAAAGTTTCTACTTAGCTTCGCCATGTGGGGAGATTTTGCAGAGCAGGGGTGGTTTGCCATTACGTTGACAATTAGAAATTTGCAATGGAATAATGCATTTGATCTTTTTTGTTTTATTCTCCATGCCTCTTCAGTTTTGCAATTTTAAAAACAACTTTTCTTAATCAGGAATATTAAAATTAACTTTAAATGAATGGAATACAATGCATTTATCACGCCCAGCAGCAGACGATTTAGATTTACTAGAGTAATATTATTAATTGTTTTAAGTGTAATCTTTAATTCTTGTTTGTCAGGAAGCCATATTGATAAAGAGTTATTCTATATTCCTGATGGGATGGAAGGTAAGATATTTGTGTTATTTGATTGTGAAGATGGCAAACCTAAAAAATGGAAGGACGGGAAAAGGTTATATGAAATACCATTTTCAGGAGTGTTAAAAACCAAATTTAAAGAAAATACAGGGTATATTACATTTAAGGAAGAAAGTATTGCCTATGAGGTTGATAAATATAGAGAATGGGTTGAATTTCACTATGTAGATGATGAGTATAACCCTGTAAGGAAGATAAATTATGTTCCTTATTATGCATCTGATTATAAGTCATATTTAGAAAAAAGTGGAATTAATGCAACGGGGACAAACGCGGTTTCCGTGTCAAGTAATGGAGAAGATGAATATACTAATACACATTATTACATATTTTCGGGTGATTCATTAACATATGAGACTAAGTTTTCTCCAAAAAAGAGAAAAGAAGAATGGTATAGAATAGAAAAATGGGACACTTATGATTATCGCAATAAATGGAAAAATTAAAGAACAGCTTTAGATTTACGAGAGTAATATTATTAATTGTTTTAAGTATAATCTTTAATTCTTGTTTGTCAGGAAGCCATATTGATAAAGAGTTATTCTATATTCCTAATGGAATAAAAGGAAACATATCAATATTATTTAATTGTAAAGATGGTAAACCTAAAAAATGGAAAGATGGAAAAAGACTTTATGAAATACCTATTTCAGGTGTTTTGAAAACTCAATTTAAAGAAAATACAGGCTACCTTTTATTTAAAGAAAAAGGTGGGATTTCTCATGAAGTAAGTAGGTATCGAGAATATGCACAGTTCTTCTACGTAGATGATAACTATAAACCAGTTAAAAAAATAAACTATGTGCCTTATTTTGGACCATACTATGTATCGTATTTAATTAAAAATCAAATCAATGTAACAGGAACTAATAATGTTATTGGTTTTGGAAATGGTAAGGAAAAATATACATCATCTGATTATTTGTTATTTTTTGGAGATACACTTGATTACAAAAAAGTAGACTTAACCAATAAAACAAAACAGGATTGGTTAAGAATTGAAAATTGGGATACTTACGATTATCGCAATAGATAGAAAAAGTAAAATTGCTCTATTAAGGTTATATCATACGCATTTGGTGTAAAACTAAGACAGGTAGCTTTTAAGAGTAATGTAAGTTGTTGTATTTACCCAATCAGAAAGACCATTTTTAAACTCCCATTTTTCTCCATCTTGTAATATTTGGGTAGAACTTATTTCATTTGTGTTTTCTTTAGGTTAATCAAAACCAAATCTATTAAAAATGCGAATGCTTTTCATAGCTTTAATGATATTATGATGTTTTTCATAGTGTTATGATAAATAATACAGAGATAAAAATATAATATATTTGATCAGCATGGTTCAGTTCTTAAAAATACGGATAGATGCTATTCTCATTTTGAAACAAACCTGTGGCTCTTAGAATATGCTCCTTGTAGATCTCCTATGCATCAGGAGAACAAGGAAAAACGACGACGACAATCACTCAAATAAAAATAAGGATGAAATTTAAAAAATATATAGGGGTATTAATGGGGTTATTATTTTTGGTAACTATGCCCGCTTCGGGAAAAGGTTTAGAATCTGGGCTAGAGCGTTGTATTTCTGATATAATGAAATCAGCAGGGTATTGTTCAGAAACAGAATCTTTTGTTAAACTAGATAAAAGAAGTCTCATTTTTTTTAAAAAACTCAAACAGAAAGAGATTGATTTAAATGGTATCACAACGATATATTCAAAAAAAATGAAAGTATCTAAAGAGTCTAAATATCCCGATTTTGAAATTCAAATTTGGTCTTTTGAGGATGAAGAACAGGCGGAAGAGGCTTGTACTTTAGTTAAAGATTCTGCTCTAGAATCTTCCTTTTTTGAAAAGCCACCTAAAGTTATTTCTTACCACAAAAATCATTGCATATTTATAACTACACCAGTTTTTTTAAATAGAAAACTTATAGAAAACGCTTTAAATATTTTAGATCTCAATATCAACAATTGTCTTGAATAGGATATTTAATTTTTTTCTAATTTAAAAGACAGATTTTAAAATATAAAATCCTAAGAGTCCTACTTTTCCATGTTTCAGTCTAAAAAAGTTGTAAAAAATTCCGATGCTAATGTTTGTGAATGAGTCGTAAACCATATCAAAACAATACTTTGCCTATATAAAGAATAGATAAAAGGATAATAAAATACAATAAACTATTTTTACTCCTGTTTTATACCCTTAGCCAAGGCTGAAATTTACAATAAAAATGTATGTATGAGGAATTATAAATTCGATTTTAAATGAAAGGAGACGCTGTAGCTACTAGTGTATTCAGCTTAGTTCTACTTGCTGGGTGTATATTTCTTTATTTCTCTATAAGTCGTACTATAGAAACGGTACATTTTATTCAAAATTCAGAACTTACAACAGGATACATAAGCGGGTTTGAGGTAGCCTATAACAACAATACTAGTGCTAGTACTTCTGATACCAAATACACGCAAGTGTTGTTCGTTGATAACAGAGGGGCAAATGTTTATATTCGCTCTTCAAGTTCAAGTTCTTTTACTACTGATAGAATAGGAGACGAAGTTGAAGTCCGCTATATTACAGGAAGCAGCAGAGAAGCTCGGATTGCTAGCTTTTTCTTAGATATGTGGGGCTTAACACTTTTATTTGGTTTGTTTGGGATAGTTTTTACTGCGCCGGGAATAATTTTTGTTTGGAACGTACTTTATGATGCAATTATCAATTTAACCACTAAGTGATGGAAGCATAATTTCCTGCGAGTGTCACACGCGTACCCACATTGCTTGATGATTTGAGCTTAGTATAGCTCTTTTGACTTTGTTTGTTTCGCTAAGTTGGGAAATTTGTGGGGTGTAGCTAAAACTAAAAAGATCTTTTTTGTAAAAGTAAACGGGTATTCATACGCTAAGGCATGCCATAAAGATGAATGCTTTAGCGTATGTTAACTAGCTCAATTAAATAGTTATTGCTGCTATTTCCTAGATTTATCTAAGTTAGCGCGTTCAGGCTCTTCAAGATTGTCTTTACTATCTCCGCCCTGACTATAAAGGCTGTTTTCCTCGTCTTTTAAGCCTAAATTAGGAGTTAAGTTTACTTCATGTCTTCCTGGCACATCTAGGTCTTCGCCAGAAAAATCAATTTGTTCTTCTCTATCTTGTAATAGCGAATCATCACCTGTATCCATGCTTAGTCCCTTTTTTCCTAAAGCTTGTAAATCATCTTCCGTTACATTAGAATTATATTTTCTTGTTTCAACGATGTCTTTATTTTTATTCTTTTCCATAATATCAAGTTTAAATTCACAAGCAAGTTCTATTTTCTTCTTTGCATGCATTAACGCAGTTCAATTAATTATTGCTTCGTAAGCCAATAAAGTGGTTTGCTGTTATGAAATGAAAGTAAATAGCCTTCTTTTGTTTTAAAAATGTCGTAATTTTATAGAGATAAATAAAAGATATTCTAAGATGCCGCTGTATCATAAACAAGGAAAAATACCTCAAAAGAGACATACTATTTTTAAAAAACCTGATGGGACTTTGCATTACGAGCAATTGTTTGGCACTATTGGTTTTGACGGCATGTCTTCTTTAATGTATCATTTACACAGACCTACTCAGATAAAAGAAGTAGGAGCGTCTATTGATATTTCTCCTAAAGCCGCGGTAGAACACAATATTAAGTCGCGCTTATTAAAAGGCTTTCAAGTACAACCTGTAGATGATTATTTGGAGAGTAGAGTTACGGTGCTATTTAATAGTGATGTACATGTAGGTTTGGCAGCACCTAAAAAATCTATGACAACGTATTTTTACAAGAATACGGATGCTGATGAATTATTGTTTATTCATAAAGGTACAGGTACACTAAAAACTATACTTGGTGAAATTCCGTTTGAATATGGCGATTATTTGGTGATACCTCGTGGAATGATTTATCAAATACATTTTGATACCGAAGAAAATAGACTTTTGGTGACCGAAAGTTACCACCCTATTTATACGCCGAAAAGATACCGCAATTATTTTGGTCAACATTTAGAACATTCTCCTTTTTGTGAGCGAGATTTTAAACTGCCAGAAAACCTGCAATCTTATGATGAAAAGGGCGAATTTTTAATGAAAGTGAAAAAGCAAGGGCAATTGCACCATTTAACCTATGCAACACATCCTTTTGATGTAGTAGGTTGGGATGGTTATAATTTTCCGTACGGATTTTCCATCCACAATTTTGAGCCCATTACAGGAAGAGTACACCAACCGCCACCAGTACATCAAACTTTTGAAACGAGTGCTTTCGTGGTATGTTCTTTTGTGCCGAGAATGTATGATTACCACCCACAATCAATACCAGCGCCGTATAACCATTCTAATATAGATTCTGATGAGGTGCTATATTATGTTGATGGTGATTTTATGAGTCGTAAAAGTATAGATCAAGGCTATATTTCATTGCATCCTGCGGGAATTCCTCACGGTCCGCACCCAGGAACTTACGAAGCGAGCATAGGAAAAACTAAAACCGAAGAACTAGCGGTAATGATTGATACCTTTAAGCCACTTAAATTAACACAAGCAGCTTTAGATATTGATGATGGTACATACTATAAGTCTTGGCTAGAGTAATTTAAATAGCATGCATTACATAGTGCACCAATGAGGCTGCTAATTTTGCTGTTCGCCCATCTATATCATAGGTAGGGTTCATTTCAGCTATATCAAGACTAATTAGTTTTTTACTATCGATTATTACTCTTAGACTTTCTAAAACAATATCTGGAGAGAATCCCATTGGCGAAGGTGCGCTTACTCCTGGAGCATAGGCAGATGAAAATCCGTCTAAATCTATAGTAGTATAGACATAATCTACATCTTCTATAAATTGCATTAAGATGAGTTGTACATGCTCTAGATAGTGCATATTAAAATGTGTTGTTTCTAGATATTTTACATTTAAAGAATCGGCTGTTTCAAATAAATTCTTATCATTTGCATCCTTTCGGATGCCTAGGCACATATAATTAAATACGGAACCTTCTTTTTGGCATTCTTTAGCGATCTGATAAAACGGAGTGCCAGAAGTATTACCGGCGGTATTCAATCTTAAATCAAAATGAGCATCAAAGTTTATAATTCCAATTTTTTTAGCGCCAAGATATTTTCTTAGGCCTTTAAAATGTCCATATGCCACATCATGGCCGCCACCTATGACAATTGGGAATATATTTGTAGAAAGCAATGCCGCTATTTTTTTAGACAAATCAACTTGAGCCTGCTCCATATCATTGTTGGTACAATAGAGGGTTCCATAGTCTAATAATTGAGTCTCGTCTGCTAAATGATTTGGAAATTTGCCTAAGGATCTTCTGATAACTTCAGGACCATTTACAGCACCAATTCTACCTTGATTTCTTTTTACACCTTCATCACAGGCATAGCCTAGTAGGGCAATCGTCTTAGAGTTTTTGTGGGTTTTTAATGCTTTAAACGATGTACAGTCTACTTTTTCGTGTAGGTAAAGTTTTTGATCAGAGGTTCTACCAGACCATAATTCGGGGGGTGTTTTTTTGTATGCCAACATGTATATTAAAATAAATTCTTAAGTAGGTTATCATCTACTAAGTTAGGCATTGTGACTCTTAATTCAGGATTTCTATCCATTTCTCGTTGAATTGCAAATAAGGCTTCTTTATTTCTAGCCCATCCTCTTCTAGCAATACCGTTGGTAACATCATAGAAAAGCATGCTTTTTAAGCGCTTAGCAGCTTCTTTAGAGCCATCTATGACCATTCCGAATCCTCCATTGATAACTTCACCCCAACCGACACCACCACCATTATGAATAGAAACCCAAGTAGCACCTCTGAAACTATCGCCAATAACGTTTTGTATTGCCATATCTGCTGTGAATTTGCTGCCGTCATAAATATTACTGGTTTCTCTAAAAGGAGAATCGGTACCACTCACATCATGGTGGTCTCTTCCTAAAACTATAGGAGCAGAAATTTCACCAGATGAAATAGCAGTATTAAAGGCATCGGCAATTTTTGATCTTCCCTCTGCATCTGCATATAAAATTCGCGCTTGGGAGCCTACTACAAGGTTGTTGCTGTTAGCTTCTTTTATCCAAGTGATGTTGTCTTGCAACTGCTGTTGGATTTCTGCAGGAGCTGTTTTTTTTATTTCTTCTAAAATACGCTGAGCGATAGCGTCTGTTTTTTGTAGATCTATGGGCTTTCCAGAAGTACAGACCCATCTAAAAGGTCCAAAGCCATAATCAAAACACATGGGTCCTAAAATATCTTGCACATACGAAGGATACCTAAAATCAATTCCGTTTTTGGCCATAACCGCTGCTTCTGCTCTAGAGGCTTCCAGTAGAAAAGCATTACCGTAGTCAAAAAAATAAGTTCCTTTTGCCGTGTGTTTATTAATGGCGTTAATTTGTCTTCGCAAAGATTCTTGAACCTTTTCTTTAAAAAGTTTAGGATTAACCACCATGAGTTCATTAGCCTCTTCAAAAGATATCGCTACGGGATAATACCCTCCTGCCCAAGGATTATGTAATGAGGTTTGATCAGATCCTAAATGGATAAAAATATTTTCATCATAAAATCGTTCCCAAACAGCAACAATATTTCCTATAAATGCGATGGAAACTACTTCTTTTTTTTCTTGTGCTTCTTTAGTTCTAGCCACCAAATCATGTAAGTTGGTAACGAGAACATCTACCCAGCCTTGTTCATGTCTTTTTTTTGCGGCCGCAGCATTTACTTCGGCACAAATGGTAATACAACCAGCAATATTCCCCGCCTTTGGTTGTGCGCCACTCATGCCTCCTAATCCTGCTGTTAAAAATATTTTCCCAGCAGGGTTTTCATCAGACTTTAACACCTTTCTAAAAGCGTTCATTACGGTAATGGTCGTGCCATGAACAATACCTTGTGGTCCAATATACATATAAGAGCCGGCAGTCATTTGACCATATTGGGTAACACCTAAGGCATTATATTTCTCCCAATCATCGGGTTTGGAATAATTAGGAATCATCATACCATTGGTAGCCACGACTCTTGGTGCTTCTGTAGAAGACGGGAAAAGCCCCATCGGGTGACCAGAATACATATGAAGTGTTTGTTCATTAGTCATGGTCGCCAAATACTGCATGGTTAAAATATATTGAGCCCAATTTTGAAAAACAGCGCCATTACCACCGTAGGTAATTAGTTCTTCAGGATGCTGGGCTACGGCAGGATCTAAATTGTTTTGAATCATTAACATGATTCCTGCAGCTTGTGTAGTGGTATAGGGATATTCATCAATGGGCCTCGCATACATGATATATTCGGGCTTAAACCGATGCATGTAGATTCTTCCGTATGTAGACAATTCAAAAGCAAATTCTTGGGCCAGCTCTTTGTGCCAAGCTTTTGGAAAATAACGTAAAGCATTTTTTATGGCTAATTGCTTCTCATCAGAAGAAAGAATGTCTTTCCTTTTTGGAGCGTGACTAAGGGCCGAATCATATTCTTTTTTAGAAGGTAACTCCTTCGGAAGGCCTTGAAGAATTTGTTCTTTAAATGTCATCTTAAGAGGTTTTGTGTTTATCGAATATTAATGCGCCATTTTTGAACACCATGCAAGGTTTAAAAGCGCCTTGATTGTATAAAATTTCATGGTAATCACTGGTATGAAACAATACAAAATCTGCCAATAATCCTTCTTTTAATTGTCCTCTGTCTGATACATTTAAGGCTGCTGCTGCACGGTAGGTGATTCCTGCAAGTACTTCGGCATTGCTTAATTTTTCAAACGTTTGTAAAATAGCAGCCTGAGTAAGCAAATCGCCCATAGGAGCAGATCCTGGGTTATGATCACTGGCAATGGCTACGGCGCAACCTGCATCTAATAATTTTCGGGCAGGCGTAAAAGCACAGCCTAAACCTAAAGAAGCTCCGGGTAGGGCAGTAGCAATTACATTACTTTTTGAAAGTAGTTCTATTTCTTTATCGGTAGAGGCTTCCAAGTGATCCGCGCTTATGGCTCCAAATTCTACCGCAATGGCACTACCGCCTGTAGAAAATTGATCCGCGTGCACGGTAATGTCAAAATCCATCGCTATGGCTTTCTCAAAATAGGGCCTAATCTCTTCTTTAGAAAAAGCACTTTCTTCTATAAAAGCATCTATTCTATTGCTTAAATTTTCTTCTTTTAAAATGGGGAAAAGGGTATTGCTTATTTCTTTTAGATATGCTGTATTTGTACCCATGAAATCTTTTGGTTTCATATGAGCGGCTAAACAAGTAGGTATCAAATCTAGCGGAGTTTGTGCATTGCTACTTTTTATAGCACGGAGCATTTTCAATTCTTCAGTTACAGACAGGCCATAACCACTTTTTACTTCTAGCGTGGTAACTCCGTTTTTTAAATGTTGCTTGGTTCTTTTGATAATTTTTTTTATCAATTCTTCGGTTGAAGCCTTACGAGTTTGCGTTACGGTGTCCCATATGCCGCCCCCTGCTTTAGCAATTTCTAAATAGGTCTTGCCTGCATTACGCATGGCATAATCTTTAGCTCTAGAACCACCAAAGCATATATGTGTATGCGCATCTATAAAACCAGGCAGGCACACATGATCTCCTTCTAGTCTTGTAATTTCTGTTGTTGTATGATCAACATTTAATACCATGTTTTTGAATAATCCTATGGCTTTTATGTTACCTTCTTCTATTAAAATACCGGCATCTTCAACAATGGTAAGTTGCTCGTCAGACAAAGCACCTTTTAGCGGTAAGCCCGTCATAGTTACCAACTGCTTAAAGGGACCTATAAGTTTCAATTTTTTCATGAGTATCATTTTATTAAATTTCTTGGAGTATGAAAAGCTATTTTAATATACTTCAAATTCATCCGTGAATTTTGTTTTCAAAGAGATTCCTTCTTTTTCACTGATGTTATCAATAACGTGAATGATGGTTTGGTCTTTAATCATTTCAATTCCTTTTTCGATATCATCAGAAAAAACACGATCCTTATCTGCAAAAGCTACCTTTTTACGAATAGCGGTGTGTATGGCCTCTAAAAAGATCCCCGATTTCATCGGTTTTCTAAATTCAAAAGCTTGTGCTGCAGTTAATAATTCTATCGCTAATATTTTTTCTACATTTTCTAAAACTTGCAATGCTTTTCTACCTCCAATAGACCCCATGCTTACGTGATCTTCTTGCCCTAATGATGTAGGAATGCTATCTGCGCTAGAAGGAAAACAAAGGCCTTTGTTCTCACTAGCTAAAGCGGCAGTGGTATATTGTAGAATCATATAACCAGAATTGATTCCGGTTTCTTTCATTAATAATTTAGGTACACCAGGACTATTACCTTCTAGGGCTAAATAAATTCTTCGATCAGAAATGTTCCCTAGTTCAGAAGCCGCTAAACAAGCGTAATCTAAGGCCATAGCCAAAGGTTGTCCGTGAAAATTACCACCGCTAATGGTTAATTCTTCATCTATAATTATAGGGTTATCCGTGACAGAATTTAATTCGACTTCTACCAGTTCTTTTAAATGTAACCAAGCATTTCTTGAAGCGCCATGTACCTGAGGCATACAACGTAAAGAATAGGGGTCTTGAACCCGATCACAATCAATATGATCCTCCATAATCTCAGAGCCTTTTAGCAATCTTTTGATACGTTTTGCCACGTGAATGTTTCCTTTAAAAGGGCGTAAGGCATGCAATTCATTAAAAAATGGTTTCACAGAACCTTGCAAACCTTCAACCATCATAGCACCAATAATATCTGCTTGAGAAAGACAACTGTGTAGCTTCTCTACTACTTTTACGGCATGTGCTAAAATAAATTGAGTGCCATTAATAAGCGCTAAGCCTTCTTTGGGTCCTAGATCTATAGCCGTTAAACCTGTTTGCTTAAAGAGCTCACCGGTGGTAATTTCAGTGCCTTTATAGTTTACTTTTCCTAAACCAATTAAGGGTAAAAATAAATGAGATAAAGGGGCTAAATCTCCAGATGCACCTACAGAACCTTGTGATGGCACAATAGGAATGGCATCATGATCTATATGCCAAAGGATGCGGTCTAAGGTAGTTTCTGAAATACCAGAATACCCTTTGGCTAAAGATTGTGCTTTTAAAATCAACATCAACTTTGCAATATCTGTGGCAATAGGGCTGCCAACTCCTACACTATGACTTTTTAAAATGTTGGATTGCAAGACTTTAGTTTCTTCTTTAGAAATTTTGGTAGTACAAAGTGGGCCAAATCCTGTGTTTATACCATATACTGCCTTGCCTTTTGCTACAATATTAGCTACGATTTGAGCACTTGCGTTTATTTTTTCTCTGGTATTCGTAGAAAGCTTAACCTTGGTTTCTCCTTTTGCAATAGCAAGTGTTATGCCTGCGGTAAGCCAATCTTCGCCAAGTTTAAACGTCTTTTTAGGTGTCATAGTTTTAAATCAGAAATTCAATCTTATAAATTTATTGATTAAGTTTGATAATTACCAATATCATATATATCACTATTCAATAACTATGGGTTATCAATTAGAGTTGCGTCATTTTCATTATTTTTTGGCAGTAGCCGATGAATTGCATTATAGAAAAGCGGCAGAAAAGTTGTGTATTTCGCAACCAGGATTAAGTAGGCAAATCAAACAGATGGAAGAAATTTTGGAGACCTCCTTGTTTGTTCGGAATAAGAAAAAAGTAACGCTGACGCCCGCAGGGGAATTCCTTAAAGCAGAAGTAGAGTTTATTGTGAACCATTTAGATGTTACCAAAAAACAATTAAAATTGATCTCTGAGGGCGATTTTGGAGAAATTCGGATTGGATTTTTGGGTTCGGCCATGCAAACCGTAGTTCCGGATTTGTTGGTAAAGTTACGCGACAGTTTTCCGCAGATAAAGACCACTCTAGAAGAACTTTCAAATACCGCTCAAGTAAATGCTATTTTAAAAGATACTTTAGATATTGGTTTTGTAAGACTGCCAAGAGTGCCAGATGGTTTAGGTATTGAAACAGTTATGCAAGACACTTTTTCTCTCGTGCTTCCAAAAGCACACCCTATAGATGCAAATAGTTTCAAAAAGATGAATCAGTTTGCTAAGGAAGAGTTTATACTGTTTTCACAGGATTATAGTGCCTTGTATTTTGATACGGTAATGAGTATTTGCGAAGATGCTGGTTTTACCCCTAGCGTTTCTCATAAATCGGTACATGCACAAACCATTTTTAAATTGGTAGAGAATAATTTGGGTATTGCTATTGTACCTACATCACTTCAATATGGTTTTGATATGGGGGTAAAATTTATCGAATTAAAAAAAATAAAACAACGTGCTGAGCTGTCTGTTATTTGGAAAAAAGACAACCGAAATCCTACTCTTAAACATTGTTTAAATTTAGTGTTAAGGGAGTCTTTGAAGTAATGAATAAGAATTAACTTTGTTAGAATTAAAAAATTGACGCTATGCTATTTGATGTGATACGAAAGAGAAGATCGGTTTTTCCGGCTCAATATAATGAAACTCCTATTGCTAAGGAAGATATTTTAAAAGTGTTAGAGGCTGCTAATTGGGCGCCTAGTCACCGAAAAACGGAACCTTGGCGCTTCAAAGTAATGCAAGGAGAAACATTGGAAAAATTAGGCTTGTTCCTTTCTTTAAAATATTTAGAGACAGATCCGAGTCCTAAAGAATTTAAAGCAAAGAAGATCATAGAAAACCCTAAAAAAGCTTCTGCTATAATAGCCATTTGTATGCAACGCGATCCTATGAAAAGTGTTCCTGAATGGGAAGAGGTGGCTGCAGTAGCCATGGCCGTTCAAAACATGTGGTTGGCGTGCACCGAATTAGGTGTTGGAGCCTATTGGAGTTCTCCAGCCTTAGTAAAGCATATGGGAGATTTTTTTGAAATGAACCATGAAGAAGCTTGTTTAGGTTTTTTCTACATGGGGAATTATGATCAAGAAATACCAGATGCTGCTAGAGGTTCTATTGAAGACAAAACCGTTTGGTTGTAGTACTATTTAAAGTACGGGAAAAGTACCTCTTTGTATTCCCAAGCCTTAGCGATAAAGAGTCCTAGAAATACAATAGACACCATAAACTTTAAAAAGGTTCCTGTGATGAACCCTAAAAAAGATCCAAAAGCCGCTTTAAGAGCGGTTTTTTTGTCGGCTTTATTTAGTAACTCTCCAACAAAAGCACCCACAAAAGGCCAAATTATAATTCCGAACACACCTAATATCGGGAATAGTAAGGCGACAAGAAGCCCTAAGGTGGTACCAATCATCCCCGCTTTACTACCGCCAAATTTCTTTGTTCCCATGGCTGGGATAATATAATCTAAAGCAAAAACAAATAGTGCAATAGCCAGAGTGATGCCTAAAAACCACCAGTCTTGCGGAATAACGCTTGTTAAAAATAGGAGTAGAAGCCCTAGCCAACTTATAGGTGGGCCAGGTAGCACAGGTAAAAAGCTTCCGATGATACCTGCTAACATAAAAATGAAACCAAAGAGTAGTAACGCAATATCCATTTAAGGGTGTTTGTTTAGTAAGACGAAAATTACGATGCTTTGTTACATCAACATAATTTTTTTTAAGTTTTTCAACTAATTCATTAGTTTGAACTAATTATTTAGTTATATTTGAACTAATAAGTTAGTTGAAAGCTATTTTTAGTACGATAGTCGGATACTAATTTAAGTGTTTAACCAGTGTCAATAGATACTGAAACAAGTTTAAGATACATGAAACAATTGACAAAGGCAGAAGAAGAGGTAATGCAGGTATTGTGGCAATTAGAAAAGTGCAATGTTGCGGCTATAATCGAAGAATTGCCAGAACCAAAACCTGCTTACAATACAGTATCTACTATTGTACGCATCTTAGAAAGTAAAGGTTTTGTAAATCACGAACAGGAAGGGAAAGGCTATTTATATTTTCCATTATTGAAGAAAGCAGACTATAGCAATCAATCTATCAACAAACTAGTAGATGGTTATTTCCAAGGTTCTTTTAAGAGTATGGTGTCTTTCTTCATGAAAAAGAATGATATGAATTTATCGGAACTAGAATCGATATTAAAAGAAATTAAAAAGGAAGAAAAATGATACAGTATATTTTAGAAAGTATAGCTTTTCAGCTTTTGTTTTTAATCGTTTATGATCTTTTTCTGAAAAAAGAAACCTTTTTTCAATGGAACAGAGTGTATCTCATTGGTACCTATGTCTTGTCTTTAGTTTTGCCTTGGGTAAAAATTGAAGCCTTAAAAACGAAAGTATCAGAAACTACTTTTAGCTATCCAGAGTTTTTATGGAATACAAATAACGTAGAAGTTACTGGTATTTCAGAGGGTAATACGCTTATGGATTGGTTGCGTATTGTAGCCATTGCTGGAATGTTAATAGCAGGTTTAATTTTTGTATTTAAATTATATCAGATAAAACAATTAAAGGATAAAGGCACAATTCAGTATTTAAGTCATTTTACACAAATCGTAATCAATAATAGTGAAATTGCATTCTCATTTTTTAAGTCGGTTTTCTTAGGAGATAAAGTATTGGAAAAAGATTATGAAAGCATTGTAGCACATGAATTGGTTCATATACGTCAAGGACATTCGTATGATTTGGTCTTTTTTGAACTCCTCCGTGTTATCAATTGGTTTAATCCCTTAGTGTATGTATACCAAAATAGAATATCAGAATTGCATGAGTTTATAGCGGATGCTCACGTATCTAAAACCCATAAAAAAGAACAATACCAACTGTTGTTATCTCAAGTTTTTCAAACAGAAAATATTTCATTTATCAATCCATTTTTTAAATCATCATTAATCAAAAAACGAATCGTTATGTTACAAAAATCAAAATCAAAGCGTGTATTTCAGTTAAAGTATTTAGTATTAGTACCATTAGTTATTGGAATGCTATTTTATTCTTCATGTGAAAATGAATTAAAAACGAATGAATTGGAACAGGGGGCAACCTTAAAAACATCTTCTAATGAACAACAAATCTTGGAAGTATCAGATTATGAAAAATTCATATTAGAAGTATCAGATTTAGACACTTTAACCGAAAAAGAAAGTATTCAAAGAGCTGAGTTTTTTTCTAAAGTAGAAGCTTATAAAGAAGAAGGTAATTTTGTTATAAGTGATGAAAAAGGTAATTCAATAAAAATTAAAACAAATACGGAAGGAATTGAGTCTGTAAATGTTATCAAAGGAGATTCTGCGATCTCTAAAGAAGAGATAGATTATGATAACGCTACAGATGTGCCATTTATGGTTGTAAATGAAGCCCCAGTTTTTCCTGGTTGTGAAGATGCTGAAAACCAAAGAGCTTGTTTTAAAGAAAAATTATTTCAGCATATTAATAAGAATTTCAAATATCCTCAAGAAGCTCAGGATAAAGGAATACAAGGAAAAGTAAATATCTTATTTACAATAGATGAAACTGGAGCTATAGCAGGTTTAAAAATGCGAGGTCCTGATAAGTCATTAGAAGCAGAGGCCGGGCGTATCATTTCTTTATTGCCAAAAATGACACCCGGTAAGCAAAACGGGAAAGTAGTTCGTGTACCATTTTCTATTCCTATTTCTTTTAAGTTACAGTAAAATTTGCACCTAAATTTGAAGATATGATTAAGGCCAAAGTAAATTCTTTGGCTTTTTTGTTGCTCAAAAACAAGGAATGATCAGAACTAAAAGAGGAAATCCTCATAACAACCAATTAAATAACTCAAAAAATCGTAATTTTCCACAAACTTTATAGCGCACATGCGTATAGTATTAATTTTATGTGGATTTTTTCTAGTTGTTTCTTGTGATCTCTTCACGTCAAAAGAAGAGAAAACACAGCAATTGGTAACACGCGAATTGCAAGAAATAAATTTCAATGAAGTAGATCAATTTCCGCTTTTTGAAAATTGTGATGAGGCGGATTCTAAAGAAGAAAATATGGAATGTTTTCAAGAAACATTACTTAGGCATTTTTCTACTTCTTTAGACGGATTTGAATTTGTATTAAGGGAGGAAGTTTTAGACACATTATACGTCGATTTTTTAATGGATAAAATGGGGGCGGTTTCTGTTCTAGATATTGAACATAATGCTATCGTCGAAGAACAAATACCAGAGTTTGATGCGGTGATTACCCGTTGCTTACTTACCTTGCCACAAGCATCACCGGCACTAAAAAGAGGTATTCCAATACGAGCAAAATTTAGAATTCCGATTGTACTTAATACCAAATAAATTAACTCTTGGCTAACGAAAAAATTATTTTAGGGATAGATCCTGGTACTACTATTATGGGTTTCGGACTCATAAAAGTGGTGAATAAAAAGATGGAGTTTCTTCAAATGAACGAGTTGTTATTGCAAAAATACAATGACCCCTACGTAAAACTTAAACTTATTTTTGAACGCACCATTGAGCTAATAGACACTTATCACCCAGATGAAATAGCAATTGAAGCGCCTTTTTTTGGTAAAAATGTACAGTCTATGCTAAAACTAGGGCGAGCGCAAGGTGTGGCCATGGCAGCAGGATTGTCTCGTGAAATTCCTATTACAGAATACCTTCCTAAAAAAATTAAAATGGCTATTACGGGTAACGGTAATGCTAGTAAAGAACAGGTAGCGAAAATGCTTCAAAGCATGTTGGGACTTAAAACATTGCCTAAAAATCTAGATAGCACAGATGGCTTAGCGGCAGCAGTTTGTCATTTTTATAATGAAGGTAGAATAGAAGTAGGTAAAAACTACACTGGTTGGGATGCTTTTGTAAAACAAAACGAAAAAAGAGTAAAAAAATAAACGCTTCTAGTAAGCCCTAGAAAGATCATTGTATATTAAATTATGTCCGGAATTTATATTCACATTCCTTTTTGCAAGCAAGCTTGTCATTATTGCGATTTTCATTTTTCGACCAGTATGGGGAAAAAGGAAGCCATGTTGTCTGCGATAAAGCGAGAACTAGTACTCCGAAAAAGTGAGTTTAAAAATGAAGTAGTAGCGACTATTTATTTTGGAGGAGGAACACCATCTGTATTATCTACAGAAGAAATACAAGGAATTATCAACTCGGTGTACGCTAATTATTCTGTGGTAGAAGGTCCTGAAATTACTTTAGAAGCTAATCCTGATGATCTTTCAGAAGATAAAATTAGAGTGCTTTCTAAAAGTCCTATTAACCGGTTAAGTATTGGTGTTCAATCGTTCTTTGAAGAAGACTTAAAAATGATGAACCGTGCACATAACTCTAAGGAAGCAAAAAAATCATTAGAAATTGCTACGCACTATTTTTCTAATATTTCTATTGATTTAATTTATGGATTGCCAGGTATGAGCAATCAACGTTGGGAAGAAAATATAGCATTAGCCTTATCATTTGGTGTGCCGCATATATCTAGTTATGCGCTTACAGTAGAGCCGAAAACAGCCTTGGCAAATTTTATAAAAAAAGGGATTATTAAACCTGTTGATGATGAAGTAGCTTCTGCCCATTTTAATATTCTTTTGCGAGAAATGGAAGCCAATGGCTTGGACGCTTATGAAACTTCAAATTTTGGGAAGCCTGGTTTTTATTCAGAAAATAATACGGCCTATTGGTTGGGTAAAAAGTATATTGGCGTAGGCCCATCTGCACATTCTTATGACGGCATTCGTAGAGGATGGAATATCAATAATAATGCAAAATATATAAATGCTTTGGCAAATGATCAACTTCCTATGGAGGTTGAGGTGCTTTCTGAAACTGATCGTTACAATGAATATGTAATGACCGGTTTACGTACTATTTGGGGCGTTTCATTGACTAGAATATATTCAGATTTTGGTGCTAATTTTCATAAATACCTTTTGCAACAAGCAGAAAAACACATAAAACAAGAACTATTGGTTGTTGAGAATGATACGCTAATAACAACAAAAAAAGGGAAATTTTTGGCAGATGGAATTGCCTCTGACCTTTTTATGATTAACTTGTCAGAGTAAATACAACCATTTTTGAAAGCTATAATCACACATAAAAAAGAATCTTATTCTATAGATCTCTCTAAACCGTTAGATATCTCAATTCCACTTCGGGGAGATACCACTAATGTAAATGCATGGTATACAGAGCCGCCAAAAATAACCCCACATACGGAGGGCGAATTTGTGGGTAAAGTAACGGAAGGTGCCTCTACCAATTTTAATGATATTTGGTTTAATCCTCACGCACACGGAACACATACAGAATGTGTTGGGCATATTACAGAGGAGTTTCATTCCGTAAATAAAAATTTAAAAAAATATTTTTTTTTGGCTTCGGTCATAACGATAGCACCAGAAAAAAAGCAGGAAGATTTTGTGATTTCTAAAAAGCAATTGCAATATGCATTAAAGAACTTTGTGGGAGATGCTCTAGTCATCAGAACCTTGCCTAATTTGAAAGATAAAATGAGTCGGAAATATTCTAATTCTAATCCGCCATATTTGTTAGAAGATGCAGTTAATTATCTTGTTGAGCTTGGTGTTGAACATTTGTTAGTAGATTTGCCTTCTATAGACAAAGAAAAAGACGGCGGCGAGCTATTAGGTCATAATGCTTTTTGGAATACAACTGGGACGCTACGGAAACAAGCAACGATAACGGAATTTATTTTTGTTGGCAATGTCATTAAAGATGGATTGTATTTTCTGAATTTACAAGTAGCACCATTTGAAAATGATGCGAGTCCGAGTAGACCAGTCTTATATAAAATTAAAGAGTAATGGATAATATTTTTGATACTTTTTTAGGTTTAATTCTAGGTGCAATTGTAACCTATTGGTTGTTTAATTTATTCCGAAAAAAGAAAAGTAGAGAGCTTACCGAGGTACAGTCACTTGTATTATTAGAAAAAATAAAAAGTGTTTGTAAACTTGTTACAGTAGAAGGAGATTTTGCAGAAATTTACCGATATGAGAATACTAAAGAGCGTTTTTTAAGCTTAGTTTCTAGTAAGAAAAAGGCTTTAATTGTTATTAATGCAAAAGCCCAAATTGGGTATGATTTAAAGAAGTTGATCTTGAATGCTGATAATGATCGCAAAATAATACTTCTCAAAAGCTTTCCAGAACCCGAGATACTTTCTATTGAACCTGAATTGGATTTTTACGATATTAAAAACGGAATGTTCAACGCGTTTACTCCAGATGACTTAACGGTTTTAAACCAAGAGGCTAAGCAGCATATACGGGATAAGATTCCTGAAAGCGGACTGATGGATACCGCACGAAGCGAAGCTTTAGAAGCCATTTTATTAATTGAGTCTATTGTGGAAACTATAGGGTGGAAGTTGGATTACTCTGCGTTAAAGATTGATGCAAAAGAGCAATTATCAGAACGGAAAAGTAAATTAACTAGATTTTTAGAATCATGAAATTAAGAAACCTCTTTGCAATAAGTTTATTTTTAGTATTTTCATTTTATACCTTCGGACAAACAGAAAAATCAATGAATACATTCGATCCTAACTATGCACACACCGTTTTCTTCTGGTTGCATCATCCAGATAGTAAAGAAGACTGTAAGGCTTTTGAAACCTCATTACGTAAGTTTTTAGACCATTCAGCGTATGCTAAAACAAAATTCATAGGAAAACCACCAAGAGCAAGTAGAGAAGTTGTAGATGGTTCTTTTACCTATTCTTTAGTGGTGACATTTGAATCTGCAGAAGCTCAAGAGGCGTATCAAAAAGAAGCGCCACATTTATTATTTATAGAAGAATCTAGTAAATTGTGGGATAAAGTTATTGTTTACGATTCTAAAGATATAGCTCTTTAAAAACAGGTATCTATTGTGACTAGATTTTAAGGGTATATTATAAATGTTGGCAATAGTTTAAATTAAACCTTATAAAGATGATGATCCCGAAAGTAACTCAAGGAAGTACAAAAAAAATACATACCTTTTTGGACATAATTCTTATTTGATGGTTATTTGATAGTTGTGGAATAGAAATTTTTAACTAGCAGATAAACAGTTGTGTTTTATTTGACGACATAATTAATCATAGCCGTATACACATGAATATAGAAGTATTTAGAGCATATTGCATCGCTAAAAAGGGAGTTACAGAAGAATTTCCTTTTGATGAAGATACTTTAGTTTTCAAAGTTATGGGTAAAATGTTTGCCTTATCCTCACTAAAAAGATTACCTACTCAAGCCAACTTAAAATGCAATCCAGATAGAGCACTTACTCTTCGCGAGGAGCATGATGGTGTGATTATTCCTGGATATCATATGAGTAAAATACATTGGAATACGCTGTTTCTTGAACGTGTTCCTCCAGAATTGTTGAAAGAGCTAATCGATCATTCTTATGATCTAGTTGTTTCTAAACTTACCAAAAAAGTAAAAGAGGCACTAAATTCTCTTGATTAAAAGCTTTCTTAAAAAACGTTTGTCTACAGATATTTGCTGTTCGTCTACACTTCATAAGGTAATGGTCGGTTTTCTAAAATTTTGTGTGTAGTGCTGTACTACCTTTACACCAGTAATGAAGCAAAACACTAAAAATATATAAGAAATCTCAAATCTTACTTGTAGCTAGTTCCCCCCGAGCCCTATAGGTAATTAGACCAGCGAAAGCTGGTCTTTTTTATTTTTTAATATAACCTATCTTTGCCTTTCATTTTATATATGTTTCAATGCAAGGTTTAAAGTCATTCTATTCTGAAAAGATCACAGAATTAAACAAGCAGCTTTCTGGTGTTAAATCGCAATTATTGCGATCTAGTATGGTGAGGTTGGTTGTTTTTATTCTTATGATTGTGGGTGTCGCTCTTTTTTATGATACTCCACAAGCAGTAATAGGGATTGTTTTATTTTCCATAATATTATTTCTTATACTCGTTTCTAGACATACTAGTTTACAGTATAAACGTGATAAAATTTTAGCGCTTTTACATATTAACGAAACAGAGATTAAGATATTAGATCGTGATTTTCATGAACAACCAGATGGGAGTGAGTTTAAAGATCCGTTGCATTATTTTAGTCAAGATATTGACTTATTTGGCAAGGGCTCTTTCTACCAATATTTAAATAGAACTGTATTGCCTCAAGGTAGTGAGCGCTTAGCTTCTTTATTTGTAGCAAATGAAATTACGGGGATCGAGGAAAAGCAGGAAGCAATCAAAGAGCTTTCTCAATTACCAGATTGGCGCCAGGAGTTCACGGCAGTAGCATCATTAGTAAAAACAGAAACCCCTTACCAAGCAATTATAACTTGGATCAATGAATACCAGCGTTTTCTTCCAAAATTTATGAAAACGTTACCCTACATTTTTTGGGGTATATCTGTTTTAGCAATCCTTGGTTATTTTATCATTCCATTATCAATTTTTGCTTTATTGGTTGTTTTTGTGGTAGGACTTATTGGTACTAGTTTTTATATAAAGCATATCAATAAATTGTCTAATGATACGGGTAAAATTCAAACCACATTTCATCAATATCAAAAATTAATTCTAGAAATAGAGAAGGTAGAATTTAACACGAAACTTTTAAAAGAAAAACGTGCGGCTATTTTAAATGAATCCGAAAAAACGTCAGATGTATTGCATGAATTTTCAAAAATATTAGATGCTTTAGATCAACGTAATAATATGTTATTCGGAATTTTTGCTAATGGTTTTATGCTTTGGGATATCTATCAATCCTATAAAATTGAAGATTGGATTTCTAAGCATGGTGAAAAGATAGAAGGCTGGTTTGACACCATTGCTTTCTTTGATGCTTATAATAGTCTAGCCAATTTTGCATACAACCATCCAGTCTATGTGTATCCTAAATTAGTTGCATCTAATGTGGTCTTAAAATCTATAGGGGCTGGACATCCACTTTTAAATCCAGAAAAAAGTGTTTTAAATGATATTCAGATAGACAGTGAGCAGTTTTTTATTATTACAGGGGCTAATATGGCAGGAAAGAGTACTTTTTTACGAACAGTTTCTCTGCAAATTGTAATGGCAAATGTAGGTTTGCCTTTGTGCGCAAAGTCCGCAGAATACACTCCTATTAAGTTAATTACCAGTATGCGTACTACAGATTCTCTTACAGATGATGAATCGTATTTCTTTTCTGAATTAAAAAGGCTTCGCTTTATCGTCGATGAAATTAAAACAGACCGCTATTTCATTGTCTTAGATGAAATTTTAAAAGGCACCAATAGTACGGATAAAGCCATAGGATCTCGAAAATTTGTTGAAAAACTTATCGGAGGAAAAGCTACAGGTATTATTGCAACACATGATTTAAGTTTATGTGAAGCGGCAAATGATTTACTACAAGTGAAGAATCATTATTTTGATGCAGAAATTATAGCTGATGAATTGCACTTTGATTATAAATTTAAAGATGGAATTTGCCAAAACATGAATGCATCATTTTTGTTGAAAAAGATGCAGATTGTAGATTAATAGTTTATTAATAAATCAAAGACATAAAATTTTATAAATGGATTCATTAACACAAATAGTACTTGGTGCAGCCGTTGGCGAAGCTGTATTAGGAAAAAAAGTGGGGAATAAAGCCATGCTTTTTGGTGCCATTGCAGGAACGATACCGGACTTAGATGTTTTTGCACGGTTTCTTACTGATCCTGTTTCTGCTATAGAATGGCATCGTGGCTTTAGCCATTCTATTTTATTTTCAATATTATTTGCTCCTATTTTTGGATGGATAGTTTTTAAACTACTACCCAAGAAAGAGGCCAGTTGGAAAGATTGGTCTTGGTTAATGTTTTGGGGGCTTTTTACGCATCCCATTTTAGATTCTTTTACAACATGGGGCACACAACTTTTTTGGCCTTTTAAAACCCGCTTAGCCTTTCAAAATATTTTTGTTATAGATCCATTATACACCCTCCCCTTTTTAGTACTCTTGGTGCTGGCTATGTTTCAAAAGCGGACTTCAATAAAGCGAAGAAGGTACAACAACTGGGGATTAATCATTAGTTCTGCATATTTGTTGTTATCGCTGGTATTAAAAGCTATTACCTATCATAAGTTTACACAAGCATTAACAGAACAAGGTATTGAATATATTGAAATAGATACAAGACCAAGTCCGTTTAATACCATTCTCTGGACCGCAAATGTGGATACTAAAGATGCATATTTAATTGCGAATTATTCTTTTTTTGATACCAAGCCAATCACTTTTGAATCCTATCCTAAAAATCATGAACTTTTAGGAGATTTAAAGAATAATGATAAAGTAAATCGCTTAGAGCGTATCGCAGAAGGGTGGTATATCATAACAAAAGATAACGGACAATTGTTTTTCAATGACCTTAGGTTTGGTTTGATGAGCATGGATCCAAAAGAGAAAAATTTTGCATTTAAGTACCAATTGACCAACACGCAAGGTAAATTAGATATTGTGGAAACTCCCAAAAATGTGGGGGATGCTAAGAAGTTAATGCGAGAACTTTGGAACCGAATCTTAGGAAACTAATACTGATGTGTTTATTACACAAAGCGTCTCGCTTCTAAAGGTTTTTCATTTGCAGTTTATGAAATGAATCTGCTTGTAGCTTTAGCAATTCTTCTACTTTTTGTTTTTTATAATCGTAGATTGCTTTTTCTTCAGCGATGTCTGCATAAATCTTATTGTTTAAAGATTCATCCGTAGCTACAAGTAAATCGCGCTGCTTTACTTTTTGAGTCACCCAAGATTTAACTACACTTTCTTCTTCTTCCAATTTGTAATCATACGTGCCTTTAGGCGATAAAAGTTTCGCAATGATTGGCGAAGTTTCTATAGCAAGAAAAAGTAAGAAAATAAAGAATGAGGGTAACCATGGCAATTTATTTAATGCGGTGATTCTAGCCATAAGTCCATCAAAACCATCTATGATGGGTTGGGAGTCTGTTACAGATGTTGTGTACTGATTATTAAGAAGAGTAATTTGAGATATTAGGGCTGTAATTTTTTGAGCATTAGTTTCTTTCAAAGTGTTCAATTCTTTTAGTGCAGCATCATGTTTATCTCGTTTTTCTTTATACACAGGTCCTTTTCCTAATAGTTTGGTGCCAGCGGTGCCTTCTGCCTCAGATATGTAGGTATCATAAAGTGCATTTGTTGCTGCTTCTTGAGTTGTTATTTCTGTTTTTAATGCAGTAATGTCATTATTTAATTCTTCAATTGCAGGAGTGTATTGTAAGGCAATTTGATCCTTATTTGCTAAGGTTAGTTCATTCTTTTGTTCTAATAAAACTTGATTGATTTCTTTCTCAAATATTTTCATTTCTAAAGGCTTAGAGATTACAATGGCAATAATTACGGCTAGAATAATTCGTGGTGTGGCTTGTAGTAATTCGCTGCCAAATTTATCTCTCTTTCTAATGGTAGAAACAATGAAACGATCTAAATTAAAAATTAGTAATCCCCAAACGAGTCCGAAGAAAGAGGCCGTATAGGCATTGTCAAAAACAGTGTATAAAGCATAACTACTGGCAATGAAAGCTATAACAGCAGTAAAGAATACCGTAGCGCCTATTCCTGCATATTTGTTGCGCTCCCCTTGCGAACATTCGGCGAGTATTTCAGAATCGGCTCCTGAGCACAGGATAAAAAAAAGTTGTAACATAATTGATTTGATTAATGATTGATGAGTATCTAAAGTACAAATTCTATTTGAAAAATTATGTTAAACTAGTACTATGGTGCTACAGGCATTTCATTAAGGAGTTTTTTAATATAAAAAAAGCCTTCGTTTAGAAGACTTTTTTAGAATCAATGTTTTAGTTTTTAATGACGATTGGGTTTTTTGAAATTTTAACGGTAGGGTTTTTACTTCCCGTATTTCTAGTATCTATGTTTAACTTATTATTGTTTTTGATTAAATCAATGGCTTTGTCTGAGCTTATTGCCTTTCCTTCATAATAGAAGTTGGCATTTTTTTTAGCCATTTCCATAACGTGGTCTAAGGGACTCTTTGGTGGTGCTGGGGTAGCGGCGGTAAAATAGGATTAGTTTCTTCTTTTTTTACCAAAGCAGTGTATTTCTCATAAAGATTCATTATTTTTTTATAGCGTGCATTTAGTTCCTCTAAAGTTCCAGTTCCTTGTTTGGTATATGCACTAACCGCATTCCCATATCTATTTGCATTCTCAAGAAACAGTTGTTTTGCTTTAGCTAGTTCTGTTGAATTACTCTCGCTAATAGGCAATGGAGGTGGAGGTGGTGGAGGTAATAGTTTTTTGTCTTCGGCTGTTAATTCGCTAGTTTTTTTATATTCCTTTTGTCCGTTTTTAATTAGTGTAGTATAAGGTTTAATTGGGGGTGTTGCCGCCGTAACTTTAGCTCTGTTTGTATTTGATAGATTATAGTACATGGTTACTAAATTGGAAAAGATATCGTCCATTTTTCTCTTTTCTGATTCCGGCTTGTGAATGTAATGTGGTTTTTCCTTTGTCAAAACTACGTATGCGTTATACTCTTTTTTGTAACTTTCAATTTCATCTTGTAAGTGGTTTGTGCTGACTTTGTTCAAATCTGATGGCGAACTTAGTTCACTGTTTTCTTGAGAAGGCTTTTCCATTTTTAAGATCTTTTTCTCGCTAAAGCCATATAAGGCAAATACGAAAATAGGTAGGGCTAGTAAACTGCGTAACCAAACGGCTTTTTTTGATGTTGTTTTTTTCATGATGGTAAAACGTTTTTTGATTGATGAATAATTGATGGCATTTGCCAATTGGGTTTCTGTAGCATTTGATGAGAATGCTAATAATATTTGTTGATAATTTGGTAATTGGGTTCCTTTTTTTAGAACGGCTTGATCTGCTAAGAATTCATGATTTAGTTTAATGGCTCCTTTGAACAAATAGACCAAAGGGTTAAACCATAATAAAACTTGTATTAATTCTATGAAGAGCACATCTATACTGTGCTTTTGTGCCGCATGTGTTTGCTCATGCAAAAGCACCGCTTCAGGAATTTCATGGGCTTCAAATTTTTGTTTGTTCAAAAAAATAAAATTGAAGAAGGTGTGCGGTGACAGTCTTTCTTCTAATAACACATGAATGCTACGGTCATATTTAATTTTTGGGTTTCTTTTTATTCGTGTGCTTAATTTAAATAAATTATTGCAAAATTTATAACCAAATACCAAGACTCCAATTCCATATATAACCCAAAGGGAAGGTGTTATAAGGTCATTTTTTTGAGTAGGCAAAGGCATTTCTTTTATAGTAAACTCTGATACAGCGATATCCACGATGGGTTCAGGGCTTATATAGATGTATTCAGTAAATAATATAGTAGGTATTACTGCTGCAACTATTAGTGCCGTAAGGAGATAAAATCGTTTAAAGGTATGCATGCTTTCATTTTCTAACATTACTTTGTAGAAAACAAAAAAGATAGCTAGGCATGCTGTTACTTTTATAAGATATAGCCCCATAATTATTTCTTTTTAAGTTCACTATCTATTAATGCTTTTAGATCTTCCAATTCTTCTTTAGTTAGTTGTGTCTCTTGTGTAAAGAAGGATGCAAACTGACTAGCGCTATCATTAAAAAAGTTTTTTATGAGTCCGTTTACATGCTTAGAAAAATAATCTTTCTTTTTTACTAAGGGGTAATATTCTCTTGATCTCCCTAGCGTTTTATACGCTACGAACCCTTTGTCTGTCATCCTTTTTAGTAATGTTGCTATTGTAGTGGTGGCGGGTTTGGGGTCCTCGTAAGTTGCTAACAAATCTTTCATGAGAGCAGTTTTCTGCTTCCATAGTATATTCATTAATTCTTCTTCGGATTTTGATAGCTGCATATATCTTCTATTTAATATAGTGTTCTACAAACATGGAATAAATATTTTAATTCTACATGTGTAGAGGTGTTTTTTTAGAACAAAAAAAAATCCATTCGTTTAAGAATGGATTTTATAAATAGCGTGTTATATTTTATATTGACTACTCTGTATCTTTTTTAAAGTAAGAAGCATATATTCCATAAAGAACTACAAGAGCAAGCAAGCCTAGTACTATTTTTCCACCGATGCGGTCAAAAAATGATGCCGACGCGGTTTCTGGAATTTCAACTTTTGCAAGAGCTGCAATTTCAATTAATTGTTCAGGAGTTAATTCTACATAAGTGTCATCATCTACATATCCTGTAATAACAACTTCTGTATTACTATAAGGCAACCAAACAATATGGCTAATGGTGTACATTTTTCCAATATCAAAATACGTACCGTCTTCTAGTTGAAATTCTTCGGTATCCGGTAAGTCGAGGATTTTGATTATTTTGTCCTCATCACCGTAAGGAATAGGAATTCCTACTCTGGCAATAGCTGCATTTATTCCTAAAAATAGAAGTCCGACTGTAAATAATGTGCTTAATTTCATTGGTTTGTTATTTATATTAGAGCTGTAAATTTATAACTAATAATCGCAAAATTTTGGTTTATAGTATAAATCATTATGTATTTCGTCGAATATATGCTGTTATTTTTTTTGTAAATACTATTCAAAAATAGTATTTGTAGTATTAGATAGGTATAAAGTACGCCTACTCTCGTCAATTTTTTTAAGTTTGCAGGGATAAAAATTTAAAAAACATGAGCATACTAGAAGAATTGATAGAAAGAAGCGGAAATAAATGTGAGTTATGTACGTCAACAGCTGATTTGCAGGTATATGAAGTTCCGCCAGTTTCTATAAGCGGTGTAGATAGTAGTCTTTTAGCCTGTGGTGTTTGTGTAGATCAGATAGAAAACCCAGAAAATACAGACCCTAATCATTGGAGATGTTTAAACGATAGCATGTGGAGTGAATATGACACAGTTAAGGTAGTAGCATGGAGAATGCTATCTCGTTTAAAAGGAGAGGGCTGGCCTAAAGATTTGCTTGAAATGATTTATTTAGAAGATGAAACACTAAAGTTTGCCAAAGCTACCGGCGAAGGATTGGCGGAAGCGGATAAAATTATCCATAGAGATGTGAATGGGGTGATTTTGGAAAATGGGGATAGTGTTGTTTTGATAAAAGATTTGAAAATCAAAGGTTCTAGCCAGGTTGCAAAACAGGGAACAGCTGTTCGTAAAATATCTTTAGATCGTGAGAATGCAGAATTTATAGAAGGTAAAGTTGGCCCTACAATGACCGTAATTATTACAAAATTCGTAAAGAAACTATAAGTATTTGCGTTAGGGATAGCAGTGTAAAGCCCACAACCGTTTTTACGGTGAGGACTTGAAACGTATAGCCCGGACCTTTAGGTAACGTCATAAAAAAAGTCCGTTTTCATAAGAGAACGGACTTTTTTATTTTAATTATTTTTTCTTAGGATTGTGCTTTTGCTTAATCCGAACAAAAATTAATTTATTTTTGCTCTTTGAATTTTCACGTTGTTCCAATTCAAAAATATCAATAGACTTAATTAAAGGGGTAAGCTTATCAAAGCCATAATTCCTGGAATCGAAATTAGGCTGTTTCTTTTGTAATAAACTCCCGACATCGCCTAGAAAAGCCCAACCATCATCATCTGAAACATCTGCGATTGTAGTTTTTATAAGCTGTATATCTTTTCTCGTAATTTTATCTACGGTGTCTTTGGTGCCATCTTTTTCACTATCATTTTCTGGGCTCTCTATTTTTGATTTCAGAATTTCAATATAGATAAATTTATCACAAGCAACAATAAACGGATTTGGTGTTTTTTTCTCTCCGATTCCGATAACTTTCATACCTGCTTCTCGTAAACGAGTTGCAAGTCTGGTAAAATCACTATCACTGGAAACCAAACAAAAGCCGTTTACTTTTTCTGAATATAAAATATCCATGGCATCAATAATCATGGCAGAATCTGTAGCATTTTTACCTGTGGTATAGCCATATTGCTGAATGGGAGTTATAGCATTCTCCAACAATAGATTTTTCCATTTGGTTAAATTAGGCTTGGTCCAATCGCCATAGATTCTTTTAATGGTTGGGTTGCCATACTTTGCAATTTCTTCCATCATTTCTTTTACTTGAGCAGAAGGAATGTTGTCGCCATCAATAAGCACTGCTAAATTTATATTTGAATCCATTGTATAGTTTTTTACGGTATTAGTTACTAGTTCTACGTTTTATTTTTTAAATAACTCGGTATAATACTTATAAAAATAAGGAATAGTTTCTATTCCTTTTAAATAATTCCATACTCCAAAATGCTCATTAGGGGAGTGGATGGCATCACTATCTAAACCGAAGCCCATAAGGATAGTTTTACTATTTAATTCTTTTTCAAAAAGCGCTACAATAGGAATACTACCGCCACTACGTTGTGGGATGGGTTTTTTTCCAAAAGTTGTTTCGTAAGCTTTTGATGCTGCTTGATAGCCAATTGTATTTATAGGTGTTACGTACCCTTGACCGCCATGGTGTGGTTTTACAAGGACTTTTGCACCTTCGGGAGCAATGCTCTCAAAATGTTTTTTAAATAACTCGGTAATTTCTTTCCAATCTTGGTTGGGTACTAAGCGCATAGATATTTTTGCGAAAGCTTTACTTGCAATAACCGTTTTAGCACCTTCGCCAGTATAACCGCCCCAGATTCCGTTTACATCAAGTGTTGGTCTTATAGAGTTGCGTTCGTTAGTAGTATACCCATTTTCGCCATAAACAGCATCAATATCCAATGCGTCTTTATAATTCTCTAGACTAAAAGGAGCCTTTGCCATTTCTGCACGTTCTTCTTTAGAGAGTTCTTCTACCTTATCATAAAACCCAGGAATAGTAATATGGTTGTTTTCATCGTGTAAACTAGCAATCATCTTCGTAAGAATATTGATAGGGTTGGCAACAGCGCCACCATATAAACCAGAATGCAAATCGCGGTTTGGTCCGGTAACTTCTACCTCTACATAACTTAAGCCACGTAAACCTGTGGTTATAGAAGGTACGTCATTAGCGATCATGCCTGTATCTGATATTAATATAATATCATTGGCAAGTTTCTCTTTATTGTTTGCTACGAAAATTGCTAAGTTGCTACTACCAACTTCTTCTTCGCCTTCAATCATGAATTTTACATTACAAGGAAGTTGGTTTGTTTTTACCATATATTCCATTGCTTTTACATGCATATACATTTGACCTTTATCATCACAAGCACCACGAGCAAAAATTGCTCCTTCAGGATGTTTGTCTGTTTTTTTGATGACAGGTTCGAACGGAGGAGAGGTCCATAAATTGATTGGATCTGCCGGTTGAACGTCATAATGACCGTAAACAAGTACGGTTGGAAGGTCAGAATTTATGATTTTTTCACCATAAACGATCGGATAGCCATCTGTTTCGCAAATTTCTACAGCATCACATCCAGCTTCTGTTAATGCTTTTTTAACGGCATCTGCTGTATCTAAGACATCTTGCGTAAATGCAGTGTCTGCACTAACTGACGGCATTTTTAGGAGGTCTATAAGTTCTGAAATAAAGCGTTCTTTGTGTTCGGAAATGTAATTTTTTATTGCTTCCATTTGTTGTTTTTAGTCGACTATAAAGCTACAAAAAAGAAGTTTTTTCAAGTAAGTATTTCTAAATTGAATTTTTACTTTATATTTGCACTCCTTTAGCGAAACAAATAGAAATATTTTAAGAGCCAAAAGGAAGTTTTTTGAAAGTATGGAGTTCTCAAAATATCGAGATATACACCTAATGAAGTGAAAAAAATGCAGGCGTGGTGGAATTGGTAGACACGCTAGACTTAGGATCTAGTGCCGCGAGGTGTGAGAGTTCGAGTCTCTCCGCCTGTACAGAGTAAAAAGCCTTTCGAGAAATCGAGAGGCTTTTTTTATTTCTTCTGTTTAATTTTTGATTTTTCTTCTACAATAATTGATTTTAAACAACATTATTTTCTATTCTGAAGCGTAATTATCCTTTATAGAAGAGCAGAAATGCCGCTTTTTTAAAATTTAACTATTTAGTTTTAATTGCTGCGTCCTCAATAATCATAGGTCTTTACTGTTGATTTGGGAATATTAGATTGCGAAAATTAAATAGCTGATAATGTTTTTTAAAAATTAAGAATAAAATAACATATATTTGGAACACCAGTTTGGTTCACCAGTTTGGTGCACCAATAAGGAGGACTCAACTTCTTTTATTAATTAAAATGAAATTTTAGATGAAATTAAAAATTAAACTAATGGCAATGATCGTATTGGTCTTCAATATGTCATTATTTGCACAAGATGGATACGTGTTATCCGGAACAGTATTAGATGGGGCAAATATGCCAATCCCAGGTGTAAATGTACTAGTTGCAAATTCTACAACGGGTACGGCTACAGATTTTGATGGTATCTTTCAATTGAAAGTTAAACGTGGAGACGTACTTAAGTTTTCTTACATAGGCTACGTTACGCAATCGATTTCGATTACAGATCAACAAACGATCTCTGTTGTTATGGCAGAAGATGCTAGTCAACTTGAAGAAGTGGTCGTTGTAGGATATGGCTCTCAGAAAAAAAGTGACATTACTGGAGCAGTTTCTTCAGTAAAGTCTGAAGACCTAAATGCATTTCCTTTAGCAAATGCAGAACAGGCATTACAAGGGCGTGCTGCCGGTGTAGTAGTGCAATCTAATAATGGTGGTGAGCCTGGAGCTCCTATATCAATAAAGGTGAGAGGTAATACTTCTATTGGAGCAAACAGTGGCCCTCTCATTGTTGTAGATGGTTTTGTGGGCGCAACAATGCCACAGGCTAATGACATTGAGTCTATGGAGGTGTTAAAAGATGCTTCAGCAACAGCTATTTATGGTTCTAGAGGTTCTGGAGGAGTTGTTTTGGTAACTACAAAAAAAGGCAAGAATGGTAGGTTGTCCGTAGAGGTAAATACGAGTTACTCTTCTCAAAGTACTGCAAATAGATTAGATTTATTGAATGCAGACGAGTTTGCAGCGTATCAGCAATCTTTCCGTACATATGAACAAGGAACAGCAAATACGGATTGGCAGGATGAAATTTATCAAACAGGAAGTACTGCTAATCATCAGTTTTCTTTTTCGGGTGGTAGTGAAAATATAAATTTTTATGCTTCTGCAAATTATTTTAAACAAGATGGAATTATAGTTAATTCTGATTTTGAAAAATTAACGTTCCTATCTAATGTAGACGCACAAGTAACTGAAAAGTTAAAATTAGGTATGAATATTTATGGTAGTAGAGGAACTAAAAATGGAGTGCTTACGCAGTCAACAGGTGATACCGCAAATGGAGGAGGAGATGATGTTATTTCATTAGCATTTAGATTTACTCCAGATAGAGGCATCTACAATACAGATGGTACTTTTACTCAGAATTCTGTGGGTGACGGTATTGAAAATCCATGGGCTGTTGCTAATGAATTAATAAATGAAACTAAATCAGATAACTTCAGAACTAATTTGTATGCAAATTATGATATTTTAAAGAACCTTAGCTTTAAAACTACATTTGGTTATAGTACGCTTAATGAGACTGTAGGGCAATTTAAGCCGCAAACTTTTAAACTCTCAATTGGATATGCAAGCTTGGATAATAAAAGAACTACAAATCTTTTAAGTGAGAACTACTTAACATACAATGCTGAAATAGGAAAAGGTAATTTAACTTTATTAGCAGGTTATTCTTATCAAAAGCAAAATACAGTTTATTTTGGTGCACTTACTCAGGAGCTTCTTTCTGATGATTTTCTTTTCTATAATTTAGCGGCAGGTCAACTTCAAACTCGTAGAGTTGAATCGTATTTTTCTGAATGGGAAATTCAATCGCAATTCGGGAGATTAAACTACGATTTTGATGATAAATATTTATTAACTGCAACAGTGAGACGTGACGGAGCTTCTAACTTTGCAGAAAATGAGAAATATGCAATTTTCCCATCTGGGGCATTGGGTTGGAAAATATCTAATGAAGAGTTTTTAAAGGGTAGTAAAACGGTTTCTAACTTAAAATTAAGAGCTAGTTATGGGGTAACAGGTAATCAGGCAATTTCGCCATACCAATCTTTGTCACAACTATCTATAACACCTTCAACAGACGTAAATACAGATCCGTCAGTTTCAGTTGCTCAGGAGGCTAATCCTGATTTAAAATGGGAATCATCGTATCAAACTAATTTAGGTTTAGATTTAGGTTTGTTTAGTAATAGAATTTCACTTTCACTTGATTATTATAATATCGATACAAAAGATCTTTTATTAGAAACAGCGGTTTTACCGGCATATAGTGGCGCTGTAGATTTAGAAGTTTATTCTAACGTTGGAGAAATTAATAATAAAGGTTTTGAAATTTCTTTAAGTACAAAAAATATTTACACGGATAATTTTAGTTGGACGACAGATTTCAATTGGGCTGCAAATAGAAATAAGGCAGTTAAGTTGAATAATGGAGATATCATCGATGGGGCGGCACCAAGTTATTTTTCTTCAGGAAAAGATACATATATTCTTAGAGAAGGTGAAGCGATTGGATTATTCTGGGGTCATGATTACCAAGGAGTTTATCAAGGTGGGAGTGTGCCAGAAGGTACTGCTCTTAAAGAATCGTATAACCAGGCAGGAGATCCTTTGTTTGTTGATGTTAATTCTGACGGCGTAATTAATGCAGATGATTTAAAAACAATAGGTGATCCTAATCAAGATTTTACTTTTGGGGTTACTAATAATTTTAGTTATAAGAATTTAGATTTAAATATCTTTTTTCAAGGTGCTGTAGGGGGCGAAATTTTAAACCTTACCAATGTACAATTGTATAACGGTGATTCAAATGCTCTTACAGATATTCAAAATGCATGGACACCAACAAATACAGAAACAAATATACCTTCTGCAAAAATTAGAGATAGAGAAATTTCTTCACGTTTTGTAGAGGATGGTAGTTATGTAAGATTAAAAAATATAGCATTAGGATATAATTTTCCTTCAGATGTAGTTGAAAAGTTAGGATTAGACAATCTTAGGTTAACACTAAGTGGTCAGAATTTATTGACATTTACAAAGTACTCTGGTTTAGATCCTGAAGTTAGCTACTTCGGTGGTGGAGGTGGAAGTACAGGATCGGGGAACGTAGTTCAAGGACATGACTTTGGGAACTACCCAACTGTTAAGTCTGTGAATTTTAGTCTTAATTTAAAATTTTAATCGATAATTTAAAAAATAATATATAATGAAAACATATAAATATTTATTCTTATTGCTAGGATTATCAATGGTGGGATGTTCAGATTTAGAAGAATCGCCTATTACTGAATTTAGTCCGGAAAGCTATTTTAGCTCTTTGAGTTTAGAGCAAGTAGAAGGATTTACCAGTGGTGCATATGCACACATGGTTCATAGAAATTTTATGTCAAGAGAAATGGCTCAGGTGCTAATGTTTCGTAGTGATATGATAGCTATAGGTAGAACAGGTGATCAAGATAGAATTGAAAATGACAACTTCACTGTGCAAGCTAGTAATGCATTAATAGGAGGAGGTAGTAATTCTTATTGGCCTAAAGTGTATCAAATTATTGGTGCGTCTAATGAGGCGATTAAAGCAGGTAAATTGTTAGAAGGTGAAGATGAAGCTGTTCTAAATGAAGTTATAGCAAGAGCACGTTTTGCAAGAGCGTTTGCATACTTCCATTTAGTTAGACAATTTGGGGATATTCCATATTTAGATGATGATACATTATTGTCAGATGCTGCTCTGGCTCCGAGGACTACAGCAGCGGAAGTATATGTAAATATCATTGCCGATTTAGAGTTTGCAAAGGAGTGGTTACCAAATACACAAGTTTCAAGAGCTATACCAGCAAAATCAGCAGCCAGTGCTTTTTTGGCAGATGTGTATTTAACATTAGGTGATTTTTCATTAGCTTATGCAGAGGCCAAAGAAATAATAAATAATGAGAGTATATATAATTTAGGTTTAGAACCAGATTTTCAAAGTTTATTTAATAGTGACAAAAGTGATATTTCTATAGAGCCAATTTTTTCATTACATTTTACAGGTACAGCTGATGGAGATCAAGGCAAAGATTATCAAGCAGCTTTTACAGGTATTAGAACTGATAAACAATATATTGCGGCTAGCGGAGACTCTGTTGATGGAGGTTGGTCAGGAGAAGTGCCAGCTTTAGCAGTATATACTACATGGGATTCTAATGATTACAGGAGAGCAGTAAGTTTTGATGATAAAGCAATTATCGGAGGTGTTGTAAGAACTTATGAAACCTTTACTATCGGTGATGGATCAGCTGTGAATCGTCCGCATGTAGCAAAATATACACGTATGGGGAATGGAACCTCTACAGATCTCAATCATAGAGCGTCAAAATCTAATTACTATATGATGAGGTATGCTGATGTATTAATGATAGGAGCAGAAGCAGCAAATGAACTAGGGTTCACTGCTGATGCAGAGCTTTGGGTAAATAGGGTTATGGCTAGGTCTAGAGCTGGTGGAATTATTACAGGGGGGATTAATGATGGAGCTGTATTTGCAGAAAGTACAGTTCCTGCAGATCTTTCGGGGCTATCACAAGATGCTTTTAGAACTAGAATTTTAGATGAAAGAAGATTAGAATTTGCATTTGAAATGAAAAGATGGTATGATATTGTTAGAAGAAAATTGGGGGCAACAGCATTTGGTCCTAATGGTTTGGAATCAGAAGTGTCTACGGAATCTGGAGTAGGACCAGGTCCAAAGTCATTCAATCCAAGTCGTGATTACTTGCTTCCAATACCTCTTTCGGAAATACAGATAAACCCAAATTTAACACAAAATGTAGGGTATTAAAATATAACTAAATATAGTTTGAGTTGACTATGTTAGTTTTTTTGAGTTAATTTTAAGAATTTACTGGTCTAAACTTTAGATCAGTAAATTTTTTCAGTTTAAAGAGTAGGGGTAATTATTGTTGGGTTTTATAATTAGGTTTCAATTATTTAAGCATTTCCAGATGAAGTTGAATAGAATAAGAGTAAATGATAGTATTGATGATCAGAATGCAATTATCTCTAAGATTAAAGAGTTTATTCTTTACAAGAATTTAGAGCCTGGTGATAAGTTACCTTCAGAAAGAGAATTGTCTGAAAAGTTTAATGTAAGCCGAAGAAACGTTAGAGAGGCTATTGCTAAACTAGAACGTTATGAGCTGTTAAAATCCATTCCTAAAACAGGAACTTTTATTGCAAATATTGGACAGGTAGCTTTAAAGGGAATCATGGAAGGTGTTGTTGAGTTAAAACAACAAGATTTTAAATCCTTAGTAGAAACAAGATTAATGTTAGAAGCCCAAACTAGTTTTTTGGCAGCTCAAAGAAGAACGGAAGATGATTTAGAAAATATTGAGGCAGCTTTAAATTTGTATAAGGTTAAGATGATAAAAAGAGAGGATGCTTTAGAGGAAGATTTGCTTTTTCATTTAGCCATTGCGAAAGCCTGCGGTAATAGTACACTTAATGCTTTGATGTTGCAAATTACCCCTAAGATTATTTCTGTTTTTGAAAAAATAAGGGTTTGTGATGAAGATGGCTTTATGCGAGAAGTGAATCAACATGAAGTAATTTTTAATGCAATAAAAGATAGCAATTCTCAGCTTGCGGTACGTGCCATGGAAGAGCATTTTAAGATGCTAAAAGACTTTTGTAATGAAATTAGATAGCACTTAGAGTTTTATGTTCTTAAAATTCTCAAAATAGATTGTTCTTAATTCTGAATTAGTACTTTATTATAGTTAAGGGAGAGCATTTTTAATGCATAGCGTTTTCCAAGTTCTCTAACGCCTTCAGAATCAAAATGGGTTCTATCTGATTTTGCGCTGCATCCTTTAGAAGAAATGACGTGGGCCGTAGGAATACTTTTTGGCAAGGTCTGTATGATGGTATTCATTTCGCTTAATAAACCATTTTGTTCCTTATGTACAACTTCACCAGCTAATAAGGGAACTTGGTTTGCTTTTAAAGATAAATCTTTAAGCATGTTTCGGTATATCTTTTTTACGTATTTAGGCCATTTGGTATCACCATTATTTGTTTCGCCTTGGTGTAATAAAATACCTTTAATTATCCCTTTTTTTTGACCTTTTTTAGCTAAATCTATTAGGTGTTGGTAAGGATTTCCTCCATAATCTTTAATTTTATTTTTAAACCAATCCTCAGGGTATGTATCTGTAAATTTTTGATATTTCTTTTTATTAAATAATCTTATGTCAGAGCCACCTACGGCAACATTGATAACAGCAATTGTGATGCTGTCGGGAAGATTTTGTATCATATTTTTTCCAAAATAATCTGCAGGTGATAAGCCGGTATAACATTGAGTAAGTGGTGCAGTGGCGGCGTACCAATTTCCTTTTTTTCGATTTAAATTTTCGCAATCTAACGACTGGAGCATTTGAAAACGAGTATTGGTAATGGTGTCTTGAGGCTCTATAGCCGCAGAACCTTCCATGTTAGATTGGCCAAAACATATGTAAATATGGAAATTAGGGTCAATTTTTTCCACTTGCTTAGTACTATCATTATAGGTAAAGATTGTTCGCTTTAGAATGGTTGTATTGCTATTGCCATAACAGATGGGGGTAGCAAAGAGTATGCTTAAGTAAACAATTGTTTTTTGAAGGTATCGTTTCGGATTCATGTCGGATTGTTTGTGTTGTTATGTGAAGTAGATAAATTCAAATGTATAAGTATTCAAAAACTAATACTTTGTAATTTGTGCTGAATCCTAATAGTATTTTAGTGTTTTGTAATCAGTTTTTGTTGATCTCTAAAATAACTTGGAGTATATCCCATTTTTCGTTTAAAGGTTCTGTTGAAGTTTGAAATGTTGTTAAAGCCACTGTCATAGCAAATTTCATTAATAGAGCGTTCTGTTTCTATTAGAAGTCTAGCGGCATGCCCTAGTCGTAGGTCACTAACGTAATCGGAAAATGAGGAATTAGTGCTTCTTTTGAAGAAATGGCTAAAAGCAGATTCTGACATATTTATTAAGCTTGCTACATCTTTTAGAAGTATTTTTTGATGTAAGTTTTCTTTAATATAAGTATTCACTTTTTCTATTCTGCGACTTTTGTGAATGGTATAGTGGTCCACGTATGAGTGACTTGCTAGTGTTTTAGTATTGCGAGCAATAGATAAGTCATATAAGATAGATAGAAAATTTAGTAAGGAATCAAAATCTTGTGATTCGGATAAACGTAATATTTTTGGCTTTAAAACTGATAGCGTTTCTTTTGAAAATAAAATTCCTCTTTTAGATTTCTCTAAAAGGAGTCTGATAGGTAGCATGAGTTTTCTGTTTAGTGCTAGTTCTGATAAGAATTTCTGATGAAATTGAACGGTAACCACATGGGCTTTTGTGTTTTCGTCTTCTCCGGTCCAAGCATGTGGTGTATTAGAGCCAACCAACACCAAATCACAATCAGTGTATTCTTGTATGGAGTCTCCTATAATTCTTTTGCCTGTAGAGTTTAGGACCAAGTTAAGTTCTAGTTCTGGGTGAAAATGAATCGGAAAATCAAATTTAGCAGAATGATGATTTAATACAATAAAGAAATCATCTTCAGATATAGGTACTAATTCTCTTAAAATACGCGCTTCTTTGTTCATAAAAGTATCATAGGGTGTTTTCTCAAAATAAGATATAAAATATATTAAATTATAAATTTATAGTCTTAATAATTATCAAATTAAATAAAAATAACTGTAAAACATCTTATATTTTTTCATTTAATAGTGTCATTTTGTTTATTTAAGACAGGTTTTTCATATAAGTATCATTAATCAACATGATTTACAAAATTAAGGTTAAGGATATGTTATTCTTTTGTAAACAACTTAATTACTAACTAATTAAACTTATGAACTAATGAAATATGAATTTCAAAAAAGCATAATTTTTATTGTTTTCTTAATTTTTGGCTTCTCTGGGGTTGCACAAATTAAGGTAACCGGAACAGTAAAATCTAACGACGGAATTCCTTTGCTTGGTGTAACCATTATGGAAAATGGTTCTGCTACAAATGGAGTAACAACAGATTTTGATGGGAATTTTTCTATTGAAATGAACAATCTTAATACTGAACTCGTAGTTTCTTATATAGGTTTTGTAACACAGACTATTTCTGTAAACAGTAGTGCTGCAATAACGGTTATTCTTGAAGAAGATCTTGAGCAGCTTTCTGAAGTTGTTGTTGTAGGATATGGTTCTGTTAAGAAGAGCGATTTAACGGGATCTGTAACTTCTGTTGAAATGGCTAACATCCCATCAAAACCATCAAATTCTATAGATGGCTTATTGCAAGGTCAAGTGGCTGGTGTGCAAGTTATCGCAGCTTCAGATACTCCAGGGGCGGGCGCAGTTATTAGAATTAGAGGGGGTAGTTCTTTACGCGGTGGTAATGATCCTCTTGTTGTAGTGGATGGTTTTCCTATTGGGTATGCCGGAGATTTAAAGCAAATATCTCCT
Source organism: Cellulophaga algicola DSM 14237 (assembly GCF_000186265.1). Classification (NCBI taxonomy): domain Bacteria; kingdom Pseudomonadati; phylum Bacteroidota; class Flavobacteriia; order Flavobacteriales; family Flavobacteriaceae; genus Paracellulophaga; species Paracellulophaga algicola. Next base: position 2,289,515 of record NC_014934.1, read on the forward strand.
CAAGATATTGCCTCAATGGAAGTGTTAAAAGATGCATCTGCTGCCGCTATTTATGGTTCTAGAGGAGCTAATGGTGTCATTATAATAACTACAAAAAAAGGAGCAAAACACAGTACCGAAGTAACCGTTTCCCAACAAAATACATTTACCAGGTTTACGTCCGATTTGAATTTATGGAGGGATCCAGTTTTAATGGCTGAGCTAAGTAACGAGAGCAGAACTAATGGTGGTTTTACACCAGTTTATATTGGTTCTAGAGATGCAAATGGGGTGTATTACCCTTCTGTAGGGGAGCTTAAAAATGGGGATTGGTCTTACAATACACGTTGGGATGATGTCGTTTTTCGTGATCCAGTATCTAATAATACCAATCTAGCTATACGGAGTCAGACAGATAGAACCCAATTTAGTTTAAGTACAACCTATTACACGAATGAAGGGGTTTACATAGAGGATGATTATGAGAAATTGAACATTAACCTTAATGTTACTCATAAAATTTATGATGATAAAGTTACCATTGGAGGAAATGTTATTTACTCTAAAGGAAATAGAAATAATAATGGAGGACTGGCATATTGGCGTAATCCTATTTTTCCAGTTTATTTGGAAGGAAATCCTTCTAATGATTATTTTTTAGCCGGGTCACAAGATTATTCACACCCTACTGCATTAACTGAAAATAGAACGAATAAAAATAAGTTTTTAGATTTTATTGGTTCTGCTTTTGTAGAGATTCAATTTATTCCAACTTTAAAATTAAAAACCCAAGTAAACCATAAATTTGGTCGTTCTATTACAGATTATTATAATCCTAAAAGATATACAGAGGATGGTACTTTTAATAACGGTTCTGGAGGTGTTAATAATTGGGAAAGTAGTGAAACCGTTGCGGAAACGTTCTTAACGTTTAACGATATGTTTAAAGAGAAACATAGCTTTACTGCAATGGCAGGTTTCTCATACCAAGGATATGAGGCTAGAACTTCTGATTTGAGAGCCTATGATTTTTTAAATGAATCTTTAGGGAATGGTAATCTTGCTGCAGGTAATCCTGAAAAGCAATCTGTAGCGAACAGCTTATCTGAAACCGTGATGTACTCTGGTCTTGGTCGTTTAAATTATTCTTATGATGATAAATATTTAGCAACATTTACCGTGCGTACCGATGGTTCTTCAAAATTTGGAGCGAACAATCAGTGGGCGATGTTTCCTTCTGGTGCGTTAGGTTGGAAGTTGCATAAGGAGAGCTTTATTGAAAATTTAAATGTTTTTGATGAGTTTAAACTTCGCGCTAGCTACGGTATTTCTGGTAATCAAGGTATTTCTCCTTATTTAATTAATAGTAGGTACGGACAAGATCAATACTATGTAAACGGTCGTTGGCAAACAACGATTGGCCCTGGTTACGTAGTGGGTCAAGATAGTCAAAGTGGTAAGAAAACCTGGGGTGGTATTCCTAATCCAGACTTAAAATGGGAGACTACAGCACAATTTAATATAGGAGCTGATATTGCCTTTTTAAATAATAGAGTAAAAATCACAGCAGATTACTATAAAAAATCAACCTCAGATTTATTACGCGAGCGTTTACTTTCTCCTTCTTCTTCTTATGATAAAATTTGGGTTAATGATGGTGAAATAGAAAACCAAGGGGTAGAAGTAACTTTAGATGGTACTATGGTTAATAAAGAAGATTGGGGGCTAAACGGAATGTTCATTTTCTCTAGAAACAAAAACAAAGTAGTTAGCCTAGGAGACGCTGTATCATCTGGTTTAAATACCGATGCTTTAACTGGGGTTAAATATGAATTTTCTGGAAATCAAGTTGAAGCTTTTCGTGCTATACCAAACATCTTAGCTATTGGGCAACCTATAAATGTTTTTTATGGTTATAAGGTAGCTGGTATTATACAGTCTGAGGCCGAAGGTTTGGCTGCGGGACTAACGGGTGATTTGGCACAACCGGGAGAATTTAAATATAGAGATTTAAATGAGGATGGAGTTATTGATGAGAATGACCGTGCTATAATTGGTAACCCTAATCCAGATTTTATAGCAAGTTTTAATCTTAATGCGCGCTATAAGAATTTTGACTTCTCGCTTTTCTTTAACAGTAGTATTGGTCAAGATATTTTTAATACGAAAGCATTTAGCGAGCCAAGCAATACACCCTTACGTTGGACGCAAGATAACACAACAAACAATTACCCAAGTTTAAGAGATGGCCGTACTGTTTATATGTCAGATTGGTTTATAGAGAAAGGAAGTTTTTTACGCTTACAAAACCTTTCTGTAGGCTATACTGTAAAAGACCTAAAAACGGCATGGCTTAAAAAAGGTAGAATTTTTATGAACGGAACAAACCTATTCACCATAACAGATTTTAAGGGTTATGATCCTGAATTAGGCGGAGACGGTATTTATTGGGGAGGTTATCCTAAGTTAAGAAACTGGACCTTAGGCGTAGAACTAACCTTTTAAATTCAGTTAAAATGAAAACATTTACAATAATAAACGAATTGAAAATGAAGCACTTTAAAAAATTAATAGTAGCGCTCGCTCTTGTTGCGGGTGTTACTTCTTGCGAAAGCTTAGATGTAGAACCTACCGGTTTTTATTCCGATGAAAATTTCTATAAAACTATAGAAGACGCAGAAGCATCTATTTTATATGCTTATGACGCACTTACACTTGTTAGTTATGCTCCTGTAACATATTACTTTACAGAATTAGCATCAGACAACTGTAATGTAAAGGCAGACGAAGGTGCAGATGCGCAAGCATTTGTAAACTGGGAGGTTACTGCTCAAAACCAATTATTAACACAATATTACAGATCTATTTATATTGCTGTAAATCGTGCCAATGCTGTTATAGAAAATATAGAAGGCAAAGGGTTTAACCCAGAAGACGAAAAACGCATTTTAGGTGAGGCCTTATTCTTAAGAGCTTATAACCATTTTAATGCCGTAAAAGCATTTGGTTTAGCACCATTACAAAAATCTTTAATTGATAAGTTAGATGAAACAACAGCTACATTACCTGCAGATATGCAAGAGGTTTATGCTTTTTTAATTGAAGATTTAACTAGAGCAATAGACAATTTAGAGGTAAACAGAGTTGCAGGTCGCGCAGATAAAGTAGCTGCACAGGCATTACTTTCTAAAGTGTATTTATTTGCTGCTTCTGCAAAAGAAAGTGGGGTTCCTAAGTATAATACCATTACAGAAAGTGTAGATAATTTATATACTAAATCTGCAGAGTATGCTGGTATGGTTTTAAATAATCAAGGTGAATATAGTCACGATATGGATCTTCAAAACATTTACAATGTAGATACTCCTAACGGTCCAGAACATATTTTTATTTTATCATTAGATAGGTCTGGCACACAAGAGGGAGATTATTCTAAATTATCAAAATACTTTATTCCTTATATAGATGGCGCTACAGTATATCTAAAAAATACAGATGATACTTTTTCTCCAACACACGATGGGTGGAGCGTTTTTCAAACTTCAGATAAATTATTTGCGTCTTATGAAGCTGCAGACAAACGTAAAACCGATTTGTTTGTTTCTGAAGTATATGATCAAAGTGGTGCCGCTATTGGCTCTGTTGCAGATGGCACGGTAATTTATCCTTTCACTAGAAAATATATAGATCCTAAGTTCGAGGGTGACAAAACAAGCACAAGACCGTATTTAATTCGCTACTCAGACATACAACTGGTATATGCAGAGGCTACTGCCAATGCAGATGGCTTAGCACAATACAACCAAATTAGAAATAGAGCCAATGCTACAGAATTAGCTAGTATTGGTGGTTTGTCTAAAGCCGATTTTAGAAAACTAATTGTAGCAGAACGCCAAAGAGAACTTGCTTACGAAGGAGACCGCCTATGGGATCTTAGACGTACAAATACGGTACAAAGTAATGTTACAAAAGCAGCTGGCTTATCTCCAGATGCAGTAGCTTTTTACCCTATTCCGCAACGTGAGATAGATTTAAATCCAAACATCAACTAAACTAAAGCATAATGAAAAAATTATATAACATATACTTTATAGTACTGGCATTGTTTTTTGTTGCTTGTACAGAAAACCCTCTTGAAGATGTAGAGGGCACAGATTGGCAAAAAGATCGTAATGTGGTTTCTATTTTAGTCGAAGGCCAAATAGGAACAGCAATTATAGAACGTAATTTTGACGATGCAAAAATTAAAATCTATGCCAAAGTTGAGAACATAGCTGACTTAGCAAATGTGGAAATTAAAAACATCGCGTTTTCATATGGAGCTAGCTCTGCAAATGAGAAAGGCACAACCTTAGATTTAAGCAGCGGTACAGCTACAATTGCTGTTGCATCTGGCGCAGGAGAAAGCTTAAGCTGGGAGGTTTCTTTATTACCTTTTAAATCTGACTTAGAAGGTACTTGGTACATTGGTAATGTTAGTATGTATTGCGATATGTTTACCTGGGAAAGCTGGGGATGGGAAAAATATGTTCAGATTACAGATTATTTACCAGAATTAAACCCTGAGTTAGACAACGAAATTATTTTTACCGTAGAAGGCGCAGATGCCAAAGGAAACCCTTTTGGTAACTACGAGCACAATGCAGGTAGTGATGGCCTTTTTGGCAGCTATACAGATGCTGCTAAAGGATGGGATTTTAATTCTAGATTCCGAAAAATACCAACAGGTAATGGTACTTGGTTACGAGATTTTGAACGTAATAAAGTTATAATTACTGATGCTAATAAAGTTGAATACGAGCTAGATTTAGAATTGCTTACGGAAACTAATGAGGTTACGCTAAAAACAGAAGTTCCTTATTTAGTAGATAACTTTAGTTGGACAGATACCGATTGGAGTTATGAAGAATTAGCACATATGTCCAATTCAACTTGGTATACATTGACTAAAGAACGTGTGTTACAAACAGGTAATAGTATTACTGGCCTAACAGTCAAAGACCAAGATGGTGATACGCAAATAGATGGCGACACTAAAGAAATTACAGTTACTATTTTGGATAATGGCGCAAATTTAGCAGCCATAGAACTTACTGGCTTAGACTTGTCTTACGCTGCAACAGCTGATACTAGTGTTGGTAGCACTTTAGATTTTTCAACAGCAAATACGACTACTATAAATGTTACTTCAGAAACTGGAGAAAGTGCAAGCTGGACCGTAAAAATTCTAGTAAAATCTGACTTAGATGGCACCTATTCTAATCCATCATCTCTAATCTATGTAAACCAAGAGTACGGTAGTGATTACAGCAAAAATATTAGCGATGATTTTACAAGTGCTAATTTAGAATTTGATAACGAAATTGTTGTTGTAAGCGAAGGCTATAATGGTGACAGACCTAACGGAAAAATAACAAATAACGCTGGCGCGGATGGCGTTTACGGAGATTACAACCACGCAGATGCGGATGTAGACTTAAATGCTAAACTTAGACATTTGTTACCTGCTGGCGAATCTTACTTTGAGATAGATTTAGCTACAAATACAATGTACATAGGCACTTCTAAAGACGATCTTACCTCAGAAGCTAAAATGTTGGCTACCGACACGGGAATTACACTTCAGTTTACACTTGCTTACAGAGAGCTAGAGCCTAATTGGAGCTACGGAAACTATGATAATTACATGTGTTGGACGTATCAATACGAGATTAATTTAGACAAACAATAGTTCTTTTATCGAATTAAAAAAAACAAAAAAATGACAGTAAAAAATATATTCGCCGCTGTATTACCAATGTTACTTATTGCCGCAAGTTGTGACGATGAAGAACCAGCATTTACTTCTCTAGAAAAAAATAGAGAAGTAGTAATTACAGAAGAATTGGTTTCTACAGACTTTGTGGGTAACGGTGCGCAATGGGGAGGTTATGAAATGACACCAACTTGGCTAGGAACAGAAACACTTAGCGATGCGGATTGGAACACTTTATTTAATCGTATAGATTTTATGCGCCCTCCGTTTTTAAGAATAGTAACAAATCCTGCGTGGTCTTATGACAATAATGGCACCTATGACGAGACAACAAAAACGGTTTCACTTTTTAAAATGTTAGACTACGCAAAAGACCGAAATATAGAAATTACGTTTGGTGAATGGGGGCATAGTTCTACTGATGATATTAGCACTATAGACATGGGTTGGATTCAAAACTCTGTGAAATTCTTAAATCATTTAGTAAATGAAAAAGGGTATACAAATATTAAGACTATAAATATTATTAATGAGCCAAATGGCGACTGGTCTAGTACAAAAGGGGATTACAATATTTGGAAAAATGTACAACTAGCGTATTTAGAAGAAATAAAAAAATACAGCTTGGCAGATCTAAAAGTTATGGGGCCAGATATTGCAGTTTTTAACACTGCTAGTCAGACAGATTGGTTTACAAAAACGGAAGCAGATTTAGGAGATAATGTTGGTTTGTATGACATTCACGTATACCCACAGCAGCAATTAATTCGTAGTGGAGAATTTGCTCAAATGCTTAGAGCTTATAAAAAAGAAACTCCTGCAGACAAGCGTATTGTTTTAGGTGAAATAGGTTTTAAATACACAGAAGTAGATGCGCAATTAAAACAGGAAAACGAAGAAGCAATTGCGAATGACCCGTATGCTGGTGAAGATTCTAATATGATGATTTACAAAGCATTTTACGGTATAGATATGGCAGATGCTTTAATACAAGCAATGAGAGAAGGGTACTCTGGCTCTTTAGTTTGGAATATGGATGATGCTATGTATAATAGCCCTGATAACGGAGATTACCAGTCTGATAAATTAAAACGTTGGGGGTTCTGGAACATCTTAGGAGAAGAACATACGGGTAATGCTGCGGACGAAGCTATAAGACCATATTTCTACCCTGTATCTTTATTAACACGCTTTTTCCCTGCTGGTAGTGATATTTATAAGGTAAACCTACCAAACAAAAAAGGATTACGTGCTGTAGTAGGTACTTACAATGGCAAACAAACAATAGCAATTGTAAACTCGCACTACACTACATATGAGCTAGAATTAAAGTCGGACTTCCTAGGTGCTATTACAGCAAATAAATACAGTTACAAGTCTAAAGCAGATGGTTCTTTTACAGGTACTGTAGATGCTGATGGATTTGCTGTTCCATCAGAAAATAATATGAATTTAAACTTTGCTGAAGGTGTAAAAATGACATTAGAAGGGGAGTCTTTTATTCTATTCACAAATATGGAATAAGTTCAAGATAGGATTGAAAATATAAATTAAGAATAAGGAAATATAAATTAGAATGAATACTGTAGAAGAAAACAAAACAGGGTTATTACGCCTTAAAAAACACCAAAACAACCCAGTTTTAAGTCCAAATCCAGAAAACGACTGGGAAAGCTTAGTAGTTTGTAATCCTGGAGTTTGGTATGAAGAAGGTACCTTTTATATGCTTTACAGAGCAGCAGGTAATGATAAAGAGCACCAAATACGCTTTGGCTTAGCAACTAGTACAGATGGAGTTAACTTTACACGTACTTCAGATAAACCTGCTTTTAGTCCAAGTATCGATGGTCCAGATATGGGCGCAGTAGAAGATCCTAGAATTGTAAAATTTGGATCAGAATTTTATATTACTTATGCGTACAGGCCCCATCCTCCAGGACAATATTGGAATTTTGATCACGATGAAATTTTAGTACCAGAATGTGATGTAGATGCACCTTTAGTTTTAAAAAATAACATTGCAAACTCTGGTTTGCTTTTAACTAAAGATTTTAAAAACTACAGGCGTTTAGGAAGAATTACACAAAGTAATTTAGACGATAGAGATGTTATACTTTTTCCTGAAAAAATAAACGGGAAATTTGCAATGCTACACAGACCAAAAGAATGGGTAGGCGAAGAATATGGTTGTGATAAGCCTGCTATTTGGCTTCGCTATTCTGATGATTTAATGGTTTGGGAAGAACCAAGCACATTACTGCTAGCAGGAATAAATGGCACTTGGGAAGAGAAAATTGGTGGCAGCACGCCGCCTTTAAAAACTAAAGATGGTTGGTTAATTATTTACCATGGTGTAGAGAATGGCGGATTAGGATATTACCGTGTTGGGGCAGCACTTTTAGATTTAGAAAATCCTACAATTGTAAAGTCTAGGCTAACTAATTGGATTATGGAACCAGAACACGATTATGAAATTGATGGCTTTTATAAAGGCTGTGTTTTTCCAACAGGAAATATGATTATTGATGATACTTTATATGTATATTATGGTGCTGCAGACAGGTATGTTGGCTTGGCAACTTGTCGTATTGATGAATTATTAAATGAATTAAAGAATGCTTAAAAAGCAACTATTTAACTACATAATACTCCTTATCTTTTTACCGTTAGCATCTTGCCAAACGGTAAAAAAGACTGAGTTAGTTAAAATTGAAGCCGATAAAATTATCTCTAGCGAGTTTATTGGCAATGGCATAGAGTGGTCTGCGTACCCGCACGCAGATGCAGATGATGCAGAATGGGGTTTATTAATGACTGATAAAAAATGGGAAACCGTTTTTAAAAGGTTAGACTATATGAAACCTAAAATTGTGCGAGTTTTAGATCAGGCAAATTGGAGGTATTTAGAAGGCATTGATAAAGATGGTTCCCCTATTTTAAATTTTGAAAACCAGGAAATGCACGCTTTATACAAGCTGCTAGATTACTGTGAAAAAAATAATATAAAAGTTATTTTGGGTGAATGGGGGCAGCCCTATAAAGTGCATGATACACACCTAAAAATGCAAAATACGTTTACGGGTGCTACAGATCCAAAATGGTTAAATAGTATTGCACAACATGTAGATTACCTAGTAAATACAAAAGGGTATACCTGTATTAAATATTACAATTTAGTAAACGAACCTAATGGTTATTGGTCTTCTATAGATGGTAATTGGAACGAGTGGAAACTAGGTGTTAAAAAGTTAGATAGTGCTTTTGTATCTAAAAAACTAAAAACACCAGTACACGTAATAGGTCCAGATGCTACGCCATTTAACAACGAAAAATCTAAGTATACAGGTGCAGAATGGGCAAAAGAATCGGTTTTACAATTAAACGATGTTTTAGCTGCCTACGATGTTCACGATTATCCTACTAAAGAATTTGTACGTTCTGGTGATTTTGAAAAACACTACACCGCAATGATTTCTTTTGCTGATAGCGTTGCTAGAAAGCCCTTTATTTTAGGAGAAATAGGGTTTGAAAAATACGTAGAGAGCAATATAAAAAGGTACGAAGCAGATCCGTTTGCAAGTCCAGATAGTCAATTATCAATTTATGATTATGACTATGGTGTAGATATGGCAGATGTTTTAGTGCAATCTATGAATAGTGGTTTTGATGCGGTAATCGCTTGGGGATTAGATGATGCTATGCACACTAATGGCGATACAGGAGAAAAAAATCAGCTTAAGAAATGGGGAATGTGGAATATTCTTGGCAAAGAACTAACTGGCGATGTCAAAGAGGAAGACATAAGACCTTGGTTTTATACGTGGTCTATTTTAACAAGGTATTTTACAAACGATATGAAAATTGTAAAAACTACCGGATTAGACATAAACAAAGTACGTATGGTAGCTGGTTGGTCTGCTAGTAATGATGTTACATTTTCAGTTGTAAATAACAGTGATAAAGAAGCTACATTCTATTTAGAAACTGAAAATCTTAAAAATAAAAGCTTTAAAAAGTACAGCTACAGCGAAAATAACAGACCTGTAGACAGTAATAACTTTCCTAAAGCAGTACAAAATAATCTAAGTTTTACATCGGGAACAGAACAAATAACTATTCCTGCAAAAAGTGTATTACTTTACACAACCTATAACTATTAATTTATGAGTAATTTAAGTTATATAGATCTTACAGTTCTTGTTCTCTATATCATTTTTATAATATGGTGGGCTTTAAAAAATGGAAAGAGCAAAGATTCTGACGCCTACTTTTTGGCTGGTAGAAATTTAACCTGGCCAATGGTTGGACTATCTTTGTTTGCCGCAAGCGTTTCTAGCTCTACCTTAATGGGGCATTCTGGCGAGGGTTTTATTAGCGGTATTGCAGTGTTTAACTACAACTGGATATCTGTTTTAATAATGGTCTTTTTTGCAATGTTCTTTCTTCCGTTTTATATAAAATCTGGAATTTTTACAATGCCAGAATTTTTAGAACGCAGATTTGACGGCAAGTCTAGAACCTATTTTTCTTTTATTACCATTATAGGAAATGTTTTTTTAGATGCAGCCGCAACACTCTACACGGGTGCATTAATCATAAAAATGATTTTCCCGGAAGTAGAAATTATCTGGATTATTATAGGAATGGCCGCCGTTGCTGGTAGTTATACCATTATTGGTGGTTTATCTTCTGCTATTAATGCAGATATGATACAGGCCGCTGTATTAATTATTGGTTCTTCAATTTTATCGTTCTATGCTATTAGTAGTATTGGTGGCTGGGAATCTTTTATAGATAAATTTAACGATGGTGTTTGGTTAAAATTAACCAGACCTTTAGACGACCCTACAGTACCTTGGCTGGGAATGTGGGTTGGTATACCTATTCTTGGATTTTATTTTTGGGCAAATAACCAGGTAATGGTTCAACGTGTATTATCTGCAAAATCTATAGACCATGGTAGAAAAGGTGTACTTCTGGTTGGCTTTTTATACTTGTTTACATTATTCATATTTATTGTTCCTGGATTAATTGCTCGTGGTATAAACCTATTTGGAGTAGAGAATTTACCGCACGAATTAATTAGCGGTATAGACTTAAAAGAGAAATACGGAATTAATACCGATCAAGTTTATCCTAGATTAATTGTTAAGTTATTACCTGTAGGTCTTATTGGCATTATTTTATCTGCAATGATATCTGCGCTTACCTCAACCTTGAGTGCAACACTTAGTTCTGTATCAACCCTTTTTACTATGGATTTTTATAGTAAAATTGATAAAACAGCTAGTAGTTCAAAAAAGGTTAAAGTAGGTCAAATTACAGCTGTTGTTACCTTGGTAATTGCAGTTATTTGGGCACCATATATTCAGCGATTTGATTCGCTTATAGCTTATTATCAAGAAATAGTTTCTTATTTAGCACCACCAATTGTGGGTACATTTTTTATTGGTCTATTCTGGAAAAGAGCTAATGCAAAAGGAGCATTTAGCGGGTTAATGGCTGGTTTAGCTGTTGCTGCTGTCATTATGACGCTTAAGTATGTTTTAGGCGTAAAAATAAATATTCACTTTTTACTATTAGCGCCTGTATTGCTACTTATTAGTTTGGTAGTATCTATAATCGTTAGTTTAGCAACTGCACCGCCACCAGCAGATAAGGTTACCGGAAATACGTGGACAAAGCAAATTTGGATAGACGAAACCATAGAATTAAAAGGCATTGTTTGGTACAAGAATTTTAGAGTACAAGCTATTTTATTAGTTATAGCCTGTTTTGTTATGTATGGATTGTTTTATTAAATTCGTACAGTTGATTAGAGTTAATTTAAAATCCCACACTGTTATGGTGTGGGATTTTTAAATTTAAAATTAGACTTCCTACTTCTTTTTACGCTTCATGATTAAGCTATCTGCAGGATAATTATTTTTTAATTGCTCCATTTGTACTTTTGCCCAATGAATAATTTTTTCACGTTGCTCATCTGTTAAGTTAGCTTCGGAATGTAAGCCAAAATTAGTGTAAGAGGCTAATGGCATTTCTTTTTCTTCTACCATTTCTATAGTTTCTTCTAATTTATGGTTTTGGACGGCTATAGGTAGCTTGGTAAATGTTGAGAAGTTTAAATGTCTTTTTCCATCGGCTACATGATCATTTAACCACCATGCTACCGGTTGAACATTTGCATACCATGGGTATTCGGTATTGTTGGAATGGCAATCATTGCAAGACACTTTTAGTAGGTGATTTACGTCTTCAGGAATTTCATATGCTGTAGAAATATCATGAGTCATGTCATTAGAAATATTCTTTTCTGGGCGAAAAAACTGAAGTACTACAAAGATCAGCCCAAGGCCAATTAGTATTTTTTTTAGCATGAAGTTAGTTTTATTGAGGTGCTATTATATGATTATGTAATCTAAAGATAAACACATTTTATTCAAAACAAAAAAAAGCCCAGAAAAAGGGCTTTTGGTTAATTTTTCAATAGTTTTAAGTAGGTGTATAATTCATATTTGTAGTAGTATTTTTTATAGGATTCCAAGCGCTGTTAAAATTAAGCAAACAACTACTCCTATAAGAATTAATACTAAAACACCAACCATAAGAGTTAGGAATCCGTTGAGTACTCTCGTACTAATGGTAACATCTTCCATAATGATCTTGTTTTAATTAAAAGTAGGGAATAAATATCTAATTTTCAGTATGCTATTGCTATTAATCGACGAACGGTATGTCTCTACTTTAGAGACTCAATTACATTATAGTATCAATATAATCCATTATTAAGTTTGTAGCTCCTTTTCTTTTAGAGATATAACTGGCGTTAATTCTTCCTGTTTCTTGGTAGTGCTTTTGTGAGGTAAGTAGCTTATTCAATTCAAGGGTAAAATGCTCTTGATTGGTAATTGAAATGACTCCTTTTTCTGCTACTAAATCTTCAGCTTCTTTAAATCCGCTATACTTAGGCCCAATCAATACCGGAATTCCGAAAACGGCAGGTTCTAGAGTATTGTGTAATCCTGTTGCAAAACCACCACCTACATAAGCAACATCAGCATAACTATATATTTTGGTAAGTATTCCAATCGTGTCTACAATTAGAACTTCATAATCAGAAGGGTTTTTATCAGACAATTCAGAATACAATACCGTTTTCTTTTGAATAGCATGTGCTAGTTTCTGTATCGCTTCTTTTTTGATGGTATGCGGAGCAAAAACAAATTTTAAACTAGAATTATTTGAGTTGATGTAGTTTACGATAATAGCTTCGTCTTCTGGCCAAGAACTACCAGCAACAAAACAGGACTTGTCTTGTTTAAAATTGCCCATGAAGTCTAACTCATTGTCTTGATCTAGAATTTTTAATACACGGTCAAATCGAGTATCTCCACTAATCGTACTATTGTTGAAGCCAATTGATTTTAATAATTCTTGTGAGTTTTTATCTTGAACAAAAAAATAGGAGAAAGCAGACAGACTCTTTCGCATGAAACTGCCGTAAATTTTGAAAAATATTTGACGTTTATTGAAAATAGCAGAGATTAATAAAGTTGGAATTTTGTTTTTTTCTAGCTCACTTAAATAATTTGGCCAAATTTCGTATTTCACAAATAGTGCAAGGTCCGGATTTACTGCTGCGATGAAACGTTTGGCATTATATCTAGTGTCTAATGGCAAATAAGTAATGACATCTGCTGAGCTTGATTTTTTTTTCACTTCAAATCCCGAAGGAGAAAAGAAAGTTACTAGTATTTGATGTTTTGAATAGTTTTTATTTAAGGCTTCAATTACAGGAAGTCCTTGTTCAAACTCTCCTAATGATGCTGTATGAATCCAGATTACGGGTGCCTCTTTTGATAATTTATCTTCCAAGGTGGTAAAGATATCTTTTCGTCCGTTTACAAATAATTTTAACTTGGGGCTAAATAGCGCCAAAATCCTAAGAAAAAAGCTAACAATATATACGGAGCAATTGTAAATAAAATGCACTTAAAAATAGTTTTCGGCTAAATTACGCTTCTTTATATAAATAGATTGGGTGCTTTACTGACTTTTTGTAATTTTACATTTCTAATGATATAAGATGCGAAAAATTCAAATGGTTGATCTTAACGGTCAATACGAAGCCATCAAAGAACAGGTAAATGCTTCATTTACAACAATTTTAGAAACTTCAGCTTTTATAAATGGACCTGAAGTACATAGTTTTCAAAAAGAATTAGAAGATTATTTAGGCGTTAAACATGTTATTCCTTGTGCCAATGGAACTGATGCTTTACAAATAGCTATGATGGGTCTTGGTTTGCAACCTGGAGATGAGGTAATCACGGCAGACTTTACTTTTGCAGCTACCGTTGAGGTGATTGCATTATTACAATTAACACCAGTTTTGGTAGATGTGTTGCCAGATACTTTTAATATTGACCCTGCTGCAATTGAACGGGCAATTACTTCAAAAACGAAGGCAATAGTTCCTGTACATCTTTTTGGTCAATGTGCAAACATGGATGTGATATTAGAAATTGCAGAAAAACATAATCTATTTGTTATCGAAGATAACGCTCAAGCAATTGGAGCAACGTATACTTCAAAAAATGGAGAGAAACAAAAAGCAGGCGCTATAGGTCATGTGGCAGCGACTTCTTTTTTTCCGTCTAAAAACTTAGGGGCATACGGAGATGGGGGTGCTATTTTTACGAATGATGATAAATTAGCACATACTTTAAGAGGAATAGTAAACCACGGAATGTACGAACGTTATCATCATGATGTGGTAGGGGTAAATTCTAGATTAGATAGTTTGCAAGCTGCAGTTTTGCGAGCTAAACTTCCCTTATTAAATGAGTATAATGCAAAGAGAAGAGATAGTGCTCGTAAGTATAATGCAGCTTTTGAAAATATAGCAGGTATTCTTATTCCTGTAACTGTTAATAATTGTGTAGGTATATGTGATACGTGTGATTGTCATGTTTTTCATCAGTATACTCTAAAAATTACAAATGGTAAGCGAGATGCTTTAGTTAAACATTTAGCAGAAAAAGGAATCCCTTGTGGAGTGTATTATCCAATTCCTTTACACAAACAAAAAGCATATGTAGACGATCGCTATAATGATGCTGACTTCCCTGTTACCAATCAATTGGTTAAAGAAGTTATCTCATTGCCAATGCATACAGAATTAGATGAAGAGCAGATAAACTTTATTACGGAGACTATTATCGGTTTTGTTACAGCATAATTAGTATTCTCTCTAGATTTATCAGGCAGAAATATAACAATTAAATAATAAAAAATGAAAATACTTGTTACCGGAGGATTGGGTTTTATTGGCTCTCATACCGTTGTAGAATTACAAAACAAAGGATTTGAAGTGATTATCATTGATGATTTATCTAATTCATCAGAAAAAGTACTTGATGGTATTGTTGCTATAACAGGTAAAAAACCCTTATTTGAAAAAATAGATTTAAAGGAAAAATCAAAAGTTGAAGATTTTTTTAAGAGGCATGCAGATGTGCAAGGAGTCATTCATTTTGCGGCCTCTAAAGCTGTGGGAGAAAGTGTTGAGAAACCGTTACTATACTACGAGAACAATATAGGTACCTTGGTTTATCTTCTTAAGGAGTTGGCAAAGAAAGATAAAGCTAGTTTTATCTTTAGTTCTTCTTGTACAGTTTATGGGCAAGCAGATAAAATGCCAATAACAGAAGATGCGCCCGTGAAAACAGCAGAATCTCCTTATGGGAATACTAAACAAATGGGTGAAGAAATTATTACAGATACTTGTAAAGTTGTACCCTCGTTAAATGCAATTGCTTTACGATATTTTAATCCTATGGGTGCACACCCAAGTACAGAAATAGGTGAGTTGCCTATAGGAGTGCCTCAGAATTTGGTCCCTTTTATTACACAGACGGGAATGGGTTTACGTGATCAGTTGTCTGTGTTTGGAGATGATTATCCTACGTCAGATGGTACTTGTGTTCGTGATTATATTCATGTGGTAGATTTGGCAAAGGCGCATGTTGTTGCTTTAGAAAGACTTCTTGAAGCTAAAAACAAAGAGAATTACGAAGTTTTTAATTTAGGAACAGGAACGGGAAGTACGGTTCTTGAAGTGATTAAAAGTTTTGAGAAGGTATCAGGAAAGAAATTGAATTATAAAATTGTACCACGCAGAACAGGTGATATTACAGAGGCCTATGCAAATACAGAAAAAGCGAATAATGAATTAGGTTGGAAAGCAGAATCTACTTTAGATGAAGCTATGAAATCTGCTTGGGATTGGGAGCAAAAGGTTAGAGCTTAGACTGAGAGTAAACTATAAATTTTAACAATAGAGCAGAAATATATGTATATTTCTGCTCTGTTTGTTTATAAAAACACCTCGAAATGAAAAAAATAACCACGCTTACGCTTCTTTTAGTTTTGACTTCTTTTTTAAATGCACAAGATACGTACCTACAGTGTGGTAAAATTATAGATATGGAGTCTGGTAAAGTATGGTCAGAAAAGACTGTAGTTATTTCGAGGACTAAAATAAAGGAGATAAAAAAAGGGTTTGTGTCGGGAGGTGCTGCAGATGCTGTCATCGATTTGAGGACAAGTACTGTGATGCCTGGTTTTATAGATATGCATGTACATATTGAAAGTGAATCTAATCCTAGGACATATGTAGAGCGTTTCACTGATAACGAAGCAGATATTGCTTTTAAATCAACCGTTTTTGCCAAGAAAACATTAATGGCTGGTTTTACTACAGTTCGAGATTTAGGAGGGTCCGGAGTTAATATAGCTATTAGGAATGCTATAAATAAAGGAATAGTAGTAGGGCCCAGGGTTTTTACAGCAGGTAAATCTATTGCTACTACTGGTGGTCATGCGGATCCTACAAATGGTAGAAGCCATGAGTTTACAGGAGATCCAGGTCCAAAAGAGGGCGTGGTTAATTCTCCTGAAGAAGGTAGAAAAGCGGTTAGACAACGGTATAAAGATGGTGCAGATGTTATAAAAATTACAGCAACAGGTGGCGTTCTTAGTGTGGCTAAGAATGGTAAAAATCCGCAATTTACAATTGATGAGATAAAAGCTATTACGCAAACTGCGGATGATTATGGTATGTTGACAGCAGCGCATGCACATGGTGATGAGGGAATGCAAAGAGCTATAAAAGGCGGTATTAAGACGATAGAGCATGGCAGTTATATGAGTGAAGAAACAATGGAATTAATGAAGCAGTACAATGCGTATTTGGTGCCCACTATTACCGCAGGGAAACAAGTAGCAGAGTAAGCAGAGATTGAAGGGTATTTTCCGGAAGTAGTTGCTGTTAAGGCAAGAGAAATAGGGCCCTTAATTCAAGGAACATTTTCAAAAGCCTATAAGAAAGGGGTGAAAATTGCCTTTGGAACAGATGCAGGGGTATACCCCCATGGCTTAAATGCTAAAGAATTTGGGTATATGGTAGAGGCTGGGATGCCAGCTATTGAAGCCATGCAATCTGCAACGGTAACAAATGCAAATTTATTGGGTGTGGCAGATGAAGTGGGATTAATTAAGGTTGGATATTTTGCAGATATTGTTGCGGTATCAGGTGATCCTCTTCAGGATATATCGCAATTAGAAAATATTACCTTCGTTATGAAAGAGGGCCAAGTTTATAAAAATGAGTTAAAACCCTAGTCTGCTAGAACCAAAATCTACTTCTGTTTCGTACATAAAGTATGATGCTTAATTTTACAGACAGCAACGCGCTTTTAACGGAATCAGTAGATAGTGGTCTTTATCAAAATCTTGTAGCTCAATTGGTGAAAGATTTTGGTTTAGCAAATGTAGATATTGACCTTCCTTTTCAAGTAAACCCTAAGAACTTAAAAACAATTCTTCATCAAAAAATCTATAGATTGATGATGGAGCGTTTTGCAGATTATCTTAATCTATTATATATTATAGATGTTCCAGAAAAAAAGGTAAAAGAGATTAAAGCTTCAGATGTTGTTGATATTTCCAATCATGTTGCTTTTTTAGTGCTGCAACGAGAATATCAAAAAGTATGGTTTAGGCAGAAATATGCTTAAAAATAAATCCTAACAAAAGGAATCAAAGCGTCTGAGTAGATGCTTTTTTCATCATGCAGCACATTGTATTTTAAGCCAACCGTAAAATTCCTATTTACATATCCAGCTCCTAGATAAAGTGCAGGGCTCCAATAGTTATCTTTAAAATCTCCATCCATAAAAGAAGTGGTTCTGTTTATCCTCAACTGCTCTAATTCACCAGATAATTGAATGGCTGGGATTATGTTATACAGGGAAATTAAACTTCCGCCATAAGCGGTAAGTGTATCATCATCAAAGGTGGCATAACTGAAGTTCAATTGTACGCCAGCGGCAAATTTTTCGGATACTTGGTATATTGCACTTGGGGAAATTGAGCCGTTAAAATAACCGTTGCCAAATCCTAGTCCTATTCCTCCGCCAAAACGAACATTATCCCAAAATTCTCCGGAATTTGTATTTTGCGAAAACGTTAGCGTTGACGAAAACGCAAAAAATAAAATCAATTGCCATCTTTTTAAGAACAAATCAGTCAAAATATTCATAATTGTTATTTTTCTTTAATATTAGTACCTAATATAGGACTAGATTTTTGAAATGTTGTATTTTTGACTAAATTTTATTCACAGGGAAGAGAAAATTATTTATGGATAAATATTCCTTTTTAAACGCTGCGCATACTTCGTTTTTTGCAGAGTTATATGACAAGTATTTAATTAATCCAGATAGTGTTGAGCCTAGTTGGCGCGCATTTTTTCAAGGATTTGATTTTGGCCAAGAGAGTCTTTTAGATGAACTTGACTTGCCAGTAACACCAAATAATGTTGCTGCACCATCTGGCACTTCAGAAATGCCACAATCACTACAAAAAGAATTTCAGGTTATTCGATTAATTGACGGGTATAGATCTCGTGGACATTTGTTTACAAAAACAAACCCTGTTCGTGAGCGAAGAAAATACGAGCCAACGTTAGCTATTGAAAATTTTGGCTTATCCTCAGAAGATTTAAATACGGTGTTTACCGCAGGAGAAATTTTAGGCATAGGTCCAAATACCTTAACGGAGATAATTTCGCACTTAACCAATATCTATTGTGATGCAATAGGGGTTGAGTACATGTATATCAGAAGTCCTGAGCGAATTAAGTGGATTCAAGATTGGCTAAATGTCAATGATAACCATCCTAATTATGATGCAGAACAAAAGAAAAAAATTCTTAGAAAACTAAATCAGGCAGTTTCTTTTGAAAGCTTTTTGCATACAAAATATGTAGGTCAAAAACGTTTTTCTTTAGAAGGTAATGAGTCGCTAATACCTGCTTTAGATGCTATTGTGGAACGCGCTGCAGTAATGGGTGTTGAGCAGTTTGTTATGGGTATGGCGCATAGGGGTAGACTAAATGTGCTTACCAATATTTTTGGTAAAGCCGCTAAAGATATCTTTAGCGAATTTGACGGTAAAGATTACGAGCAAGTAATTTTTGATGGTGATGTTAAATATCACTTGGGTTGGACTTCTGAAAGGATGTCTGATAATGGGAATAAAATAAAAATGAACATTGCGCCTAATCCATCTCACTTAGAGACTGTTGGTGCAGTTGTAGAAGGTATAACAAGAGCAAAACAAGATACACATTACAAAGAGGACTTCTCTAAAGTGTTACCAATTGTTGTGCATGGTGATGCAGCCATTGCAGGGCAAGGTTTGGTGTATGAAGTTATCCAGATGGCTAATCTTGATGGTTATAAAACTGGTGGTACAATCCATATGGTGGTAAATAACCAAATAGGTTTTACAACAAATTACCTGGATGCTCGTAGTTCTACTTATTGTACAGATGTAGGTAAAGTAACTTTGAGTCCAGTTTTACATGTTAATGCTGATGATGCAGAAGCTGTTGTTCATGCTTCTTTATTCGCTTTAGAATACAGAATGCGTTATAAGCGAGATGTTTTTCTTGATTTATTAGGGTACCGAAAATATGGGCATAATGAAGGTGATGAGCCTCGTTTTACGCAACCTAAATTATACAAAGCGATAGCCAAACATGAAAGTCCAAGAGATATTTATGCAGCAAAGCTTATTGCAGAAGGTATTATCGATGAAAATTACATTGGTAAATTAGAGCAAGAATATAAAGATTCTTTAGAAACAGAATTAGAAGATTCTCGTAAAGAAGATAAGACCGTAATCACGCCATTTATGGCAGATGAATGGAAAGGTTTTGTTCGTGTTCAAGAAGATGAGATGGTAAAGCCAATTGATACTTCTTATCCGCAAGATAAACTTACGCAAATAGCTAATTCTCTTACGAGTCTACCAAAAGGTAAAAAGTTTTTACGTAAAGTAGATAAGCTTATTGAGGATCGAAGAAAAATGTTCTTTGAGAATGATAAGTTAGATTGGGCTATGGGAGAACTGTTAGCATACGGATCTTTATTGCAAGAAGGTTTTGGCGTTAGAATGTCTGGTCAAGATGTAGAAAGAGGTACTTTTTCTCACCGTCATGCAGTTGTAAAAGTTGAGGATAGTGAAGAGGAAGTTGTTCCTTTAAATTTAATAGAAGGTAAAAAGGGCGATTTCCATATATTTAATTCACACCTTTCAGAATATGGGGTGGTAGGTTTTGATTATGGTTATGCCATGGCTAGCCCTAATACACTTACTATTTGGGAAGCGCAATTTGGAGATTTCAGCAATGGAGCTCAAATTATGATTGACCAATATATTTCTGCAGCAGAAGACAAGTGGAAATTACAAAACGGTTTGGTAATGTTACTGCCACACGGTTATGAAGGTCAGGGTGCAGAACATTCTTCTGCACGTATGGAGCGTTTTTTACAACTTTGCGCAAGTGATAATATGTTTATAGCAGATGTTACAACGCCAGCAAATATGTTTCACCTATTACGTAGACAGATGAAGGCGAATTTTAGAAAGCCTTTGGTTGTATTTACGCCAAAAAGTTTATTGCGTCATCCAAAAGCAGTATCTACTGTAGATGAGTTTGCTAATGGTGGTTTTCAAGAGGTGATAGATGATAGTGCCGCTGATGTTAAAAAAGTAAAAACTCTCGTATTCTGTACGGGTAAATTTTATTATGATTTATTAGCAGCTCGTGAAGAAAATGCTAGAGAAGATGTCGCTTTAGTTCGTGTAGAGCAATTATTTCCATTACCAGCTAGTAAAATGAAGGCGTTAATGAAGAAATATACGAAGGCAGATGATGTTGTTTGGGCACAAGAAGAGCCTAGGAATATGGGAGCTTGGAGTTTTATTATGATGCACTTTAGTGAGGCTAGTAAAGTAAGAGTAGCTTCAAGGCGTTTTTATGCGTCACCAGCAGCGGGTAGTGCAGTGCGCTCTAAACGTCGTCATCAAGAAGTGATAGATTATGTTTTTGATAAGACAAAAGATAACATGATTCGTAAGTAAGCTATTAAGTAAAGAAAAAAAGATACAGGTTAAAAATTAAAATTATACGATAATGATTTTAGAAATGAAAGTTCCTTCACCAGGGGAATCTATAACAGAAGTTGAAATTGCTGCTTGGTTAGTTCAAGACGGAGATTATGTAGAAAAAGATCAAGCAATTGCAGAAGTAGATTCTGATAAAGCAACCTTAGAATTACCTGCTGAAGAAAGTGGTATTATCACTTTGAAAGCAGAAGAGGGTGATGCTGTTGCAGTAGGTGAAGTGGTTTGTTTAATTGATACGAGTGCAGAAAAACCTTCTGGCGCATCAAAAGCTGCTGCTCCAAAAGAGGAAGTGAAAGAAACTCCTAAAGAGGAAAAGAAAGCACCACAGCCTGTACAAGCAAAAGAAACGTATGTATCTGGAGTAGCATCTCCTGCGGCAAAGAAAATATTAGCAGAAAAAGGAATGGAAGCTGGTGCGGTAAAAGGTACTGGTAAAGATGGTAGAATTACTAAAGAAGATGCAGTTCAAGCAGTACCTTCTATGGGAACACCTACTGGAGGAAAAAGAGGAGAAAGCAGGTCTAAATTGTCAATGTTACGTAGAAAAGTAGCAGAGCGTTTAGTGTCTGTTAAGAATGAAACGGCTATGTTAACTACTTTTAATGAAGTAGATATGTCTCCTATTTTTGAATTGAGAAATCAACATAAAGAATCATTCAAAAGTAAACATGGTGTAGGGCTTGGCTTTATGTCTTTCTTTACGCTTGCAGTGGTTAGGGCTTTAGAGCTTTATCCAACAGTGAACTCTATGATTGATGGAAAAGAAATGATTACCTATGATTTCTGTGATATTAGTATAGCGGTTTCAGGTCCAAAAGGATTAATGGTTCCTGTAATTAGAAATGCAGAAAACTTAACCTTTAGAGGGGTAGAAGCAGAGGTTAAAAGATTAGCGATTCGTGCTAGAGAAGGAGAAATCACAGTTAATGAAATGACAGGTGGTACCTTTACTATTACAAATGGTGGTGTCTTTGGTTCAATGTTATCTACACCAATTATAAATCCTCCGCAAAGTGCTATTTTAGGAATGCACAATATTGTTGAGCGTCCTATTGTTCGTAATGGAGAAATAGTAGCTGCACCAATAATGTATCTTGCATTATCATATGATCACAGAATAATTGATGGTAAAGAATCTGTAGGTTTCTTAGTCGCAATTAAAGAAGCATTAGAAAATCCAGTAGAATTATTAATGGATGGCAATGTAATGAAAGCATTAGAATTGTAATTCAATAGTATTAAGTTTGTAAAAAAAGCCTGAAGATGTTTATGATCTTCAGGCTTTTTTAGTGCTTTTTAGTTTTTTAATTACAATGCATATCTGCTCTAGAGCTTGGGTCTGCATTAGGGAAGCATAATCCTGTAGGCAACGCGCCAGGGGTGTATCTATTTAAATTTTTATCGGATAAACTGGTTTCAATGAATGCTGCAATAAGGTCTACTTCTTCTTCGCTTAAATGTAAAGGGGAAAATTTACCCGATAATTCGGAGGTAGAAACTTCTGTATTTTCATGTGTAGCAATGTTCTTGTATGCTATAACTTCTTTGATAGAAGTGAAGCTTCCTCCGTGTCCAAAAAACTGAACATCTGTTAAGTTATAAAGTTGGGGAACTTTAAATTTATAATTATCAGAGGTTTTGTTAGTGAAACCTCCACGGCCTTTTTTGGTAACGTCATCAATAATACCATGTACATTTGGGCCTTCTAGGTCTTTCATACCCAAGGCGTAAAATTCATCAGAGTTTAGTGCGGGTCCATTGTGGCATTGGTAACACTTTGCTTTTCCAAAAAATAAAAGAGCTCCTTTTTTTTCTGTTGGAGTCATAGCATCAAGGTCGCCTTTAAGCCAGTTTTGAAAATTTGTATCGTTAGATAAGATTGTTCTTTCGTAGGCGGCAATTGCTAAACCCGCATATACAAGGGAGTATCTTTCTGTAATAGCAACATCTGGAAAGGCTTTATCAAAAAGACTACTATACTCATTAGCGTCGCAAAAAGCTTTATCTAAGGCCATTCTATGAACAGATAATCCGGCTATCGCTTGGGTTTCTACGCCTTCAAAGCCCATTTGGTTTACGGCTTTTGGTGTTCCTTCGGTCCAATTAGCTTCGGTTCCTATGTTTTTGCTAGTTGCGCCAAATTGTCCATTCCACAACATTAATTTTTGATAGGCTGAGTTTAATACCGTTGGAGATTTTATAGGTTGTACATCAATCATGTCTTCTGTATATAAAGGATCTATGATTCTAGATTCACCAGCAATTCCAAATCCCATTCCTCCATCTCCTATACCTTGTTGTATTCCACTTTGGAAGCCTGCAGCACTATGGTGGCAGCTAGCGCAAGAATAAGTTTCTTTATTCGTTTCTGTTTTTCCTTCTAAGCCAATTCCGGTTTCATGAAATAATAATTGGCCTAATAATACTTTCTCCTCTGTAATTGGATTTTTAGGGTCTGACGGAATTTTGCTATAATCTGTACTATTAGGAAGTATGTAGTAGTTTAAATTTCCGGAAAGCTTTATTAATGTACTTTGTAATTCAGCATTTGTTAAGTCTTCTGCTAATGTTGTGTATTCGCTTTTTGTAGAACAGCTAATAAATAAGGTAAGTAATATAAGGAAGTAGGTTTTCTTTATAGTGGTATTTGAAAACATATAAATAGTAGGGTTTAGAATTTGGGGTAAATGTATGTAGGATTTTTAGAATATTTTCTGATGTAAGTCAATCTGCGTAAAATTTAGGTATTCTTCATTTTTGCCTTAGGTAAAGTACCTTTTTATCATAATCTATGATCGCTTTTCCCTTTTTCAATAGATCTGCACCTATAATTCCGTCTACTGATTTTGCATTATGATTGGTAAGTGCTTCATTTACATGTGTTAAATCAAAGAGAACAATTTTTAATTTTTTGGATGTCCATTTCCCTATTTCAATAGTGTTTTTTGTAGAAATTAAGGTTTCCATGTTTGTGGCGCCAGCTCCAGCAGCTTTTATATTGGATTCTTTTGATGTTAAATTGAAGGATTCAATTTGATCAAAACCTACACAGGTATTAGAAGCTCCAGTGTCTAATATGAAACTTCCTTCTATGCTATTTATTTTTGCTTTAATTTCAAAATGATTGGTACTAGTTAAAACTAGTGGTATTTTAAGGTATTTTTTTTGTTTTAAAAATTCTTTGAGACTCTTCACGTGTTTTTTTGATAAAGATAAGGCTATTTTTGTACCATGATATTTACAGATACACATACCCATTTATACAGTGAGGCATTTGATGATGACAGAATAGAAATTGTTAAAAAAGCGATTGATGCTGGTGTTCAGCGTTTCTTTTTGCCTGCTATAGATTCCACTTTTACTGAATCAATGATAGCCTTAGAGGAAGAATTTCCAGAACATATGTTTTTAATGACGGGTTTGCACCCTACTCATGTAAAAGATAATTATTTAGATGAAATAGCCCATGTAGAAGAGATGCTTAGTAAGCATAAATATTATGCTATTGGTGAAATTGGGATCGACTTATATTGGGATAAATCATTTGTAAAACAACAACAAGAGGCATTTAGAATGCAAATTAAGATTGCCAAAAGAGAGAAATTACCCATAGTTATTCATTGTCGCGATGCATTTGATGAAGTTTTTGAAATCTTAGAAGAAGAGAAGGCGGATGAATTATTTGGAATTTTTCATTGTTTCACTGGTTCAAAAGAGCAAGCGCTCAGGGCTATTGGGTACAATTTGAAATTAGGCATTGGTGGGGTGGCTACTTTTAAGAATGGTAAGATTGATCAATTTTTAAATGAAATAGCTATAGAGCATATAGTTCTTGAGACCGATGCGCCTTATTTGGCGCCAGTGCCATTTAGAGGAAAAAGAAATGAAAGTGCTTACCTTGTTAATGTGGCCACTAAATTAGCGACTATATATAATAGGTCTCTAGCAGAGATAGCAGAAATTACTACAACTAATTCTAAAGCAGTATTTGGAATATAAAATTGCCTATAATGACCAATAAAACTAAAATATTATTAATCTATACCGGCGGTACTATTGGTATGATTAAAGACTATAAAACTGGGGCATTAAAGGCTTTTGACTTTGGTAAATTGCAAAAGAATATACCTGAATTGGCACAATTAGATTGTGAGATTTCTAGTCATTCTTTTGATTCTCCCATAGATTCCTCAAATATTCATACCAGTCATTGGGTGTGTATATCAGAAACTATTGAGGATAATTATGATGCTTATGATGGTTTTGTTGTGCTTCATGGGAGTGACACAATGAGCTATTCTGCTTCTGCATTGAGTTATATGTTAGAAAATTTAACGAAACCAGTTATTTTTACAGGTTCCCAACTGCCAATAGGAGATTTAAGAACAGATGCTAAAGAGAATCTAATTACTTCGGTTCAAATTGCTGCTTTGCAAGCAAAAGGGGTAGCGGTAATCCAAGAGGTAGGTTTGTATTTTGAGTATAAATTGTATCGAGGAAATAGAACAACCAAGTTTAGCGCAGAACATTTTCAGGCATTTGGTTCGTTAAATTACCCTCCGTTAGCAGAATCTGGAGTACATTTAAAGGTGTTTAATGAATATTTGTTGAAGCCAAAAAGGAAAAAAAAGTTAATAGTTCATAAAATTTTAGATAATAATGTGGCTATTTTAAAATTATTTCCAGGTTTTAATGAACAATTATTGCAATCTGTTTTGCAAACACCAAATTTAAAAGCAGTAATAATTGAAACTTATGGCTCAGGAAATGCCCCAACAGATTTATGGCTGGTAGAAAATTTAAAAAAAGCTATAAAAAAAGGGATACATATTATTAACGTTACACAGTGCTCTGGAGGCAGTGTAATTATGGGGCAATATGAAACAAGTGAGCATTTACAGAAGCTGCAAGTTATTAATGGTAAGGATATTACAACAGAAGCGGCTATTACTAAATTAATGTATTTGTTGGGTTGTAAAATCTCAAATAAACTGTTTAAAACTGTTTTTGAAACTTCTCTTCGCGGAGAGATGGCTTAAAATTAACGTTGGAAATTTTATTTAATACTTTTTTTTTTGTTAATTCGACGCCTTGAAAAATTGATTATTAGAGAGGTGGCCGAGTGGTCGAAGGCGCACGCCTGGAAAGTGTGTATACCTCAAAAGGGTATCGAGGGTTCGAATCCCTTCCTCTCTGCAATTAATTTTTAATTTTTTAATTGTAAAATTTTTTTATCTTTAACCCATTAACTAATCTAATTTAAGTTTGAAAGAAATGAAAAGATTATTCTCTATCCTAGCAGTAGCTGGGTTATTTGTATGTAACACAAATACTGTTAACGCTCAAGTAAATGCAAATGCAATTACTTCTAACCTGTCTGCAACTATTGCAACAGCAGCAACTATGATTCAAGATGCAGCTGCAGCAGAGTCAGAAAGAGGTTTTGTTCAAGTATTAAAAGAAAAATTTATTGAAGGTGGAGCTGGCTTCATGGGTATCGTACTATTATGTTTGATACTTGGTTTAGCAGTTGCTATTGAAAGAATTATTTATTTAAACTTGGCAACAACAAACACTACAAAATTAAAGCAAAGAGTTGAAGATGCACTAGCTTCTGGTGGTATCGAGGCTGCTAAAGAAGTTTGTAGAAATACTAAAGGACCTGTTGCGTCTATCTACTACCAAGGTTTAGATAGAGCTGGCGAAAGTATCGAATCTGCTGAAAAAGCGGTTGTTGCTTACGGTGGTGTTCAAATGGGACAACTTGAGAAGAATGTTTCTTGGTTATCTTTATTTATCGCTATTGCTCCAATGCTTGGTTTCATGGGTACTGTAATTGGTATGATTGCTGCCTTCGAGAAAATTGCAGCAGTTGGTAACTTAAGTGCTTCTCTTATTGCAGGTGATATTCAAGTAGCGTTATTGACAACGGTATTTGGTCTTATTGTGGCTATTATTCTTCAAATTTTTTATAATTACATTATCGCTAAGATCGATAGTATTGTAAATGATATGGAAGATTCGTCAATCTCTTTGATTGATATGTTGGTAGATCACAAAAAATAAGTCGCACTTAATACTTAAGTAAAATGAATAAGATAATTAAAATTATATTAATCGTACTCAGCGTCCTAGGTTTAGTTCTATGGGTGATGATTGCAAGAGAACCTGAAGTTACAGTAGGTAATGGATCAATGAATTTTATGTTCATTATTACATTTATCTTGCTTGCTATAGCAGTACTTGCTAGTTTGTTCTTTGGATTGAAAAACGTATTCTCTACACCAGAAGGTCTTAAAAGAACTGCAATTGGAGTAGGTGGTCTTATCGTTGTTGGAATTTTATCATATGTTTTCGCAAGCGGTACAGATGTTAGCATTGAAGCAATGGAGAGAAAAACTGGAATCCTTACGGATGAAAGTACCATTAAAACTATTGGCACATTCTTAAATATGTTTTTCATATTGACGATTATTGCTGTAGGTTCAATGATATTGCCAGGTGTGAAAAAAATGTTTAACAAATAAAATAGATAACTATGCCAAGAAGAGGAGCACCACCAGAGGTTAACGCCGGTTCTATGGCAGACATAGCTTTCTTACTGTTAATCTTTTTCCTAGTAACTACTACTATTGAAACAGATGCAGGTTTAGATCGTATGTTGCCGCCATTTGAGCCGCCTACGGAAGCACCACCAATTATAAAGGAGAAGAATATTTTTACTGTAAATATCAATAAAAATGGACAACTTTTAGTTGAGGATGAACTGGCAGATATAAAAAGTTTGAGAGAAAAAGCGATGACTTTTCTTGATAACGGAGGAGCTTTAAAAGGTTCTGAAGAGTATTGTAACTATTGTAAAGGTAAAAGAGACGAGTCGTCTTCTGATAACCCTACAAAAGCTATTATTTCTTTAAAGAATGATAGAGAAACACAATACGGAGTTTATATTACGGTTCAGAATGAAATCGTAGCTGCGTATAATGAATTGCGTAATAGAGAGTCTGAAAGACTTTATAAGCGTAAATTCACCGATATGGAAGCTGAATATTTGAATCCAGAAACTTCTCCAGAAGCTAAAGAAGTTTTAAAGGAGAGAGTGAGAAAAATACAGGAATTATTTCCTCAAAAGTTCTCTGAAGCTGAAACATCAAGTGGTAATTAATCGTAAAAGTTAAAAGATATGTCAAAATTTAGCAAGAAAAAAGATGGTGATATACCTGCGGTTTCAACTGCATCTTTACCGGATATTGTTTTTATGCTTCTATTTTTCTTTATGACCGTTACGGTAATGAAAGACACTTCTGTGAATGTTCAGAATGAACTTCCTAAAGCAAGTGAAATTAAGAAGTTAGAGAAGAAAGACCGTGTAATCACTATTTATGTTGGAGCACCAACTCAGGAATACCAAAAACTTTTTGGTACTGAAGCGAAAATTCAACTTAATGATAAGTTTTCTAATCCTTCTGAAGTAGGTCCTTACATACTTCAAGAAAGAGCAAAGAAATCTGAAGATTTGCAAAATGTATTAACTACATCATTAAAAGTTGATAGAAAAGCAAACATGGGTATTATTTCTGATATTAAAGAAGAATTACGTAAAGTAAATGCTTTGAAGGTTAACTACACTACCTATGAGGGTATTGCATTTGATAACCTTAGATAGTAAGATTAGTTTCTTTCAAAATTAGTATACAAGCGCTTCAAATTTATTTGAAGCGCTTTTTTTTTAGTATTGATTTAGTTACTTTTAATTTATGGAAAAACATTTTTTAATAGCCTTGTTTTTTTTGCCTCTTCTTCTTTCTTCGCAAGTAGATACCGAAAGTTCCTCTGCAGACGCTAATTATCTTGAGGATCAATTTTATTTAGGGGTCAATTATAATTTTATGCTAAAAAAGCCTGACGACGTTTTTAAGCGTAATTTCTCCTATGGATTACAGATTGGATTTATAAAGGATTTGCCGTTAAATGACAGCCGCACAATCGCTTTAGGGCTTGGTTTAGGTTATGCTGTAAACTCTTACTATTCAAATCTAATTGTTACTAACGAAAATGATGTGATTTCTTATTATGCAGAAAGTGATGCTTCCTTATATGATCGTAGTAAATTTGAGTTGCATAGTATAGAATTGCCTTTTGAATTGCGTTGGCGTAATTCTAGCCCTACTAAATACAAATTTTTACGTATATATTCGGGCGTAAAATTCGCATATAATTTTAGTGCAAGGTCTAAATTGGTAACAAGTACAGAGCGTTTAGGGTTTTCTAATCCAGATTTAGAACGCTTACAATATGGGCTTACTCTAAATCTAGGCTATAATACGTTTAACCTTCATTTGTATTATTCGTTATCAGACTTTCTGAAAAAAGATACCCAACTAGATACTGGAGAAGCTATAGCTATAAATTCTCTGAGAGTTGGACTCATTTTTTACATTTTATAACCAATAATTCAGGGTCATAAATTGTGTGGTTACTCCCAATAATAAACCACCAACTATTTCTAATTTTGAGTGTGTCCTAAAATATAGGCGTGATGATGCTAACAGTCCTCCTAATAGAATTAGAACGCTAATAGAAAGTGTTAGGTTTATTTCAAAATGTACGCTCAAATTGATCATATACATGATTAAGCTTCCAATACCTACCATATGTATACTATTGCTAAATCTTGCAAAGAGTAACACGAGTACTGTGAACAACGCTATAACAAGCCCTATAAAGTAATAATAAAGTTCTATAGTGTAATTGTTCGGAATTACTTTGTAGATGATCATAAAGAGCAAAATAATGCTAATGTAGATAGGATATTTACGTTCTTTAATAGTAGACATGGCTAGCGAATTAACGATGCCAATATTTCTTAAGATTAGAAAACTTATTATGGGTATAATTACCGATAAAATAAATATAGGGAGTAGGTTGCCTATTTGCATTTCTAAAGACGTATACTTTCTGGTAACCTGAAAATAAATTAAACTTCCATAAAGAGGAATAAATACAGGATGAAGTGCGTAGGCAATGAACTTTAAAAAGGCTTTCATTTATTCGGTTGTATTATGAGAAAAAAAGCTTTCACAGTTAATCTATGTACCATGTTAATTAAGCTTTAAAAAAGGCTTAAATTTCTTTTCTCATTCGTGCTACAGGGATGCTTAATTGTTCTCTGTATTTTGCTACCGTTCTTCTTGCGATAGGGTAGCCTTTCTCTTTTAAAATATCTGCGAGCTTATCATCTGTAAGAGGTTTTCTTTTTTCCTCTTCTCCAATTACATTTTCTAGTATTTTCTTAATCTCTTTGGTAGATACATCCTCTCCTTGATCATTTTTCATGGATTCAGAGAAGTATTCTTTTATTAATCGAGTACCGTAAGGAGTGTCTACATATTTACTATTGGCAACTCTTGAAACTGTAGAAACATCCATTTGTATGGTATCTGCAATATCTTTAAGAATCATAGGGCGTAAATTTCGCTCATCACCAGTCAGAAAATATTCTTCTTGATAATGCATAATTGTATTCATTGTAATGAATAGTGTTTGTTGTCGTTGCTTAATGGCGTCAATGAACCATTTTGCAGCGTCTAATTTTTGCTTTATAAATAGAACCGTATCTTTTTGTGATTTAGATTTTTCTTTGGCATTTTTATACCCTTCGAGCATGTTGTTGTAGCCCCTAGAAACATGAAGTTCTGGAGCGTTTCTGCCATTTAAAGTTAATTCTAGTTCTCCGTCAATAATTTTTATAGAAAAATCAGGGACAATATGTTCAATCATTCGGGTATTACCGGAATAAGATCCTCCTGGTTTGGGGTTTAATTTTTCTATTTCTGAAATAGCTTTTTTTAAATCCTCTTCAGTGATATTATGTTTCTGAATTAATTTTTGATAATGTTTTTTTGTAAACTGATCAAAAGATTTTTCTAAAATAGTAATAGCTAATTCAATACTTGGCGTAATCTCTTTGCGTTTTAACTGTATGGTTAAACACTCTTCTAAAGATGTGGCACCAACACCTGGCGGGTCTAATTCTTGAACTGTTTTAAGAACTTTTTTAATAGTTTCTGCTTCAGTATATACATTCTGAGTAAATGCTAAATCATCTAGGATGTCATTTATTGGCCTACGGATGTAGCCGCTTTCATCTACACTACCTACTAAAAATTCTGCAATTGACCATTCATCGTCACTTAAATAAATGGTGTTTAATTGATTTATTAAATATTGATTAAAAGAAGTTCCAGCAGCATAGGGTACTGTTTTTTCTTCATCATCGGCACTGTAATTATTGGCTTGAGTTCTGTATTCAGGGATTTCATCATCACTTAAATATTCATCAATATTTATATCTTCTGCATTGATGCTTTCGCTATCTGTTTCATCGTTAAACTCATCCTCATATTCATCATCAAAATCATCTGATTCTTCTTTTCCAGTTTCTAATGCTGGGTTTTCCTCTAACTCCTGCTTCAGGCGTTGTTCAAACGCTTGCGTAGGCAGTTGAATCAGTTTCATCAACTGTATTTGTTGAGGAGAAAGTTTCTGCGATAATTTAAAAGATAAATGTTGTTTTAGCATGAAAATAATGTGCTATAAAGCTTATAAGGTTATATTCTAATTTTAGAACTCTGCATTTTGTGGCGTTCTAGGGAAAGGTATAACATCTCTAATATTACCCATTCCTGTAGCGAAAAGAACTAATCTTTCAAAACCTAATCCAAAACCACTATGTACAGCTGTACCAAACTTCCTAAGGTCTAAGTACCACCATAATTCTTCTTCGTCAATGCCTAGTTCTTTTATTTTTTCTAATAAAACATCTAAACGTTCCTCACGTTGAGAACCGCCAACGATTTCTCCAATTCCAGGAAATAGAATATCCATTGCCCTTACGGTTTTACCGTCATCATTTAAACGCATATAAAATGCTTTTATTTTGGCAGGGTAGTCAAACAAAATTACAGGACACTTAAAATGTTTCTCTACAAGGAAACGTTCATGCTCACTTTGTAAGTCTGCTCCCCATTCCTCAATAATATATTTAAATTTCTTTTTCTTATTAGGTGTGCTGCTTTTTAAAATATCTATTGCTTCCGTATATGAAACTCTTTTAAAGTTATTTTCTGCAACAAACTTTAGTTTTTCAATAAGTGGCATATCGCTTCGCTCTGCCTGAGGTTTAGATTTTTCTTCATCTATTAAGCGTTGTTCTAAAAATTTCAAATCTTCAGCACAGTGCTCCAATATATAATTAATAACATCTTTGATAAAATCTTCTGCAAGATCCATATTTGCATCTAAGTCGTTAAATGCAACTTCAGGTTCAATCATCCAGAATTCTGCTAAATGCCTAGAAGTATTAGAGTTTTCAGCTCTAAAAGTGGGTCCAAAAGTGTATACTTTTCCTAATGCCATAGCATACGTTTCGGCCTCTAATTGACCAGAAACAGTTAAGTTTGTTTCTTTACCAAAAAAGTCTTGTTTAAAATCTATCTCTCCTGCGTCATTTAAAGGTGGTTTTTTCTGATCTAAAGTAGATACTCTAAACATTTCACCAGCTCCTTCAGCATCAGACCCTGTAATAATTGGGGTATGTACGTTGTAGAATCCGTTATTTTGGAAATATCTATGAACTGCAAATGACAGCGTGGAGCGTACTCTCATTACGGCTGCAAACGTATTGGTGCGCACTCGTAAATGTGCTTTTTCTCTTAAAAATTCTAAAGAGTGCTTTTTTGGTTGAATAGGGTAGGTATCCGGATCAGAAACACCCAAAACAACCAACTCTTTAACTTGAATTTCTACACTTTGCCCTCTTCCTTGACTCTCTACTAGCGTACCAGAAATTTTAACTGCGGCTCCTGTAGAAACTTTTTTCAGTAACGCTTCATCAAAATTTTCAAAATCAACAACACATTGAATATTGTTAATGGTAGAGCCATCGTTCAAGGCAATAAATCTGTTGCTTCTAAAAGTTTTTACCCATCCATTGATGGTAACTTCTTGTAAGGAAAGGTTTGAAGAAAGTAATTCTTTTATGCTGTGTGA
Source organism: Cellulophaga algicola DSM 14237 (assembly GCF_000186265.1). NCBI lineage: Bacteria > Pseudomonadati > Bacteroidota > Flavobacteriia > Flavobacteriales > Flavobacteriaceae > Paracellulophaga > Paracellulophaga algicola. Next base: position 2,322,840 of record NC_014934.1, read on the forward strand.
TTTCATTTGATAATTTTGTTGCTATTTGTATGCGCGATGGTCTGTGTACTGATAAAGCAATTTATTTGCTTATATCAATTTTAGCCTATCCTAAATTTATTTCTAAATAACAAATATAGCCTTTTTGTCAAAAAAGGTTTTAGTTGTTCAAACGATAAAATTCGTTTTTTTTATATTTAATCTTTAAAATTGTCTTCGTCTTTTGGTAAGATGTCTATCTGTGGTTCTTTTAATACTGTTTTATTTGCAATGTTGCGTTCCAGTGACAATAATAGAGATGGAAGCAATATTAAGTTTGCTAACATCGCAAATAATAATGTTGCGGAAACCAACGCTCCTAAAGCTACAGTGCCTCCAAAGCTTGAAATTGTGAATACGGAAAACCCGAAAAATAAAACAATTGAAGTGTAGAACATACTAACACCAGTTTCTTTTAAAGCAGCATAGACAGACTTTTTGATGCGCCAATTATTGGCCGTCAATTCTTGCCGGTATTTTGCGAGGAAGTGTATAGTGTCATCTACAGAAATACCAAATGCAATACTGAAAACTAATATCGTAGAAGGTTTAATGGGTACGCCCACAAAACCCATTAGACCTGCAGTAATTACTAGCGGTAAAAGATTGGGGATTAATGAGATTATAATCATCTTAAAAGATCGGAACAGATAAGCCATAAATAAGGCTATAAGGCCAATAGCTAACGCTAAAGACATAACTAGGTTGTTTACTAAATATTTTGTTCCTTTTAGAAAAATTAAAGCACTACCTGTCATGTAAACGGTATAGCGATCCGGAGGAAATATTTTATCTATATTCTCCTTTAGTTTACCTTCAATTGCTTCCATTCGGATGGTTTTAACATCCTTCATGTAGGTCGTAATTCGTGCTATTTGCCCAGTAGTGTCCACAAAACTTTTCAATAAATTTCCATTACCAGATGATTTTCGAGCAATATCCATTATAAAAGTATTTTCCTGTGAAGTAGGGAGTTGGTAGTATTTTGGAATTCCGCTATAAAATGCTTGTTTTGAGTATTTTACTAAATTTACGGCAGATATAGGGCGAGATAATTCTGGGATCTCATGAATCACATCGCTTAATTCATCCATCTTTTTTAAGGTAGATGGTTTTAGAACCCCTTTTTTACGTTTTGTGTCTATAATAATTTCTACGGGCATAATGCCATCAAACTCTTGTTCAAAAAAGCGAATGTCTCTAAAAAACTCAGTTTTCTTCGGCATGTCCTCTATGGGACTTCCTGAAATATCAATTTGATAAATACCAATGATACTAAGCACCAAAAGGCAAATGGATACAATGTATACGGAGATTCTTTTTTCGCGGACTATGTATTCCATCCAGTTGACAAACGTATCAATCCAGCGTGTGTTTAAATGCTTTAGGTGCTTTGTTTTGGGTAACGGCATAAAACTATATGCAATTGGAATTATTAAAAGAGAGAGTATAAAAATTCCTATAATATTGATGGAAGCAACAATACCAAATTCTTTGAGAAGCTGACTGTCGGTAACAATAAATGTGGCAAAACCAGAGGCAGTTGTAATGTTTGTCATCAAAGTTGCATTTCCAATTTTGGAAATTACACGCTGTAATGATAAGGCTTGATTGCCATGTTTTTTGACTTCTTGTTGGTATTTATTTATTAAGAAAATACAATTCGGAATCCCGATTACAATTATTAAAGGAGGGATTAATGCAGTAAGAACAGTAATTTCAAATTGTAATAAACCTAATACACCAAAAGACCACATTACGCCAATAATAACAACACACATAGAAATTAACGTGGCTCGGAAACTCCTAAAAAAGAAAAAGAAGATTAGCGAAGTTACCCCTAAAGCTGCAAGTATAAATTTTCCAATCTCTTGAATGATACTCTCGGAATTCATGGTACGGATGTAGGGCATTCCTGAAACATGCACATCTAGATTGGTCTCATCTTCAAAATTTTTCACTAATTGATTCAGGTCTTCTATGATAAAATCTTTCCGTGCAGAAGTATTGACAATGTCTTTGTCTAAATAGACAATAGTTCTAATAGTTCTAGTTTCTTTATTATAAATTAAATCTTCGTAAAACGGGAGATTATTAAATAAGTGAGAAGTTAAAGTGTCTATTTCTGACTTTGTGGTAGGTGTTTTTTTTATAAAAGGTTGCATCACAAAAGCTTGTTTTACCGTGTCTTTTATAAGCTCTTGTAAATTGTCTGTAGATAATACAAAGTCTACTTCTGGGAATGCGGCTAATTGTTTGCTAAACTTGTTCCAGCGGTTAAATTTTGCAGGGGTAAAAAGTGTTGAATCTTTTACACCCAGTACCACAACGTTTCCTTCCTCTCCAAAAGTTTTCAAAAAAGATTGGTACTGTACATTTACAGGGTGATGATCGGGTAATAAATTTGCTTGCGAACTAGAAAATCGCATTTTATCCCACTGTAAGGCTAGAAACACAGTTAGAGCAATGACTAGAAAAAGAATTAGTATTCTATTTCTTAGAATGATATTTGCGGTTTTTGCCCAGAAACCTTTAGTTAATTTAGCAACCATGTTATTTTTTAAAAATTGGGGTAAAGGTAGAAAATGATTACGGGTAATCACAGTATTCTATTAAGGTAATAGCTACTTTTAATACTAATTTTATGAAATTTATGAATTAACATAAAAAAAAGGGCAACTATTTTGTTGCCCTTGTAGAGTTTTGAATTAAAAGTGAAATTATACTTTCATTATTTCGGCTTCTTTAACCGTTAAAACTTCTTCTATTTTTCTTGAAAATTTATTGGTAAGCTCCTGTATATCTGCTTCTGCATTTTTCTTTAAATCTTCAGATGCGTCATCAAGAGCTCTAATTTCTTTATTTGCCTCTTGTCTAGCATTACGGATACCTACCTTAGCATCTTCAGCTTCACCTTTTGCTTGCTTTGCTAAATCTCTTCTGCGTTCTTCTGTTAGAGGTGGTACGCTAATGATAATAAAATCACCATTATTCATCGGGTTAAAACCAAGATTGGCAATCATTATCGCTTTTTCAATAGGTTGTAACATGTTTTTTTCCCAAGGTTGTACGGTTAGCGTACGAGCATCTGGGGTACTCACATTGGCAACTTGTGCTAGAGGAGTTTGAGAGCCGTAATAATCTACCATTACGCTAGATAGCATAATTGGATTCGCTTTTCCTGCTCTAATTTTTGCAAACGCTTTTACTAAATGGTCAATTGACCCATTCATGCTTTCGTTGGTACTGTCTAGTATAAATGTAATTTCTTCGTTCATTTTATTTCTTTTTTAATAGCTGTTGCATGTCATATGCCAATCTCTAATTATCTACAACAGTCCCAATGTTTTCTCCCGAAACTAGTTTTAATAAATTACCTTTTTTATTCATATCAAAAACAACTATAGGTAATTCATTTTCTTGACTTAACGTAAATGCTGTTGTATCCATTACTTTTAAGCCCTTACTTAAAACATCTTTAAAGGTTATGGTATCAAATTTAGTAGCTGTTTTATCTTTTTCTGGGTCAGAGGTATAAATACCATCTACTCTTGTTCCTTTTAATATTACATCAGCTTCAATCTCTATCGCTCTTAAAACTGCAGCAGAGTCTGTAGTAAAATAAGGATTTCCAGTTCCTCCTCCAAATATAACAACTCTTCCTTTTTCTAAATGGCGCATTGCTCTTCTGCGAATAAAAGGTTCTGCTACTTCATTTATTTGAATTGCAGATTGTAACCTTGTTTGAATACCGGCTTCTTCTAAGGCGCTCTGCAAAGCAAGGCCATTGATAACTGTAGCCAACATTCCCATATGATCACCTTGTACGCGATCCATGCCATTACTTGCGCCTGCAAGGCCTCTAAAGATATTTCCTCCGCCAATGACAATAGCGACTTCAATTCCTTTATCAATTACTTCTTTTATTTCTTCAGCATATTCTGCCAACCTTTTTGGGTCAATTCCGTATTGTCGTTCACCCATTAAGGCTTCGCCGCTTAATTTTAAAAGAATTCTTTTATACTGCATGGTTCGGATTTAGTTAAACTAGTGCAAAAATAATCAAAATATTTTACGAGAATAGTCCAATAATAATTAATTACCATCCTAATTATTTCTAAAAACATTCTGTACTGTTATATTATTTTAATAATCTTGTTAAAATAATAACAAATACTCTCAAGGTTTTAATAATTATGAATACAATTTATATGAAAAAAATAGGCTTTTTTATAGCATTATCAATTTTAATGCAAGCTTGTGGTTCCTCTAAAAGTTTAGTAACTGCAGATAAAAGTATAATTAAAGTAAAGTTAGATTTAGTAACTGTTTTAGAAGATAAAGTTTTAGTAGAAGTAGACCCAGGAGCATTTTCAGCTAATGAAGTTTTATTCTTTATCCCCAAAACAGTACCTGGAACCTATAGTACAGATAACTATGGTAAATACATAGAAAATTTTAAAGCTTTTGATTACAAAGGAGCAGAGTTATCCGTTTCTAAAAAAGATGATAATACGTGGGTAATTACCAATGGCGCTAGTTTAGATAAGGTTTCATATTACGTAAATGATACGTATGATTCTGAATCTGAAGTAGAAAGTGCCGTTTTTTCTCCTTCTGGAACCAATATTCTTAAGGATCGTAATTTTATGCTTAACCTTCATGGGTTTGTTGGTTATTTTAAGGGTTTAACGGAGGTTCCGTATGAATTATCAATTTTGCATCCTGCTAATTTGAAGGCCACCACTTCCTTAAAAGAAACCAACTCTAAAAAGGTTGCAGGCTTAGATGTTTTTTATGCAAGTAGGTATTTTGAAGTTACAGATAACCCTATTCTTTACGCTAAAGCGGATGTTGCTTCGTTTGAAGTGAATGGTATTACAGTTAATTTAAGTGTTTATTCGCCTAATGGGTTATATAAAGCTTCTGCTTTAAAAGATAGAATGTTTAAAATGATGTCTGCTCAAAAAACTTTTCTAGGGGATGTTAATAGCACAAAAGAATATAATATTTTATTGTATTTATCTGAATTAGAAAATGACGCAAGTGGTTTCGGTGCTTTAGAGCACCATACATCTACGGTTGTAGTTTTGCCAGAACAAATGGATCAAGTTAGGTTGGAGCAGGCGTTAGTAGATGTCGTTTCTCATGAGTTCTTTCATATTGTTACTCCGCTAAGTGTACATTCTGAAGAAATTCAATATTTTGATTTTAATGATCCTAAAATGTCTAAACACCTTTGGATGTATGAAGGAACAACAGAATATTTTGCTAATTTATTCCAAATACAACAAGGTTTAATCAGTGAAGAGGAGTTTTATGAACGTATTATGGGTAAAATGTTGAACGCTAAGCGTTATGATGATACGATGTCATTTACGGTCATGAGTGAAAATATTTTAGATGATCCTTATAAAGACAATTATGGTAATGTATATGAAAAGGGTACCTTAATTAATATGGCTTTGGATATCACATTACGCGATTTAAGCGAAGGAGAAAAGAGTGTTCTTTGGTTGCTAAAAGAATTATCTAAGAAATATGGTGATGCTATTCCGTTTAAAGATGATGCTCTTATCGGAGAGATTGTGAGTATGACATATCCAGAAATTGCGGACTTTTTTGCGGCTAATGTAGTTGGGACCACTCCAATTGATTATAATGACTATTTGTCAAAGGTGGGTCTTGAACTCGGTACAGTTGAAGAACAAAGTGGTTATTTTTTAAAGGGTGATGTGCCTTTTATAGATGTCGATCAAGCTAATAATAATGCTGTTTTTGTTAGAGAAAATATTGAATTAAATAGTTTTTTTGTTGCTATAGGATTGAAAGGCGGAGATGTCTTTAAGTCTATTGATGGCACAGAAATTACATTAGAAAGTCTAAGACCAATTATAGGACAGAGTTTTGGCTGGCCAACAGATAAGTTGGTAACTATCGTGGTAATGCGTAATGGGGAAGAATTAACATTGACGGGTAAAGCAGGTATTCCTGTTGTAAAGGTTGATAAAATTAAATCTAAGGACAATGTTACCGATGCACAATTGCAATTAAGACAAGTATGGATGAAAGGGTAGTGCGCTTTTATTAAACCGATAAAAAAAAGGAACGCGCGAGCGTTCCTTTTTTTGTATAAATTTTTCAGTAATTTATGGTTTGCTAATTCCTATAGCTTTCTTTTTATGAAATTAAATGTGCTTAAATTTTAATTGATTTTTATTAGCTTTCGTATTAAGGTGCCTGCTTGTGTCAAGCAACTTAATCTTTGCTATTGTTGCAGTAAGAATCTCCTACGTATAGTTAACCGCTATTTTTTTAATGCCACAGATGTGGACTATACTTAGAGTGATAGGGCTTTAATTTGCTACTAAGCTAATTTAATTGTAAAACAAGTTTTTTTAGTAGTAGGGTGTTTAAAGCTATTACCAGGTTTTGAGCTTTACTTCTAAATAAAACTATCCTAATTTATTAATGGGGTATTAAAATAGAAATAAAAAAAAGGCCACAAATTGCTTTGTGGCCTTTTTAAATAGTATAATTTTTTGTAATTACCCTAAAGTAACACGCTTAAATGAAGTTACCGCTAAACCATCTTGTGCAGATGAAACATAAGTAGCAACATTTATTTTTTCATCTTTAATGAAGTTTTGATCTAATAAACATTGTTCTTGATCAAGACTTGTGTTATCAGAAATAAAACGTTCCATTTTCCCTGGAAGAATTTTATCCCAGATTTTTTCTGGTTTACCTTCTGCTTTTAATTCCGCTTTAGCAGCTTCTTCAGCATTTGCTATAACTTCAGGAGTTAATTGTCTCATAGAAATGAATTGAGGGACGTTTTTAAGCGTTTTTCCTAATCTTCCTAACTCTTCATTATCTTTTTCGATAACTGCAATTCTAGCTTCTGTTTCAGCAGAAACAAAAGAAGGATCAAAATCTTTATAAGATAGTGTAGTTGCACCCATAGAAGCAATCTGCATAGCAACATCTTTACCAACTTCTTCGTTTTTAGAAGTTAAACCTACTAAGGCAGCAATTTTGTTGATATGTACATAGCTACCTACATAAGGAGCTTCTAATTTTTCAAATGCAGTAATATCTAATTTCTCACCAATTACACCAGTTTGTTCTACTAGTTTCTCAGCTACAGTCATTCCGCCAAAATCTGATGCTAAAAATTCCTCTTTAGTGTCAAAGTTTATTGCTTTGTCTGCAAGTTCATTAGCTAGTGCTATAAAGTTTTCATTTTTTCCAACGAAATCAGTTTCACAACCTAAAACAATAGCAACACCAACAGTATTGTCTGCATTAAGTTTTGCGATGGCAGCACCTTCAGTATTTTCTCTATCAGCTCTTTTTGCTGCAACTTTTTGACCTTTCTTACGAAGAACGTCAATAGCTTTGTCAAAATCTCCTTCAGCTTCCACTAAAGCATTTTTGCAGTCCATCATTCCAGCTCCAGTAGCTTTTCTTAACTTATTTACTTCTGCGGCGGTAATTTTAGCCATTTTATATATGATTTTAAAAACTAGGCTAAAACTAAAACTTTAAAAGGTTTAGTTCTAGCCGATAGTGTTAATTAGAAATTTTATTTATACTAGGTTAATGTTAAGAAGGTAGCTTACTCGATACCACCTTTAACATTGTCTTGCCATTCTTTTAACTCATCCCATTTACCTTCAGCAGCCATTTTAGCTTGCTTTGGCCATGATGCAGGATTCTTAGAGGCAAACTTAGAGCCAGCGGCTGCTAAGATTGTACTTAATTCCTCTTCAGTTTTTCCAGCTAAATCACTGAAAGAATTAATTCCAGCTGTTTGGAAGATTTCAGAAATTTTTGGACCGATACCTTCAACTTTAGTTAAATCATCAACGCTTATTGTTGCCGCTTCTGTTTTAGTTTCTGTTGGAGCTTCTTCTGTTTTAGTTTCAGCTTTCGCTTCAGTTTCTACAGCTTTCTTTTTCTTTGGCGCAGCTTTTTCAGCATCGTCACCACCTTCTTTTCCAGATTGTTTCTCTGACTTACGCTCAGATAAACCCTCAGCAATAGCATCAGTTACATGAGTTAAGATAGCTTCAATAGATTTAGAAGCATCATCATTAGAAGGGATGATATAATCCAATAATCTTGGGTCAGAATTTGTATCTGCCATAGCGAAAATTGGAATGTTTAATTTTATAGCTTCTTTTACAGCAATGTGCTCACGCATGGTATCTACGATAAATAATGCACCTGGTAAACGTGTCATTTCAGAAATAGAACCTAAGTTTTTCTCTAATTTTGCACGTAAACGATCAACCTGTAAACGTTCTTTTTTAGATAAAGTTAAGAAAGTACCATCTTTCTTCATTCTATCAATAGTAGCCATTTTTTTAACAGCTTTACGGATAGTAACAAAGTTAGTTAACATACCACCTGGCCATCTTTCTGTGATGTAAGGCATGTTCACTTTTGAAACTTTTTCAGAAACGATGTCTTTTGCTTGTTTTTTGGTAGCTACGAAAAGTATTTTTCTACCTGATGCTGCTATTTTTTTAAGAGCTTCATTAGCTTCTTCTAATTTTGCAGCAGTTTTGTAAAGGTTAATTACATGGATACCATTACGTTCCATGTAAATGTATGGAGCCATGTTTGGATTCCATTTTCTTGTTAGGTGACCAAAGTGTACACCTGCTTCTAGTAAGTCTTTTACTACGATTTTGTTTGCCATTTTCTTTGTACTTAGTTTACGTTCTGTTGAATTAGCAATATTGAAGTGGCACGATAATTTGTGGCCTCCTATATTTAGATGCTAAACTAGTTTCCAAAAGCTGTTATACTCTTGGACAACAACAACTTGATTTTAAAATTTAACCCTGAAAAGATGTTTTTCAGGGTTTTCAATGAACTTTTGTATAAACTGAATGAACAGTTTAAAATATAACTCGATACGATTAACGTTTCGAGAATTGGAATTTTTTACGTGCTTTTTTCTGACCGAATTTCTTACGTTCAACCATTCTTGGATCTCTAGTCAATAAACCTTCTGGTTTAAGAACCAATCTGTGTTCTGGATCAATTTCGCACATAGCTCTTGATAGTGCTAAACGAATTGCTTCAGCTTGACCGGTGATACCACCTCCAAATACATTTACAGTTACATCGTAAACATCTTCAACATTTGTCAATGAAAAAGCTTGTTTTACTTTGTATTGTAAAGTAGCTGTTGGAAAATATACTTCTAAATCTTTTTTGTTAACAGTAATTTTACCGCTACCCTCTGAAAGATAAATACGTGCAACTGCAGTCTTTCTTCTCCCTATTTTGTGAATTACGTCCATTATGTAAGGTCGATTAAATTAATTACGGTTGGTTTCTGAGCTTCTTGACCGTGTTTAGTTCCTTCGTAAACTTTAAGATTACGGAAGATTGCAGCTCCTAATTTGTTTTTAGGTAACATTCCTTTTACAGAACGTTCTACAATGCTCACTGGATTTTTAGCCATAGCCTCTTTTGCTGTTTGAAATCTTTGACCACCCGGGTAACCAGTATGGCGTACGTAGGTCTTACTTTCCCACTTGTTACCAGTCAAATTAATCTTTTCAGCATTTATAACAACAACGTTGTCTCCACAATCTACGTGTGGTGTAAAGCTTGGCTTGTATTTTCCTCTTAGTAATTTTGCAACTTTTGAAGCAAAACGACCTAATGTTTCTCCTTCTGCATCAACTAACACCCATTGCTTATCAACAGTTGCTTTGTTCGCGGAAATTGTTTTGTAACTTAATGTGTCCACAGTAATTTTTTATTTATTAAACACTTAAATCCCGTTTAATGGGGTGCAAATGTACAATTATTAACTTGAATAACAAATAGTTGTTTCTAAATATTTCATTTATTTTTTCAACTACCTTGTTTTTCACTCTTATTTTTGTAATGTTTTCTCTCTAAATTAGAGGGCTGTTTTCTTTTTTACTAGTGTGCTTCTAGCCAATTTTCTCCCACACCTACTTCAACATCTAAAGGTACTTCTAGCTTATAAGCGTTTTCCATTTCTGATTTAATTAACGTTTTCATTTCTTCTAATTCTGGTTTATAAACGTCAAAAACTAATTCATCGTGTACTTGAAGTAACATTTTAGTTTTGTATTTACCTTCTTCTAGCTTTTTATGAATATTAATCATGGCAATTTTAATGATATCTGCAGCACTACCTTGTATGGGTGCATTAACCGCATTCCGTTCTGCTGCTCCTCTTACAATAGCATTACTTCCGTTAATATCTTTTAAATACCTGCGTCTGCCTAAAACAGTTTGCACATATCCATTATCTCTCGCGAAATCTACAAGTCCGCCCATGTAACTTTTAAGTTTTGGGTAGGTCTTATAATAAGTGTCTATTAATTCTTTGGCTTCTGCTCTTGATAAATCTGTTTGATTGCTTAATCCGAAGGCAGAAACGCCATAAATAATACCGAAATTAACTGTTTTGGCATTACTACGTTGTTCTCTTGTAACTTCTTCTAGTGGAACATTGAATACTTTTGATGCAGTTGAAGCATGAATATCTTCCCCATTCTTAAAAGCTTCTATCATGGTAGTTTCTTCACTTAAGGCTGCTATGATTCTAAGTTCTATTTGAGAATAATCAGCAGCAACTAATACATATTCTTTATTTCTAGGTACAAAAGCTTTACGTACTTGTCTACCTCTTTCTGTTCTAATAGGTATATTTTGAAGGTTTGGATTGTTACTACTTAAACGTCCTGTGGCGGCTACTGTCTGCATATAATCTGTATGTACTCTGCCTGTGCTTTCTTCTACTTGTGCAGGTAAAGCATCTACATACGTGCTTTTGAGTTTTGCTAGTCCTCTGTATGATAATACGTTCTCAATAATTTTATGATCTTTTGCTAAATAGGAAAGTACATCTTCTGCTGTGGAGTATTGCCCTGTTTTTGTTTTTTTAGGTTTTTTAACTAGTGCTAATTTGTCAAAAAGAATATCGCCTAACTGTTTTGGAGATGCAATGTTAAATTCTTCACCAGCTTCTTCGTAGATGTCTGCTTCTAATTTTTTGATGTCATTATCTAGGTCTTCAGCAAGAGAGTTTAGAAATTTAGTATCTAAATTGATGCCTTCTAGTTCCATGTCTGCAAGAACATGTAAAAGCGGAATTTCAATATCAGTGAATAATTCTTGTGTCTTTGCTTCTTCTAATTCAGGTTTAAACTGCTGTGCTAATTGGTACGTAATATCAGCATCTTCTGCTGCATATTCAGTTTGATTAGGTAAAGGAACATCACGCATGTTCAATTGATTTTTCCCTTTTTTTCCAATCAATTCTGTTATAGATACAGGTGTATAGTTTAAGTATGTTTCCGCTAGCACTTCCATATTGTGGCGCATGTCAGGATTAATTAAATAATGCGCTAGCATGGTGTCAAAACATTTGCCTTTAACTTTTACGTTGTATTTGTCTAGAACCTTAATATCATATTTTAAATTCTGACCTATTTTTTCAATAGCTTCATCTTCAAAAAATGGACGTAGTTGTTCTATAATTTCTTGCGCTTCGGTTTTATCTGCAGGAAATGGAATGTAAAATCCTTTTGATGCTTCCCAAGAAAAAGCAATTCCAACTAGTTCTGCGGTAAGTGGGTTTAATCCTGTGGTCTCTGTATCAAAGCAAACAGAAGTCTGTTTTAAAAGATTTTGAAGAAAAAGTTTCATGGCCATTCCTGGAGCAACACTCTGGTAAACATGAGAAATGTCTTTTATTGTTTTTCTGCTAGAAAAATCCATTACAGTTTCTGATGCGGTACTTGGGTCGCCTCCAAATAAGGAGAACTGACCAACACCAGCCTCTTTGGCTTGTGGTTTTGTTTTAGTGTTACTACTCGTATCCGTAGCTGTAGTATCATCTTCGGTTGAGAATAATTTTAGAAATTGATCTTTTAATCTTCTAAATTCTAATTCTTCAAATAATACCTGTACCTTTTCGGCATCAGGCATGGTTAATTCGTAATCGTTTGCATTGAAAGTTACATCACAATCAATACAGATGGTAGCTAGTTTTTTGGATAAAAGACCTAGTGCTGCATTATCCCTTACTTTTTCTTTCATTTTACCTTTTAGCTTGTCTGTATTAGCTAATAGGTTTTCCATAGAACCAAATTCTTCTATAAATTTCTTTGCTGTTTTATCACCAACACCTGGTAGGCCGGGAATGTTATCACTGGCATCACCCATCATTCCCAAGTAATCTATAACTTGCTCAGGACGCTCTACGCCAAAACGTTTTTGTATTTCCGGGATTCCCCAAATTTCAATGCCATTGCCCATTCTAGCGGGTTTGTACATAAAAATATTCTCAGATACTAATTGGCCGAAATCTTTATCGGGCGTCACCATAAATACCTTGTAATCTTCTTTTTCTGCTTGCTTTGCAAGTGTGCCTATAATATCATCTGCTTCCCAGCCTTCTAGAACTACTACAGGAATATGCATTGCCTTTAAGATATCTTGTATATAAGGTACAGCTATACGTATAGCATCAGGTGTTGCATCGCGATTGGCTTTGTACTCTGGAAATAGTTCTGTGCGTTCTGCACTTCCACCTTTATCAAAACAGACTGCTAAATGATCGGGTTTCTCGCGTCTAATAACGTCGAGTAATGAATTCATGAACCCCATGATAGCAGAGGTATCCATGCCTTTAGAATTTATCCTGGGGTTTTTTATTAAAGCGTAATATCCGCGAAATATTAATGCATATGCATCAAGAAGAAAGAGTCTTTTTTGTTCTGCCATTTTATTTTTTCAATTCAAGAATTTCAAAATTACGAAGATTATCTAATTCTATCTTTGTAATTATACTTTAATATAGGAATCAGGAGTGTTGTTAAGATGGCCTTTTTCTGAGTAGGTGCGATAGGTAAATCCTGGTTGTATGCAGTAAGCTCCAGTTTCCCCTTGTTTGTTTATGGCGATAAAGCCAATTTGAAAATTTAAGTTGCCTTTGTTTTTAGCAATGATTCTGTTTACGCCTTCTTCACAGGCTTCTTGTGGAGATTTGCCTTGTCGCATTAATTCAACAATTAAAAAACTGCCTACAGTTTTGACGACTTCTTCGCCAACTCCCGTTGCAGTTGCTCCGCCTATTTCATTGTCTATAAATAATCCGGCACCAATGATTGGGGAATCACCCACGCGCCCAGAAATTTTATATGCCATGCCGCTAGTGGTACATGCTCCAGAAATATTGCCGATGCTATCAATGGCGAGCATGCCAATAGTATCGTGGTTTTCTATGTTTACAATGGGTTTGTATTGTGAAGTTTTTTTCCACTCAAGCCATTCTTGTTTCGATTTTTCAGTTAATAAATTTTCTTTTTCAAAACCCATTTCATAGGCAAATTGTTCTGCGCCTTTACCTGCCAACATAACATGTGGAGTTTCTTCCATTACTTTTCGTGCTACAGAAACAGGATGAACTATGTTTTGCATGCAAAGTACAGCACCGCAATTTCCTTGGTGATCCATAATGCAAGCGTCTAGTGTAACCTTGCCATCGCGATCCGGTCTTCCTCCTTTGCCTACAGATTGGTTGCTTTCATCAGCTTCCTCTATCATTACCCCTTGTTCAACGGCATCTAGAGAATTGCCTCCATTTTTAAGAACCTCCCATGCTTTGGCACTTGCATTCGCTACGTCCCAAGTGGCAATAACAATGGGTTTAATTCCTTTTGTTGGTGTTATTTTTGTTTTTTCATTAGAGTAAGAGGCTGCTAAGGGGGTTGAAATAATTGCTGTAGCGGTAATTGTAGCGTTTTTTATAAATTTTCTTCTTTGCATGATACGGGTATGTTGATTACTTTAGAGTTTTAAATATAAGCATATGCTAATAGAAATTTGTGCTAATTCTTTAGAATCGGCCGTGAATGCAGAAAAAGCAGGAGCAGATAGGATAGAGTTTTGTTTAGAACTGGGCTTGGGCGGGATAACGCCATCTTTCGGAATGCTAAAAACAATCCGAGAACATATTTCAATTCCTGTACATGTTCTTGTTCGGCCTCGTAGTGGTGATTTTTATTTTTCAGACTTTGAATTTGAGGGGATGTTAAGGGATATTGAGCTTTGTAAAGAGTTGGGTTTTGACGGAATTGTTTCTGGTGTTTTAACTCAAAATTTCAGTTTAGACCTTAGGCGTACCGCATTACTTATCAAAGAAGCTTCGGGTTTGTGTTTTACTTTTCATCGCGCTTTTGATTGGGTGGCTGATCCTTTATTGGTATTAAGGCAATTGGAAGATTTAGGGGTACAGCGTATACTTAGTTCTGGTCAGCAAAGAACGGCATTACAAGGTATTGAGTTGCTTTCTGATTTAAAATCAATGGCGTCAAATTGCGCCATAATGCCTGGAGGTGGAGTGAATTTAGCTAATGTTTTGACTTTTAAAAATGCTGGTTTTGATTGTGTTCATTTATCAGCAGCTACACTTCAAGAAGTCGGTTTAAATAAAGAGAATCTTCCCATGAGTTATTCGCCCTATTTAGAGGAGCGTTGCCGTATAACTTCTAATGCGGCTATAATTTCAGAAATAGTAAACAAGGTTAAATAATAATCAAATGGGTTACTGCTTCGTAGAAATAAAAATACCTTTGTAAAAAAATAGAGTATGTTGCGTTGGGTTATTTTTGTTATCGTCTATATTATTTTAGGTTTTTATTCCTTACAAGCTATTAAAACGGCATCTAGATATCCTGGGGTATATTATAGCTTTATAGTGATAATGCTACTCGTGGTCGGTAATTTTATATATCAATTTACCTTTGGGGAATCGGATGGTAGGGTTTTAAGTAGGCCGAAAAGTTATGCTTTTGGTTTTCTATTGGCTTTATTGTCATTTCAGCTAATAACAGTACTCTTTCTTTTTTCTGAAGATATATTTCGATTTTTGTCAGGATCCTATCAAAAAATTTTTGGTGTTGATCGTGAATTTTCATTTCCGGAACGGAGGCGTTTCTTGAGTTTAGTGGCCTTAGGAATCGCAGCACTTCCTTTTGGATCTTTATTATACGGTATGTATCGAGGTAAGTATAATTTTAAAGTACTAAAGTATACTTTAGAGTTTGATGATCTTCCAGATGCTTTTGATGGCTATACGATATCGCAAATATCTGATGTGCATAGTGGTAGTTTTGATAATGAAGAAAAAGTTTCTTATGCTATTGATCTTGTTAATAAACAGAAAAGTGATGTCTTGTTTTTTACGGGAGACCTTGTAAATAATAAAGCAGAGGAAATGGAACCTTGGAAGGTCTTGTTCTCAAAATTAGAGGCGCCAGATGGTAAGTTTTCTATTTTAGGTAATCATGATTATGGAGATTATGTAGATTGGGATACTGAAGAAGAAAAAGCGGCGAATTTAGAGGAATTAAAAAAAATACAGAAAGAAATAGGGTTTGACCTTATTTTGAATGATAGTAGGTATTTGCAACGGAAAGAGGATAAAATAGCTTTAATTGGTGTGGAGAATTGGGGTAGAGGCGGATTTAAAAAATCGGGTGACCTTAAAAAAGCATCAGAGAAAATTGATAAAAACGATTTTAAAATATTGCTAAGTCATGATCCTAGCCATTGGGAAGATGTAGTTATTCATGATGAGTATCATTATCACTTAACCTTAAGTGGTCATACCCATGGAATGCAATTTGGTATAGAAATACCTGGATGGATAAAATGGAGCCCTATTAAATGGCGTTATAAATATTGGGCGGGTATATATAAAGAACTCGGTCAGTTTATAAACGTTAACCGTGGTTTTGGTTTTTTAGGGTATCCTGGTAGAGTTGGTATATGGCCAGAAATAACAGTGATTACCCTTAAAAAGAAGCCTTTGGCTTAAATAATTAATGCTAAGGAAAACACAAAAATTGATAAGAAATTCTTTTTTTAACATTTTTTCTTACATTTGATTTATGAATCCTAACATTTAAGCATGTCTAAATTTGGTGAACTAATAAATTCTAATGCCCCTGTGTTGTTAGATTTTTATGCGGAGTGGAATGAGCAATCTACTTCAATGCATCCTGTGCTGCGTGATGTAGCGGCAGCTTTAGGGGACAAAGGGAAGGTTATAAAAATTGATGTAGATAAAAATAAAGAACTTTCGCAGGCTTTAAGAGTTAAAGGCTTGCCCACGTTAATGATTTATAAGAATGGTGAAATGGTTTGGCGCCAAAGTGGAGAACAAGATGCGAATACCTTGATAGGTATTTTAAATGAATATCTGTAAACTAAAAAAAAATAATAGAATAAAAAAAACCGAGATGTAAGTCTCGGTTTTTTTTGTAGTTATTCCTCTATAATTGGTGCGACTTCAATTTCAGGTCTGTAGGTGGTGTCTATTTGACTATTATCTATTAAATCAGGGTCATTAGGAGAAGGTGTTTCTTCTCTGAGAATTGGATCTTCACTGCCATTTACAAAGCGACTAAACTTATCAATATATTCATTGAATATAATGGTTTCTTTTTCGGCAAGTTCACGGTCTCCATTTCGTATCAAAATATCCACATTACGGTTGTAGGCTTCCATATCCGAAATAATATCGTTTAATCTTTCGTACTGTTCATTTAATGGAAGTGTGGCATAATATTCCAAGTGTTCTTGGTAGTTTGTTTTAAGTTCTGTGTATAGTTTTCTGGCCTTTTCGGTCTCACCAACCTTATAGTATCCATCAACAAAAGGCTCTACAAAGGCATAATACTCGTAAGAATTAACAGGCATGTTTTCTACCGCAATGTCAATCATTTCTTTGGCTCTGTCTATTTTGTTTTCATTTAGTAATGTTTCTACCAGACGCGCAATATTTCCTCGGAATGACAAACCTTGAATACGAGTTTGTGTATCGTGGTAAATATCAGGACTTCCAGAATTACCCCATTCCCACTTTTTAACGATATCATACATTAAATCGCTATCTATTCTACCCATTTCATAGGATCTCTTGTCATATTCCGTTTTTATAGGAACAAGTTTATAAACTAAGCCATCTAATTGTAGGTAGTCTTTCATCCAAATATATTCGCCATCATCAAAACTACCGCCAGAGAAGTAAATTGGTCTTTTCCAGTCGTTGTTAGCAATAATATCTAACATAAGTAAGCGATTTTTTGGTAGTGCGCTTTTAGGGAGTTCTATGTCAATATAATCAACAATTAGAGCAGAATCTTTTTCTTTTACCAAGCCACTTTCTAAAACATTCTTTTTATTAACAGGTATTCTAATGTGGTTGGTAGGGTAAAATACAATGTCAAGCGTGTTTTCAGGATAAATACTTATATCCTGGTCAGGATTAGCTTCTAGGACACTTCTTAATTTGGTTCTAGGTTCATCGCTAGCTATCCATTCCATGAATGCTTTGATGTCCCATCTAGATTCTGAAATCTTTTTATTGTATAATTGATCTACGTTTTGGTAGTAAACAGCGTCTCTTGAACCAACACGGTACTGCTCGTGGGTTAATTGAGAGGGGATAGCTTCACTCTGGTAAGCTTTACGTTTCATTTGATCAATGTACCAGTCTGTAGCAAATAAACTAGTGTTTATTACACGAACATCAGTACGGAACCCTTCAATTTCTTGTGCGTACCAAAGAGGGAACGTGTCATTATCTCCTATGGTAAATAAAATGGCTCCGGTGCCTTCTTGTGTAGATTGCAAGTATGCTTTTGCAGTTGTTTTAGCGGTAAACTTGTTTGATCTGTCGTGATCATCCCAGTTTTGGTATGCCATTAAAAATGGTGCGGCTAATAAACATATTACGGTTACTGCTGGCGCCAATATTTTTGGCGTAATGAGCTTTTTAAAGGCGTCAAATAATCCATATACGCCAATCCCAATCCATAGGGCAAATATATAAAAGGAACCTACAAGGGAGTAGTCTCGTTCTCTAGGTTGAAAAATATAGGGGTTGGTGTAGAATTGTATGGCTAAACCAGTAAATAGGAAGAACACGAGGAGTACCCAGAACTGTTTTGGATTTTTTCCTATTTGAAATAGAATTCCAATAATACCTAAAATTAAAGGGAGGAAGAAATAGACATTTCTACCTTTGTTATTTAGAATATCACTAGGTAAATTTTCTTGAGAACCAATAGACGGTCTTAAGGAGTCTATAAAGTTTATTCCGCTAATCCAATTTCCGTTATCGTCATATCTACCTTGCTTGTCATTCTGTTTTCCGGTAAAATTCCACATGAAATAACGCCAATACATATATCCAAATTGAAACTCAACCATATATTTAACATTTTGCCAAATAGTTGGGGGTTGTACGTCTATGTATTCGCTAAATCTATTTAAAAATTGTGCGTATTGTGCTTCGTCTATTTCGCCTTTAGCGTACCCTTCTCGAAGTTGTTTAACGGCTTGAGCTAGTTCTGGACTATTGGTCTTTGTTTTAAACTCTAGGGGTCCAAAATAGCGCATGTAGTTGTCAACATGTTGTTCGCTCCACATTCTTGGTAGTAGTCCAACATGTTTTTTATTTGGTCCTTGGGTAGCGTTTTTGTATTTATTTACAATAATATATTTTCCTTGTTTTTCGTCTTTTTCATATTTTGGCTTATCATCTTTGTCTTCGCCTGCGCCAGCAAATGCATTTGAAAAATAGGCACCATAAAAAGGGCTATCAACACCTGGGTATTGTTCTCTGTTATAGTAAGCAAGTAAAGAACGAGCATCAGAAGGGTCGTTTTCGTTAATGACAACTTTTGCATTTGCTCTTATTGGAAGCATTATCCAAGATGAGAATCCTAGAAATAAGAACATTAGACATAGCGTAATGGTGTTTGCCGTTTTAAAATTATTCTTTCGGGTATAATTTAGCGCTAAATAGAAAACAGTTATAAAAATTAACCCCATAATTATAGAGCCAGAGTTAAAAGGCATTCCCATCGTATTAATAAAGAATACTTCGCTCCATCCAAAAGCAACTAATATATAGGTTAATGAAAATTTATAAACCAGCATTAATATAGCAATCACAATGATGTTTGCTAGTAAAAAGTTTTTTATAGTGGTTGTTTTATAAGTTCTGAAATAATAAAGTAGCCCTATTGATGGGATGGCTAAAAATCCCATAAACTGGATTCCGAAAGTTAATCCTACCACATATGAAATTACTAATATCCACTTATCGCCTCTAGGGTTTTCTAAATCATCTACCCATTTTAGGCCTAGCCATAATAAAAGCGACATGATAAAACTAGCCATAGCATAAACCTCTGTTTCTACGGCATTGAACCAAAAACTATCAGAAAAAGCGAATGCTAAAGAACCTACGAGTCCGCTTCCTAAAATTGCAATTGCTTTACTATTGGTAATTATTTCATCTTTAGAAATAATTTTTTTCGTGAGATTGGTGATCGTCCAAAACATGAATAGGATGGTAAATGCGCTAGAAACTCCAGATACATAATTGACCATCAGTGCTATTTTTTCATTATCGCCAAAAGCAAATAAGGAGAAAAATGCGCCTATCATTTGCAATAAGGGTGCTCCAGGAGGGTGACCTACTTGTAGTTTTGCTGATGTGGTGATGTATTCTCCTGCATCCCAGAAACTTCCTGTAGGTTCAACAGTGATCCAATAGGTTAGTAGCGCAATAGAAAAAGCAGCCCATCCTAAAATGGAGTCCCATTTTTCAAAATTTTTAGAAAACATGTATATTTATTTTACCAATTACGGCGAATTTAGTAATTAATATAGATATGTAATTCATTTTTTTATAAAGGTTTAGCCCCTTTCTAAATTTTTTTTTAAAATTTTTTCGAAAAACATTTGTAGATGTCAAACTTTGTTGTAATTTTGCACCGCTTTTAAAGGTAATGGTCCATGGTGTAATTGGCAACACTCCGGTTTTTGGTACCGTCATTCAAGGTTCGAGTCCTTGTGGACCAACAGAAATTTAAAAAATTCCCTGCTTTCTAAAAGAGCAGGGAATTTTTGTTTAAAATCGTTTCAATTGTTAAATCTTATATCGCAAGTATATGTGCTTAATGTTCAAAAAAGTTATATATTTGCAAGACTGTAAGAATCAATAGTATATACGAGGGGACAATTTGTCCCCTCTTTTATTGCTTAAGTTTATGTTTAAAGAGAAAGTTTTAGAATTGTTAGAGGGTGCCTTGAAAGAGAATGAATCAATTTTTTTGATTGATTTTACGATTGGGCCTGCAAATAAGATAAGTATTACCTTAGATGGTGATACTGGAGTTAATTTGAAAGACTGTATCGCTATAAATAGAGCAATTGAGAGTAATTTAGATCGTGAAGAAGAAGATTTTTCTTTAGAAGTGGCCTCTGTTGGAGCAACTACGCCTATGGTTATGCCGAGGCAATATAAAAAGAATATTGGTAGAGAGTTGGAAGTGAAAACTTTAGGTGGTAAATTTGAAGGAATTTTAACGGAAGCAAACGATCAAGGAATTACTTTAGAATGGAAAGCTAGAGAGCCTAAGCCAATTGGTAAGGGAAAGGTTACGGTTCAGAAAAAACAAGAATTTATTTTTTCTGATATTCAAGAAGCAAAAGTTATTATAAAATTTTAATTGTAGGTCAACATGGAAAATATAGCGCTGATCGAATCTTTTTCAGAATTTAAAGACGATAAATTCATTGATAGAGTAACGCTAATGGCGATTTTAGAGGATGTTTTTAGAAACGCTCTGAAAAAGAAATTTGGTTCTGATGATAACTTTGATATCATTATCAATCCTGATAAAGGGGATTTAGAGATTTGGAGAAACCGAATTGTTGTTGAAGATGGTGAAGTTGAAGAGCCTAATGAAGAGATTTCTTTAAGTGAAGCTCGTAAAATTGAACCTGATTTTGAGGTTGGTGAAGATGTTTCTGAAGAAGTTAAGTTAATTCAATTAGGAAGAAGAGCTATTTTAGCACTTCGTCAGAATTTGATTTCAAAAATTCATGAACACGACAACACAACAATATATAAGCATTTCAAGGATTTAGAAGGTGGGTTGTATACTGCTGAAGTACATCATATCAGACATAAGGTTGTTATCTTATTGGATGATGAGGGTAATGAGTTAATTTTACCTAAAGATAAGCAGATACCTTCAGACTTTTTTAGAAAAGGTGATAATGTTCGTGGTATTATAGAGAGTGTTGAGTTAAAAGGTAATAAGCCTGTAATTGTTATGTCAAGAACAGCACCTGCTTTCTTGGAGGCATTATTCTTTCAGGAGATTCCTGAGGTGTTTGATGGTTTAATTACAGTTAAAAAAGTAGTTCGTATTCCAGGTGAAAAAGCAAAAGTAGCCGTAGATTCTTATGATGATCGTATAGATCCTGTAGGAGCTTGTGTGGGTATGAAGGGTTCTCGTATACATGGTATCGTTAGGGAATTAGGAAATGAAAATATTGATGTTATCAACTGGACTAGTAATCCGCAACTTTTAGTGACAAGAGCGTTAAGTCCTGCTCGTGTTTCTTCTGTAAAGTTAGATGACGAGAAAATGACAGCTCAAGTTTATTTAAGACCTGAAGAGGTTTCTAAGGCAATTGGGCGTGGAGGTCATAATATTAGATTAGCAGGTCAGTTGACAGGTTATGAAATAGATGTATTCCGTGAAGGAGTAGAGGAAGATGTTGAGTTAACAGAATTCTCTGACGAAATCGAGGGATGGATTATAGAGGAATTTAAGAAGATAGGAATGGACACTGCTCGTAGCGTTTTGGAGCAAGATGTTGATGACTTGGTGAAGCGTACCGATTTAGAAGAGGAGACAATTGTAGAAGTTGTGCGTATCTTAAAAGAGGAATTAGCAGATTAAGCTATATATTAGCAAGAAATTTATAAGTATAGTAACAAGTATTTATGGCAGATAATGCAACAGTAAGACTTAATAAAGTCCTAAGGGAACTAAACATTTCACTCGACAGGGCGGTAGATTTTTTGGGTTCCAAAGGTCACGATGTGGACGCAAGGCCTACCACTAAAATTTCTAATGAGGTGTATCAAGTTCTTTTGGATGAGTTTCAAACGGACATGAGCAAAAAAGTTGCATCTAAGGAAGTTGGAGAAGAAAAGCGGAAAGAAAAAGAAGCAATTCGTCATCAGCTAGAACAAGAGCAAGAAGAGAGAAGAGTTGAAAGGGAAAAAAGAGCTGCTTCTGAACAAGTAATTAGAGGTAAGGCTGAACTTTCAGGTCCTAAAACTGTTGGTAAGATAGATTTAGAGAACAAAAAGAAAGAGGTAGAGAAGCCTAAAGAGGTTGAGAAGCCTGTTGAAAAACCGGTAGAAAAAGCTCCAGAGGTTCAGCCTAAAAAGGAGCCTGAGGTGGTTAAAGCTTCAGCATCGGATAGGCCTAAATTTAAAGTGGTAGATAAAATTGATCTGGCACCAAAAGTGAAACCGAGACAGGAAGTTAAGACACCTGCTAAGGTTGTTCCTCCTGCTCCGAAGCCTGCTCCAACTCCAGTGGTTAAAACTGAACCTAAGAAAGAGGAAGTTAAACCTAAAGAAGTTGTTGTGCCTAAGGTGGAAGAAAAGCCAGCGGAATCTGAGACGCTTACAACACAATACAAAAAACTTACTGGTCCTAAAATAACAGGTGCAAAAATTGATCTTTCTAAGTTTGAAAAACCTAAGAAGAAAAAAGAAGCTCCTAAAGGAAATGATGCTGCTGATAAAAAGAAGCGTCGTAGAAGAATAGTAAGCAATAATAATACTGGTTCTGGAACAGGAACTGGTAATACAGGACCTCGTCCTAGTAGACCGCCAGGTAGTGGTCCGGGAAATAGAAGAGGCCCTGTACAGCGTTTTGCGCCTGTAGTTAAAGTTGAGCCTACTGAAGAGGATGTTCAAAAGCAAGTTAGAGAAACCTTAGAGAAACTTCAAGGGAAATCTAAAAAAGGTAAAGGAGCTAAATATAGAAGAGATAAAAGAGATCAGCACCGTCAACAGACTGAAAAAGATCTTGAGAAGAAAGAAGCAGATAGTAAAATCTTAAAAGTTACTGAATTTGTTACGGCAAATGAAGTTGCTACGATGATGGACGTTTCTACAACTCAGATTATTTCAGCTTGTATGTCATTAGGTATAATGGTTACAATGAATCAGCGTTTGGATGCTGAAACATTATCTATTGTTGCTGATGAATTTGGATATGAAGTTGAATTTGTTTCAGCTGATATTGAAGAAGCTATCGAAGAGAAGGTAGATGCGCCTGAAGATTTAAAAGAAAGAGCCCCTATTGTTACTGTAATGGGACACGTAGATCATGGTAAAACATCTTTATTGGATTATATCCGTAAGGAAAATGTTATTGCTGGAGAAAGTGGTGGTATTACACAGCATATTGGAGCGTATGGAGTTACTTTAGAAAGTGGTCAAAAAATGGCTTTCTTAGATACGCCAGGTCACGAAGCTTTTACAGCGATGCGTGCACGTGGTGCTCAGGTTACAGATATAGCAATTATTGTAGTTGCGGCTGATGATGATATTATGCCTCAAACGAAAGAAGCAATTAGCCATGCTCAAGCAGCTGGTGTGCCAATCGTATTCGCAATAAATAAAGTAGATAAGCCAACGGCTAATGTTGAAAAAATTAAAGACGGATTAGCTCAAATGAATCTTTTAGTAGAAGATTGGGGTGGTAAAATACAGTCTCATGATATTTCTGCTAAGACAGGTCAAGGGGTTAAAGAGTTATTGGAAAAAGTATTGTTGGAAGCTGAATTGTTAGAGCTTAAGGCAAATCCAGATAAATTAGCTTCGGGTACAGTAGTTGAAGCGTTCTTGGATAAGGGTAGAGGGTATGTTTCTACGGTCTTGGTTCAAGCTGGTTCATTGAAAATTGGTGATTATGTTCTTGCGGGTACATGTAGTGGTAAGATTAAAGCTATGCATGATGAGCGCGGGAATAGTGTTAAAATTGCCCCTCCATCAACTCCAATATCAATATTAGGTTTAGATGGTGCACCTCAGGCAGGTGATAAGTTTAATGTATTAGAAGATGAACGTGAGGCTAAACAAATTGCAGCTAAACGTGGTCAGTTATTACGTGAGCAGTCCGTTAGAACACAACGTCATATTACATTGGACGAAATTGGTAGACGTATTGCTTTAGGAGACTTTAAAGAATTGAATATAATTCTTAAAGGTGATGTTGATGGTTCTGTGGAAGCGTTAACAGATTCATTCCAGAAGTTATCTACCGCTGAAATTCAAGTAAACATTATACATAAAGCTGTAGGTCCTATTACAGAGTCTGATGTATTGTTAGCTTCGGCTTCTGATGCGGTTATTATCGGGTTTAACGTTAGGCCAATGGGTAATGCAAGAACGATAGCAGATAATGAAGAAATAGATATTAGAATGTATTCTATTATTTATGATGCTATTAATGACTTGAAAGATGCAATGGAAGGTATGCTTTCTCCAGTAATGAAGGAAGAAATTACTGGTACTGCTGAGATTAGAGAAACATTCAAGATATCTAAAGTAGGTACTATTGCAGGTTGTATGGTAACTAGTGGTAAGATTCTTAGAAGTTCAGGAATACGCTTAATTCGTGATGGCGTTGTTGTCTTCACAGGTGAGCTTACTTCTCTGAAACGATTTAAGGATGATGTTAAAGAGGTGGCTAAAGGATATGATTGTGGTATTCAGATTAAGAACTACAATGATATTAGAGAGTTAGATATAGTAGAAGGATTCCAGGAAGTTGCAGTGAAGAAAAAACTGAAATAATAGGAATTTATAGTACAGATAAAAAAAAGACCCAATCGGGTCTTTTTTTGTTTATATTCTTTTGTTTTTAAATAGCAATACACTAAATAATGGTGTGATAGAAACAATGATACATGCTAGGGCTTTAGGGCAGTTTCAAATGATTTTTAATTTCTTAACTACAAGTTACTTGTGACGTCTATTTAGGGGTACCCGTTAGGTTACAGGCTTCTATTAAGTTGCTATTCAAGTAAGATCTACCACAATTCAATGGGGAATAAAATAGGGGGTAAGCTATGAAGCAAATCCGGTATAGCTATATTATAGAAAGTAGAAAAAATAATAGTTGAAATTGACGTACAACTTTTTGAAAAAGAAAAGGCTTGAGTGGAACATCTTAGTTAACGTTCAGTTTAAAAGAAGTAAACATCTTCAGTGTCATTGTGGGTTTGGCGTAAAATAAATAAACTATTGAAATTAGAAAAAAATGACAAGTACGAGTTACTGAAAACTTCAAGCGTCTACGCTAAGGGTCGAGAGTTTCTAGTTGTAGAATGATTAGGCTTTGTGAGCCAATATGTTATCACTTATTTACGTTGCGCACCTGTAAACGATCTATAGTTTAAACGAAATTACTTTAAAGGATGAAATCGTTTTAGCGATAGCCGTTTTAAGTGTTATAAAATTATAGTATAAATTTTAATGAGAATTAGTAGGGTTAAATGAGGGATGTCTTTTTCTATATGCTCAAGACAAATTATATATAGATATTAGTTAACCATAGTTAGTGTAGCTTCAGTGTTCTTATCTTAAATTTAGAAAAAAACAGCATAGATGGAGGATTTGTAGCGTTCCTAGACATTAATAGTGAGGTTGGGTAATGAAACCTGTGTTCAATGTAATAAAGATAACTTATCTTATGTACTTGAGTATTTAGGGGTAGTCGTAGGTTACATGTTCTTTGTAGGCATTAGTCATGGGATCTAATGGCGAAAAGTAACATCCGTTTAAAATTTAAACTACCGAAAGAGTGAATGGTGTTTTAAAGTACAACTTCTGAATCTCTAAAAATATTGAAGATAGTATTGTAAAAATGAATTGATTAAACATAAAATTACGACCTATCATAGATTTAATCTAGTATAATCAATACATGCTTATGTTTATAAAATGTAGTAACAAAATCTACTTATAAAGAAAACAGTACAAATAAAAAAAAGCTTAGTGATGTTAAAATCATTAAGCTTTAATTTGTGTATTTATTTCTTTGATAATCTATCGCTTATTAGGGGATAGCTATGCGTGTAAGTAGTACTTTATTTTGGTGTAATGATTATAGCAGAAGGGTATTTCTTTCTTACTTCAAGGTATTTTCTTTCCGCTTCCAATGCTGTTTTAATATCTTTTATTCTTACCCTGTAATCTGTGTCTACGTGGTTAATTTTTGTTTTCCAAGACGGAAAATCAGCATCTAAATTAGATTTTTGGTTATTGGCTCCGGAAAGGGTTCCATTATAGATTTGAATCTGAAAATCGTCAGAGTCTTCTTCGGTGGATTTATATATTTCTAGTAATTTCTGAATTTTAGCATCTTGATGTATGGTGATATTTCCATCTTGAGCATGTATGTAAGATGCGCAGAGGAAGAAAATAGCGCTATAGTATATGTTTTTCATTGTTTCTTTCTGTTTGAATTAGTATTGTTGTCTTGCAAAAGTAATTTTTTAATAAGTAAGGAGTGCACTCTGTTTTTATTTAGAATTAATATAAATTGTAAATTATAAATACCTTAACATTTCGCAAATAAAGTCTATGTCGTATTTTTGCATTCGATTTTGAGGTGTATATTTGTTGCAGTAAATGGTTGTTGTAATAATCATGCCAAAATCTAGTAAGAAATAATTTTAATATGAAAAAGGTTACGTACCGCAATCAATTTTCTAAAGTTTTAGGTGTCAGTTTATTAATTGGGCTTTTGTTTTCGACAAGCCTATTTTCGCAAGACGAAACTGCGTCTGCTGGTGATGCTGCTAAGGGTAAATCTTTATTTAATCAAAACTGTGCTGCATGTCATGCCTTGAATAAGAAGATGACGGGACCAGCATTAGCGAATGTTGAAGAACGTTTGTCTGAAGAAGGTTTAGGTAAAGATTGGATTTATGCTTGGATTAAAAATAGCTCTGGTGTTATAGCTTCGGGTGATGCTTATGCAAATAAGCTTTACAATGAGTATAATAAAGCGGCCATGACTGCTTTTCCTACGTTGTCTAATGCTGATATCGATAATATTTTAGCGTATACTGCTGCACCGCCACCTGCGGCGCCCGTTCAAGCGGCTAATGCTCCGGCAGCTGGTGCTTCTTCTCAATCTGGAGGTTTGTCTAATGAGATTGTGCTTGGTGCGCTTGTCTTAGTTTTCGGGCTCTTGGTTATGATGTTGTTTATGGTAAACAAGACCTTAACGAGAATTGCAGAAGCTAATGGAATTGTTGTTGAAAAAGATAATGCTAAAAAAAGAACGCCAATTTGGAAGGCTTTTGCTAAAAATCAATTTTTAGTTCTTGTTTCTGTGATATTGTTATTACTTGGTGGGGCTTATTTTGTATATGGCTTTTTAATGCAAGTAGGGGTGGATCAAGGGTATGCTCCAGTGCAGCCAATTCATTATTCTCACAAAGTACATGCTGGTGATAATAAGATAGAGTGTAAGTATTGTCACTCTTCTGCAAGGGTGTCTAAGCATTCAGGGATTCCTTCCTTAAATGTATGTATGAATTGTCATAAATCTATTTCAGAGTATACGGGTAATCCAGAAGGTCCTTCTCAAGAAGATCTTGCTAATGGCTATACTAATGAGTTTTATACAGGAGAAATCAAGAAACTGTATAAAGCTGTAGGTTGGGATGAAGAGAATCAAAATTATACAGGTGAAAGTAAACCGGTAGAATGGGTGAGAATTCATAATCTACCTGATTTCGCTTACTTCAATCACTCTCAGCACGTTTCAGTAGCTGGTATTGAGTGTCAGACATGTCATGGACCTGTAGAGGAAATGGAAATTATGCAACAGTTTTCTCCGTTAACAATGGGTTGGTGTATTAATTGCCACAGGGAAACGAATGTGAAGGTAGAAGGAAATGAATATTACGATAAGATTCATGCAGAACTTTCAAAAAAATATGGTGTAGAGTCACTTACGGCTGCTCAAATGGGTGGTTTGGAATGTGGTAAATGTCACTATTAATAGGGTTAACAAACAAGAGATAATTTCAGAGATATACGTATGGCATCAAACAAAAAATATTGGAAAAGCGAAGCGGAGTTAAATCCTAACGATTCCATTGTTGAGACGCTAAGACATAATGAGTTTGTTCAAGATATTCCTGTTGATGAGTTTTTAGGAGATAAAGATAATTTAGCTTCTTCATCAACAAATAGAAGGGATTTCTTGAAATATGTTGGTTTTAGTACCGCTGCTGCTACTTTGGCAGCCTGTGAAGGACCAGTTGTTAAGTCTATTCCTTATGTTGTGCAACCAGAAAGTATTATACCTGGTGTGGCTAATCATTATGCAACAACTATTGCAAATGGATTTGACTTCGCTAGTGTTTTGGTAAGAACTAGAGAAGGTCGTCCTATTTCAATACATAATAATGCAGACGCGGTGGTTAACGGAAGTGCTAATGCACGTGTTAACGCATCTGTTTTGAATTTATATGATAGTACGCGTTTACAAGGTCCTATGGCTAACGGTGCTGCTGTTAGTTGGGCTGATTTAGATGCTGCTGTGAAAAGTAAATTAAATGCATTAAGAAATTCAGGAAAACAAATTGCTTTATTGACGCAAACTTATGCAAGTCCATCTACATCAAAATTAGTTGGAGAATTTAAGGAAGCTTTTGGAAATGTAAATCATGTTACTTATGATGCAATTTCTGAAGAAGCTGCTTTAAATGCTTTTCAAGCCAAATACGGTGAGAGAGCTTTGGCAGATTATGATTTTTCTAAAGCAGAAGTGATTGTTTCTTTCGGTGCCGATATCTTAGGAGATTGGCAAGGTGGTGGCTATGATAGTGGTTATTCAAAAGGAAGAGTTCCTCAGAAAGGAAAAATGTCTAAGCATATTCAGTTTGAGTCAAACATGTCTTTAACTGGTGCAAATGCAGATAAAAGAGTAGCGTTAAAGCCTAGTGAGCAAAAAGTTGCATTAGCTAATCTATATGCTAAGCTTAATAATTCATCAGTGGGTGGAGAGCTTAGTGATAGTGCTCATAAGGCACTTGATTTAGCGGTAGCGCAAATAAGAAAAGCAAAATCTAAAGCAGTTGTAGTAACTGGTTTAGATGATGAAAATGCTCAAGCTGTTGTTTTAGCTATAAATGAAATGTTAGGGAGTGTTGTTTTTGATGCAACTTCGCCTAAGTATATTCGTCAGGGAAATATTACGGCAGTAAATGCTCTTATTTCAGAAATGAAGGCAGGTAGAGTTGGTGCTTTAATTATGGACGGAGTTAATCCTTTATATTCATTGCCAAATGCTTCTGATTTTTCAGAGGGACTTGAAAAGGTAGATTTGTCATTGAGTTTCTCAATTTCTAATAATGAAACTACAGCAAAAGTAAATTATGTTGCTGCAGCTCCTCATTACTTAGAGTCGTGGGGTGATGTTCAAATGAAAAAAGGACATTATGGTTTAGTTCAACCTGCAATAAAAGAATTATTTGATACACGTCAATTTCAGTCTTCGTTATTAACTTGGATGGGAAGCGATACGGCGTATTATGATTATATAAAAGAAACTTGGACTTCTTCTGTCTTAGGTTCTAGTAATTGGAATCAAGCATTACATGATGGATTTTATGTTTCTAAATCTTCCGTTGTTGAAGAGGTAGTGGAAAATGTTATGGCTCCAGTTATGGCTACTGAAGCTTCTGTTGAAGAAGCGCCTCAGGTTGCAGCTATTCCTTTGGCATCTGCGTTGAGAAGCTTGGCTTCTGCAAGTAGTTCAGGAATGGAAATGACTTTGTATCCTAAAACGGGTATGGGTGATGGTCAAATGGCTAATAATCCATGGTTGCAGGAATTTCCGGATCCTATTACACGTGTGTCTTGGGATAATTATGTTACGGTATCTAAGCAGGATGCTGATAGATTAGGATTTGTAAATGAAAATGTTGCAAATGGTGGTCTAGATGGGAGTTATGCTAAGATTACAGTAGATGGTGTTTCTGTTACTAATGTTCCAGTGATAATTCAGCCTGGTCAAGCACTTGGTACAATTGGCTTGTCATTTGGATACGGTAAAAAAGAAGGTTTAAAAGAAGAAATGCAAACAGGTGTTAACGCCTATGCTTTGTATAAAGACTTTTCAAATACACAATCTGTTAGTATTGAGCAGGTAGCTGGGAATCATGAGTTTGCTTGTGTTCAGTTACATAAAACGCTAATGGGTAGAGGAGATATCATTAAAGAAACTACTTTAGAGATATTTAATACTAAGGATGCTGGGGAATGGAATATTCAGCCGGTCGTTTCCTTAGATCACCAAGAAGTTGCTGCTACATCTGTAGATTTATGGGATAGTTTTGACCGTTCAATCGGGCATCACTTTAACTTGTCTATTGATTTAAATGCTTGTACAGGTTGTGGGTCTTGTGTTATTGCATGTCATGCAGAAAATAACGTTCCTGTAGTTGGTAAAAATGAAATTCGATTATCTAGAGATATGCACTGGTTGCGTATTGATAGGTATTATTCTTCAGAAGATACTTTTGAAGGTGATAATGTTAAGAAAGATGAGTTTGATGGTTTAACTGGTGATAAGGGCTCTTTAGGAGGTTTTGGAGAGCTAGAAGATCCTTCTGCTAATCCTCAGGTAGCTTTTCAGCCTGTAATGTGTCAACACTGTAACCATGCTCCTTGTGAGACTGTATGTCCGGTTGCTGCTACATCACATGGTCGTCAAGGTCAGAATCATATGGCTTATAACCGTTGTGTAGGTACTAGATACTGTGCTAATAACTGTCCTTATAAAGTGCGTAGATTTAACTGGTTCTTATATAACAATAATGACGAGTTTGATTATCACATGAATAATGACTTAGGTAAGATGGTGATTAATCCAGATGTTACTGTACGTTCTAGAGGTGTTATGGAAAAATGTTCTATGTGTATGCAAAAAACACAAAAAACGATTCTTGATGCTAAGAGAGATGGTAGAGTTGTTAAGGATGGAGAATTTCAAACGGCTTGTTCTTCTGCGTGTAGTAGTGGAGCTATGGTGTTTGGAGATGTTAATGATAAGGAGAGTAAGATTGCAGAATTAAAAGAAAGCAATCGTATGTATCACTTGTTGGAACATGTAGGTACAAAACCAAATGTTTTCTATCATGTTAAGGTTAGAAATACTGAAGAAGTATAAAAGATAATTTAAGATCAACGTAACTATAATATAAAATATGGCGTCGCATTACGAAGCACCTATTAGAAAACCACTTGTACTTGGAAACAAAAGCTACCATGACATATCTGTGGACATCGCAGCTCCTGTTGAAGGTAGAGCTAATAAGCAATGGTGGATTGTATTTTCTATTGCATTAGTAGCTTTCCTTTGGGGAATTGGTTGTATCCTCTATACCATATCTACGGGTATTGGTACTTGGGGATTAAACAAAACAGTCGGATGGGCTTGGGATATTACTAACTTCGTTTGGTGGGTTGGTATTGGTCACGCAGGAACATTAATTTCGGCAGTACTTTTATTATTCCGTCAAAAATGGAGAATGGCAATTAACCGTTCTGCAGAAGCAATGACTATCTTCTCGGTAGTTCAAGCAGGTCTATTTCCAATTATTCACATGGGTCGTCCATGGTTAGCCTATTGGGTTTTACCTATTCCTAACCAATTTGGTTCATTATGGGTAAACTTTAACTCACCGCTTCTTTGGGATGTATTTGCAATTTCAACATACTTATCTGTTTCCTTAGTATTTTGGTGGACAGGTTTGTTGCCAGATTTTGCTATGATTCGTGATAGGGCAGTTAAGCCATTTCAGGTAAAAATATATAGCTTATTAAGTTTTGGTTGGACGGGTCGTGCTAAAGATTGGCAGCGTTTTGAAGAGGTTTCCTTAGTATTAGCTGGTTTAGCGACTCCATTGGTACTTTCTGTACATACGATTGTATCTTTTGATTTTGCTACTTCTGTTATACCTGGTTGGCATA
Organism: Cellulophaga algicola DSM 14237; assembly: GCF_000186265.1. Taxonomy (NCBI): domain Bacteria; kingdom Pseudomonadati; phylum Bacteroidota; class Flavobacteriia; order Flavobacteriales; family Flavobacteriaceae; genus Paracellulophaga; species Paracellulophaga algicola. The sequence goes on from NC_014934.1 coordinate 2,354,827, forward strand.
CAACAATTTTCCCTCCATATTTCGTAGCTGGGGCTATCTTCTCAGGATTCGCAATGGTAAACACGCTTCTTATAATTATGAGAAAAGTGTGTAATATGGAAGATTATATTACATTACAACATATTGAGTTAATGAATATCGTTATTATGTTAACGGGTTCAATAGTAGGTTGTGCTTATATCACGGAATTATGGATGGCTTGGTATTCTGGGGTAGAATACGAGCAATATGCTTTCTTGAATAGAGCTACGGGACCTTACGCTTGGGCATATTGGTCAATGATGACTTGTAATGTGTTTTCTCCTCAGTTTATGTGGTCTAAAAAATTGCGTACAAGTATTTTGTTCTCTTTCTTTATCTCTATTGTGGTAAACATAGGAATGTGGTTTGAGCGTTTTGTAATTATTGTAACATCATTGCACCGTGATTACTTACCTTCTTCTTGGACAATGTTCTCACCTACATTTGTAGATATTGGAATATTTATAGGAACTATTGGATTCTTCTTTGTATTATTCTTATTATATGCAAGAACGTTCCCAGTAATTGCGCAAGCAGAGGTGAAGTCTATTATGAAAGCTTCAGGTGAGAAGTATAAATTACTTCGAGATGCAGGGAAACCTTTATATGAAGTAAAGCAAGTAGTTCCATCAAAAAGACCAGTGGTAGAAGATAAGTCTTTGCCTATAGCGGCAGATAAAGAGCAAGTTTCTTCATTATTGAATTCATTGGGAGTATTTGATCCCGCAACGGAAACTCCTGATGACTTAAAAGAAGTAAAAGGAATTGGACCTCAAATGGAAAAAACGTTAAACCAGATTGGTATATTCAAGTTTTCTCAAGTGAGTAAGATGACTGAAAAAGAATATGATTTGTTAGATTCAATTACAGGTTCTTTCCCAGGAAGAGCACAGAGAGATGATTGGGCAGGTCAAGCTAAGATTTTAAATAACAATAAGTAGATATGGCATCTAAAGTTATACATGCACTTTATACAGATGATGACGTGTTAATGCACGCTGTAAAGAAAGTAAAAGAAGCTAAGCATCATATTGAAGAGGTTTATTGTCCTTTCCCCGTTCACGGGCTAGACAAAGCAATGGGTCTTGCGCCAACTAGAATAGCTATTACAGCGTTTATCTATGGGTGTATTGGTCTTGCGGTAGCAACCGTTATGATGAATTTCATCATGATAGAAGATTGGCCACAAGATATTGGAGGTAAGCCTAGCTTTAGCTATTTAGAAAATATGCCGGCTTTCGTTCCTATTATGTTTGAACTTACAGTGTTTTTTGCGGCGCATTTAATGGTAATTACTTTTTACATGAGAAGTAAACTATGGCCTTTTAAAGAAGCAGAGAATCCAGATAAGAGAACCACTGATGATCATTTTTTAATGGAAATTGAAATCCATGATAATGAAGATGAACTATGGCAATTGTTAGCTGAATCGGGAGCTGTTGAAATTAATATTTTAGAAAAGTAGTCTAAGAGTTATGAAGAGTTTTATAAAAATTATAGCAATCGGTTTAATTTTGGTTTCTTTTGCTTCTTGTTCAAACAAGAATAGTAGGAATTATCAATACATGCCGAATATGTATGAGTCAATCGGTTACGAGACTTATCAGAAAGTAGAATTTCTGCCAAATAGTTCTGAAGCAGGTCAGCCTGTAGATCATACTATTCCACGTGGAAAAATGCCTTATGAATTTGCAAACGGTCTTGATGGTAAGGAATTAGCAAGACTTCAAGCGAGTCCATTAGATTCTCTAAAAGTTGAGAAAAATACGGCAGTTGGTTCTGAATTATACGGAATATATTGTGCAATTTGCCATGGTTCTAAAGGTGATGGTAAAGGAACTTTAGTAGATCGCGAAAAAATATTAGGTGTCCCTAATTATTCAGATGTTGGTAGAAATATTACGGTAGGTAGTACGTACCATACCATTTATTACGGATTGAACTCAATGGGTTCTTATGCAAACCAGCTTAACGAGAAAGAGCGTTGGCAAGTTGCTGAGTACGTGATCAAATTAAAACAAGACTTAACAAAATAATACATAGATTTTAGATATGTACACTATTTCAAATAGATTAAAAATTGCTTCAATTGTATTAATGGTTCTGGGTGCTATAGGCATCGGAATTGGCTTTGTTTCAATGCCAGGGACGGTTGCAGAAGCTAAGGCAATGGTAGCTAGTCATGATGATGGACACGGTGGTGGACATGAAGTTGCTGCAGAGCATCATGAAGAAGCTAATGATCATGGAGTTGCTACTGAAGCACACGGTGAATCTCATGACGCTTCACATGATGAACATTTATTACATCAATTACAGAACAGACCTTGGGCGGCTTTATACGTTGCTGCATTCTTTTTCTTTATGATATCCTTAGGTGTTTTAGCCTTTTATGCAATACAAAGAGCAGCGCAAGCAGGTTGGTCTCCATTACTTTTTAGAGTTATGGAAGGTATTACTTCGTACTTGGTACCAGGTGGTATTATCATATTTATAATTTTGGCTTTATCAGTAGCACATATGAATCATCTATTCGTTTGGATGGATGCAGATGTAGTTGCTAATGATAAATTGTTACAAGGGAAATCTGGTTTCTTAAACGGACCTTTCTTTTTAATTAGAGCGGCAATATTTTTAGGGGGATGGATTTTTTACCGTGAGTATTCTCGTAAATTATCTTTAGCGCAAGACGCGGCTACAGATGATACCAACTTTGTGAAAAACTTTAGATTGTCTGCAGGTTTTTTAGTATTCTATTTAGTTACAGAATCTATGATGTCTTGGGATTGGATTATGAGTGTTGATCCACACTGGTTCTCTACCTTATTTGGTTGGTATATTTTTGCAAGTATGTTTGTATCTGGTATTACCGTAATAGCTTTAGTTACTATTTATCTTAAATCTAAAGGGCATTTACAAGATGTGAATAATAGTCATATTCATGATTTAGCTAAATTTATGTTTGGTATCAGTATATTCTGGACGTACTTATGGTTCTCTCAATTCATGTTAATTTGGTATTCAAACATTCCTGAAGAAGTTACTTATTTTATTACTAGAATAGCTGACTTTAAATTACCTTTCTTCGGTATGGTAGCAATGAACTTTTTATTTCCATTGCTTATATTGATGAATAGTGATTTTAAACGTGTAAATTGGTTCGTAGTAATGGCAGGTATTGTTATCTTAGCCGGCCACTATTTAGATATATTTAATGCAATTATGCCTTCAACAGTTGGAGATCAATGGTATATTGGTATTCCTGAAATTGGAGCAGTATTGTTTTTTGCTGGATTATTTATCTTTTGGGTATTTAGAGCGCTTTCAAAAGCACCTTTACAACCAACACGTAATCCATTTATAGAAGAGAGTAAGCATTTTCATTACTAGTATAAAAAATAACATTAAATCATACAATGACTGCATTTTTAATTATAGCTGTTTTAGTATTAGTGGCAATTGCTATATGGCAAATGACCAAAATTTTTGAACTGTCGCAAATTAAGGCGGACAATTCACAAATTGCTAACGATAAAGACAATAAGTATAACGGATATCTTTTATTTGCATTCCTTATATTTATATATGGACTTACTATTTTCTGTTTCTGGAAATATTCTGAAGTTTTACTGCCAGAAGCAGCATCAGAACATGGAGCGGAATATGATAGTCTAATGCTTTGGTCGTTTGTAATAATCTTTATTGTTCAAACATTAACGCAAGGATTATTACATTATTTCGGCTTTAAGTATAGAGGCGTAAAAGGTAATAAGGCACTTTTCTTTGCTGATAATGATCGTTTAGAGTTTATTTGGACTATTATTCCTGTTATCGTTTTATCTGGTTTAATTCTTTGGGGTTTATATACATGGACTAATATCATGGATGTAAATGATGAAGATGATCCATTAATAGTTGAGCTATATGCACAACAGTTTAACTGGACAGCAAGATATGCAGGAGATGATAATGTTCTAGGTGATGCTAATGTTCGGTTGATTGATATTGACCGTGCTAATGTATTAGGTTTAGATGAAGCAGATCCTAATGCTACTGATGATATTATTGTTAAAGAATTGCATCTTCCTGTCGGAAGAAAAGTAAATTTCAAGATGCGTTCTCAGGATGTATTGCACTCGGCTTATATGCCTCACTTTAGAGCTCAAATGAACTGTGTTCCTGGTATGATTACTGAGTTTTCTTATACTCCAATTTATACTACAGAACAAATGCGTCAGAACCCTGATGTGATAGATAAGGTAAAAAGGACTAATGCTATCAGAGCTGCTAGAGCTGCAAAAGGAGAAGATAATTCTGACCCATGGGAGTTTGATTATATTTTGCTATGTAATAAGATTTGTGGAAAATCGCACTATAACATGCAAATGAAAATCATAGTTGAATCGGAAGAAGATTACAACAAATGGATAGCTGAACAACAATCGTTCGGTACAACCATGATGGCTTCGGCAAAATAAATTAGGCTAATTAAGAAAATTAATAAAAAAAATAAGAATTCGATTTATGTCAGCAACAGCACATGCACACGAAGATGATCATGCACACGACGATCATGGACATCATCATAAAGAGACTTTTGTAACAAAGTATATATTTAGTCAAGATCATAAGATGATTTCAAAGCAGTATCTAATTACTGGTTTGATTATGGGGACTATAGGTATTGCAATGTCTATTTTATTTAGAATGCAACTAGCTTGGCCAGGAGAATCTTTTCCTGTTTTTGAAGCTTTACTAGGTAAATGGGCGCCAGATGGTGTTATGGATGCAGATATCTATTTAGCATTAGTAACAATTCACGGTACTATAATGGTATTCTTTGTTTTAACTGCAGGGTTAAGTGGTACATTTAGTAACTTATTGATTCCCCTTCAAATTGGTGCTAGAGATATGGCTTCTGGTTTCCTGAACATGGTTTCCTATTGGTTATTTTTCTTATCCTCAATTATAATGCTTTCTTCTCTTTTTATAGAAGCGGGCCCGGCAGCTGCTGGTTGGACGGTTTACCCACCACTTAGTGCATTGCCAATGGCTCAGCCTGGTTCAGGTTTAGGTATGACATTATGGTTAACATCAATGGCTATATTTATTGCATCTTCATTATTAGGTTCATTGAACTATATTGTTACTGTTATAAATCTTAGAACAAAAGGGATGTCAATGACAAGATTGCCATTATCAATTTGGGCATTTTTTGTTACCGCTATCATAGGTGTCGTTTCTTTCCCTGTTCTATTATCTGCAGCTCTTTTGTTAATTATGGATAGAAGTTTTGGTACTTCGTTCTTTTTGTCAGATATATTTATACAAGGTGAAGTCTTACATTACCAAGGAGGTTCTCCTGTATTATATGAGCATTTGTTTTGGTTCTTAGGTCACCCAGAGGTTTATATTGTAATATTACCTGCAATGGGTATTGTTTCTGAAGTAATGGCAGTTAATGCGCGTAAGCCTATTTTTGGTTACCGTGCCATGATTGCTTCTATTATTGCAATTGCATTTTTATCTACGATCGTATGGGGTCACCATATGTTTGTATCAGGTATGAATCCATTTTTGGGATCTGTGTTTACATTCACAACCTTACTAATTGCAATTCCTTCAGCGGTTAAAGCCTTTAACTGGATAACAACATTGTGGAAAGGAAATCTTCAGCTAAACCCGGGAATGTTATTTTCCATAGGGATGGTTTCTACTTTTATTAGTGGAGGATTAACGGGTATTATCCTTGGAGATAGTACATTGGATATTAATGTGCATGATACGTATTTCGTTATTGCTCACTTTCACTTAGTAATGGGTATTTCTGCCTTATATGGCCTTTTTGCAGGAGTTTATCACTGGTTTCCTAAAATGTTCTATGGTAGATTAATGAATAAAAATTTAGGATATGTACATTTTTGGATTACTGCGATAGGTTCTTATGGAATTTTCTTCCCAATGCATTTTGTGGGTATGGCTGGTGTACCAAGAAGATACTATCAGAATACAGCATTCCCAATGTTTGATGAGTTAACTGATGTTCAAATATTGATCACGATGTTTGCTATTTTAACAGCTTTTACTCAGTTGATATTTATTTATAATTTTATCAGCAGTATTTTCTACGGTAAAAAAGGACCTGAAAATCCTTGGCAGGCAAATACGTTAGAATGGACTACACCAATTGAGCACGTTCATGGTAACTGGCCTGGTGAAATTCCTGAAGTACACCGTTGGGCATACGACTATAGTAAAACTAGAGAAGATGGGGAATATGTGATTCCTGGTCAAGATTTTATACCTCAAACGGTTCCTTTACAGGAAAATGAAGAGGAAATGAATCATTAAAAAAATCTTATATAATATTTAAAGCCCTTTGTTCAAATACAAAGGGCTTTTTTTATAATTTTGAGTCAACTATTAATTGGCTTCGTAGTTCTTATAACTTGTATTATTTTTCTATTAGTTTAAAGTTATAGGTGCTTTGGCTTCAATATTAAACATAACCAAAAATGAAATTTAGATTATTAACATTTGTCATTTGTTTACTTTTTATTAGCGTTTCTTTCGGTCAGCGAAAACCTAAAATAAGAGGTAGTAGAGTCGTTACGGAAGTTACCATGGAACTAGAGCCGTTTACGGCTATAGAATTAAAGGATGACATCGATATTGTTTTACGTAAAGCTTCAGATTGTGGCTATAATTTAACTATTGATGATAATTTGGTTGACGTTTTAAAATTTAGAGTAGAAGATGGTACCTTAACGATTAGTTCTTTTTATACCATAGCTGCTAAAAAGAAAATGGAAATTATTGTTTTTTATACGACACTCAATGCACTGACCATGATGGATGGTAAGATTGAAATGAAAGATTTAATTAATACAGATGTATTAGCTATTAACACCTATGGTTCATCTAAGCTTCAGTTAAATGTAGATGCTGGAAGTGTTGATGTTGTAATGGCAGATAATAGTTTTGCAGAATTAAATGTTACAGCAGATACTTTAAATATGTCATTTAAGGATAGAGTTGATGCTGAAATTTACGCGGTAAGTAAAACACAAAATCTTGAAATGTTTAAAAACGCTCAACTTAAAATTAATGGGAATACCGAGTTTATGAATATTCACCTTTTTGATAATACTAGTTTAAAAGCTGCTGAGTTAGATGCAGGCGATGTTAGTTTATCCTTAGAAGCTTCTTCTAGTGCGTATATTAATGCTTTTAATAATCTTACACTAAGTTCTAAAGGTTCTGCTAAAACATTCTTATATGGGCCTGCAGTTATTACAATTACTGATTTTTTAAATACATCACAACTAAATAAGCGATAGTCTATTTAGCTATAGGAGCAGTTATCAAATGAGGAGGAATTCCAAACCCATCTACAAGTACATTAATGTGTGGGCGTAATTCTGTGCAGATACGTTCTACACGTTGTTTTATTGCTTTTGATTTACTAGCACCCATATATCCTTGTTCTAAATACCAACTGGCATCTGCTTTAATTTCATGTAAAGCAGATAAGGTTCCTAATTGCTCAAAAAGTATTTTGTTTTTCTCATCTGTGATCGTTTCAGTGTATGTGCTGTATATTTCGTAAGATAATTGACAGCTATATGCCTTACCTAACGCTAATAAATGAGTTTGTACTTTTAAAAATGCTTGGTAGGAAGGAACACCATTCTTAATATAATTGCGAATGCGCATGGCTAGTGTGTAGGTTAATCTTCTTGTGCGATATTCAAAAGCATGTTTGTGAAATTTTGGGTTGTACAAATGTTCAGCGTCTGTCTTATTGCTGTAAATTGGATTTATCGTAGTTAATTTGTCATTTAGTTGAGAAGTTAAAAGTTTTAGTACTGATGCAAAACCAGCACTATTAAATTCTGCCTTAAAATCAGATAATACTCCCTTAGCGGCTAATTGAAGTAGTACGTTATTATCTCCTTCAAATGTTGTAAAGATGTCTACGTCGCCCTTTAAATCAGCAATGCGGTTCTCAATTAAATACCCCTTACCACCACAGGCTTCTCTGCATTCCTGAATAGTATCATTGGCAAACCAAGTAATGATAGATTTTAAACCAGCAACCTGTGTTTCAATTTCACGTTTATCTGTTTTAGTGTCGTCACTATACAATTTCATAATATGTTGAAGTGTAACATCGTAGACATATGCTTTAGCTATTGGTGGAGTCAAGCGTAATTGATGACTTGGGTAGTCCATCAATAAATCTTCTTGAATTTTTTTATTATCATTAAATTGTCTTCGCTTTAAGGCATGTTTTACAGCAATTGTAAGTGCTTTTTTAGCACCTCCTAAACCTGCTCTTGCAACACAAATTCTACCTCCAACCAAAGTTCCGAGCATGGTAAAAAAACGTTTATTCGGATTCTCTATATTGGAATAGTAAGTGCCATCTTCCTTAATATCACCATACTTATTTAATAAATTTTTTCTAGGAACACTAACCTGATTAAACCATATTTTTCCATTATCAACACCATTTAGCCCAAGTTTATACCCATTATCTTCAATTCTTACTCCTGGAAGTAGTTCGTGGTTTTTGTCCCGAATAGGAACCAAAATTGCATGCACGCCTTCATTTTTACCATTTACAATGAGTTGAGCAAATACAGAAGCCATAGTAGCATCTAAGGCATTACCTATATATTCTTTATTATCATTTTCTCCGGGAGTATGAAGTATGATCAGATCGGTTTCTTTTTGGTAGGTTGCTGTAGTTTTTATACCACGTACATTAGAACCATGTCCTGTTTCGGTCATTGCAAAACACCCTAGTAATTCTGCTTTACCTGCGTTGGCTAAATAGAGATCGTGATGGTATTTGGTCCCTAATTTCTGAATGCTACCGCCAAATAACCCAAATTGGACGCCAAATTTTATCGCTAAGCTACCATCTACATACATGATGTTTTCAAAAATAAAAGCGTAAGCAGGCATATCTTCAATTCCGCCATACGCATTAGGGTAAGCCATTGCGCCATAATTTTCTGCGGCTAGGTGTTTTACTTGGTTTAAAACTGTAGCTCTAAATTTTTCTTTATTTCGTTCTATACTCCAAGTGTAAATGGGATCTTTTAATACCTCATGAAATTTTGTAACAGTAGCTGCAAATTCACCTTTAAGTATAGCATCAAGCTCTTTTGCATTGTAATAATCTGATGTTGCTTCATGCTGTACTTCAACATCAAATAAATGATGGTAATGGTTTGGTTGAATACCTAAGTTTAATTCAATGTGTTGTAATTGTTTATTTTCTGGTGTATCGGAAAAATAATGAGCAACCAATCTTTTAGCTAAACTAGCTAATGGGTATGCATCGTGTTCGACTAATTTTATGGCTGCATTAGAAATTATAGTCCTCCATGATTTTAATTCTTGACTAGAAGGTTTGTTATTTTTATCTAACCAACCCGCTAAAGTTTTTTTATCTGCTGTTGTCAATGATGCATCCTTCTCAAATGCAGTTTTAGTAATGTTAATTTCTGAAGCAGAAAGTAATCCATCAGACCATATCACATAGAAGAAAGGAATATATTGTAAAACGCCGAGAGTGTAAATGTTCTTTTTCATAGTATGAAAATACAATATTCTATCCATAAATAATAAGAATTACAAGCATTAGAAGTATCTTAATTTTGCGCTATCTTTGTTATCTATGAATGAGCATTTAGATCCTACAAATGAAAATTTCACTCCAGAAGAAGTAGATTTTGATAAAGCACTCAGGCCCATAAGTTTTTCTGACTTTACAGGGCAAGAGCAAATTTTGGAAAATTTAAAGGTTTTTGTAGAAGCGGCTAACCTACGTGGCGAGGCGTTAGATCATACACTATTTCATGGTCCTCCAGGTTTAGGGAAAACAACGTTAGCCCATATTTTAGCGAATGAACTTGGTGTAGGTATAAAAATTACGTCTGGTCCTGTATTAGATAAACCTGGAGATTTAGCAGGTTTATTAACCAACCTAGATGAGCGTGATGTGCTTTTTATTGATGAAATTCATCGCTTAAGTCCTATTGTAGAAGAGTATTTATATTCTGCGATGGAAGATTATAAAATAGATATTATGATAGAAACAGGGCCAAATGCGCGTTCTGTTCAGATAAATTTAAATCCGTTTACATTAATTGGGGCTACGACACGTTCGGGGTTATTAACGTCTCCTATGCGTGCACGTTTCGGAATCCAAAGTAGATTACAATATTATTCTTCAGAACTTCTTGCTACAATTGTAACCAGAAGCTCAGAAATTTTAAAAATGCCTATTACTGCAGATGCTGCAATAGAAATTGCAGGAAGAAGTAGAGGAACACCTCGTATTTGTAATGCCTTATTGCGAAGAGTTCGAGATTTTGCTCAGATTAAAGGAAATGGTAAAATTGATTTGGAAATTTCTCGTTTTGCACTAAAAGCATTGAATGTAGATGCCCATGGTTTAGATGAAATGGATAATAAAATTCTCTTAACCTTAATTGATAAGTTTAAAGGTGGTCCTGTGGGGATTACTACTTTGGCAACCGCTGTTTCTGAAAGTGCAGAAACTATTGAAGAAGTTTATGAGCCATTTTTAATTCAAGAAGGGTTTATTATGCGCACGCCTCGGGGGCGTGAGGTTACAGAATTAGCCTATAAACATTTAGGCCGTATAAAAGGGAGTGTTCAAGGAGGCTTATTTTAATGAAACAAACACCTATAATTTCACAGTTTGAAGTGCTTATGAATAGTAAAAGGATTCTTAAGAATCCATTGCCATTTCATCGTGAAAATTTTGAAAAACACGGAGATTTATTTCGGGTGCCAGTTGGTATTAGGAATGAACTTGCATTTACACGTGATCCAAAATTAATAAAACATATTCTTCAAAAACAACATCGAAAATACCAAAAATCAACCTTACAGACTAAAGATTTAGCCAAGTATATAGGGCACGGTATTTTAACTTCCAATGGAGAACATTGGCGCACTCATAGGCGCATGGTGCAGCCTGCTTTTCATAAAAAGAAGTTGCGTAATTTAATGGGAACTATTCGTGAAGCAATTTTATTAGAAATAGACGGCTTATCTACATCCAATACAATAGATGTGTATCCTATCATGAGTAATTTGGCATTTCAAGTGGTGGCTAAATCATTATTTAGTAGTGATGATATTCAGAAAGAAATGTCTGAATTACAATACATCACAGAGACCAATCAAAGAATGCTGATTAAAGAGATGCGGCAACCGTATCTAAATTGGTGGTTTCAATTAAGTGGGAAAATAAAAAAACATTTAAATTTAGCGAAAGACGGGCAAGCTATTCTACATCAATTAATAGAAGAAAGGCGAAATTCAGAAATAGAGAAAGACGATTTATTAGATATGCTTCTTCAAGCTAGATATGAAGATGGCACCGCTATGGCTAAAGAGCAATTGATAGATGAAGTACTTATCTTATTTACGGCTGGGCACGAAACAACTGCAAATGCATTAAGTTTTTTAGTGTTCTTACTTGCAAAACATCCAGATATTCAAGAAAAAGCGTACCAAGAGGTGAAGAATATTTCATTAGAAGGAGATGATGTTTTAACCCAAATATTAGAGTTAAAATATATTCAGCAATGTGTAGAAGAAGCAATGCGTTTGTATCCACCTGCGTATATTATAGATCGTGTCTCTATAGAAGATGATGAGTTTGAGGGGTTACAGATCCCAAAAGATTCCTTGGTTTTAATGAGTATTTATGAATTGCATAGAAATGAAGATTTCTGGGAGAAGCCTAATGAATTTAATCCTGAGCGTTTTGATGCTTCAAGGAAGAAAGAATACCAAGAGTACTATTATCCATTTGGGGCAGGTCCTAGAATGTGTGTAGGGAATAATTTTGCTATGTATGAAATGGTGATTGCCGTAACAGAACTGCTACAAAAATATAAAATGACCACACCATTGAAAGCGGTAACGGTTAATCCATTAATTTCACTTAAGCCCGTAGACGTGCTAATTAATTTTAGGAATAGAAATTAAAAAAGCCACAGTTTCTGTGGCTTTTAAACGAATCTAAATACTAAATTATTTTAAAATTGCATTCTCGTCTGAGAATTTTTTATAGCTGAAGTAAACAGCTGCTACCGCAAAAGCTATAAGGGAAACTAGAATTACAACATATTGTACCATATCAATAGTTCCTGCCATTATTTCTTTGACTCCTAAGCCAATATTTAATACAGGGATTAATACGGTGGTCCAGTTTAATTCTATACCTGGCATCATAGCTAAGACCAAAGGGATTATGATTAACATGATTAAAGGTGATGCCTTACTTTGTGCTTCTTTAAATGAGGTTGCACTAGCGACTAAGGCAATAATGAAACCTGATAAAAACAAGGCAAAGGGGATTAATAATAATAAAATTAAGGATATCGATTGAAAATTGAGCATCTCACTAATCACAGATTTAAAAGAATCTGGAATGCCATTAAAGAGTTTAAGTCCTATAATAAGCCCTATTAGATTTAATAATGCAGGGATAAAACCAAGTAAGGAAGCTACAATAGCTTTTCCGAAAAGCACTTTAAATTTTGAAATAGGTAAGGATAAGGTTGTTTCTATTGTTTTACGTTCTTTTTCTCCAGTAACTAAATCTACAGCAGCTAGTAAACATCCGCCCCACATGGTAAGAATAAATAAATAAGGAATAAAACCCCCTATTTTTTTTCCAATAACCTCTTTCTGTTCGCCAACCTCAATATAGTTCTCTGTAAAAGGTTTCATTTTTTGCGTAGGAATGTTGAGAATAGCAATCCGTTCTTCTTTTAATTTAGCATTGTAGGTTTCAATTAATTTAGACGCTCTTTTGTTTACATTTTCTTTAGATCCATTTCTGAAAATTTGCACTTCACCTGTATTTAAGCTTTCCATTTGTGAATCCCAATCAGCAGGAAAAACAATAGCGGTTGCTATGCTTTCGTCTTCAATTAATGCTTTAAAATCTTCAACCTTATCATAGGTGGTTACCTTATTTAAAGTATCTGCGGCAATTAAGGCAGAAAACTCTGAAGGTGCATTTACAAGGCCTATTTTTACTGTTTTTTCTTGTTGCTGTTTCTCAATGAGTTCCGTCACTTTCATGGCGCCAAAAATTAGAATTGGAACTAATACGGTGGGTAGAACAATAGAATTAATAATTGTTTTCTTATCCCTAAGAAGCTCAGTTAGCTCTTTCTTTATAATTATAAATAAGTCGTTCATCTTAAGCTTCTTTTACGCGATTAATAAATTCTTGAGTTAAGTTGGCTGCTTTCATTTCTCCTTTGAAATTATCAAAAGTATCATTGTAGATAATAGATCCTTTATTAATAATAGCAAGATCATCACACAGTAAGTCTACTTCACTCATAATATGTGAAGAAAAAATTACCGTTTTATTATTTTCTTTTGATTCTCGAATTAGATCAATAATGCTTTCAGCAGTAATTACATCAAGACCGGAGGTAGGTTCATCAAAAATTAAAACTTCAGGATCATGAATTAGGGTACGCGCAATAGAAACTTTTTGTTTCATACCCGTACTCATTTGTCCGATTCTTTTTTTTCTAAATTCGTTGATTCCTAGTTTTTCAAACAAGTATTCTTTGCGTTCCGAAAGTTGTGCCTCTGGGATTTTATAGAGCTTTCCGAAAAATTCAATAGTCTCATCAGGATTTAAACGTTCATACAAACCTGTAGAGCCTGTTAGAAACCCAATTCTCTTTTTTACTTCATCATTTCCTTTAGAGATATCAACACCATCTACTATGGCAGTTCCTGAAGTAGGATTAATAATTCCTGCAATCATACGAAGTGTCGTCGTCTTTCCAGCGCCATTTGCGCCAAGCAGTGAAAATATTCTTCCAGGTTTACAATCCAAAGAAATAGAATTTACCGCATTTACAGTGGTGGACTCTTTTTTAAACCCTTTTTTCGTAGTTACGACAAAAGATTTGGTCAGATTTTCAATATGTATCATCTTAGTTGTTTAATTTGGTACGTTTAGTTAGTAGCTAAAAAGATTATTTGTTACAATAAATCTATAATTTTTAGAAATAAATCGTCAAAGCCAAACTTAAGGGTTTTTTAACAGCTGAATTAGATAGACTTACACTATTTTAAAATAAATGAATACAAAGGAAAAACATAGCGATTTAATAAAAGCCGAAGCCATACGCCTCGGGTTTCTTTCGTGTGGTATTTCTAAAGCTAATTTTTTAGAGGAAGAGGCCCCTCGTTTAGAGAAATGGCTGAAAAATAATATGAATGGCGAAATGCAGTACATGGAAAATCATTTTGACAAGCGTCTAGATCCACGTTTGCTAGTAGATGATGCTAAATCTGTTATTTCCTTAACGTTAAATTATTATCCAGAAGAACAGCAGGCAGATGGTACTTATAAAATATCTAAGTATGCCTATGGCCATGATTATCATCATGTAATCAAAGGAAAACTTAAGCAGTTGCAAGAGTTTATATCAGAAGAAATAGGCGAAGTAGGTGGTAGAGCCTTTGTAGATTCTGCACCTGTTCTCGATAAAGCTTGGGCGGCAAAAAGTGGACTTGGCTGGATAGGGAAACACAGTAATTTACTGACCCAAAAAACAGGCTCTTTTTATTTTATTGCAGAATTGATTGTTGATTTAGATTTGACCTATGATCATCCTGTAACAGATCATTGTGGTACATGTACGGCGTGTATAGATGCATGCCCAACACAAGCAATAGTACAACCTTATGTAGTAGATGGTAGTAAGTGTATCTCTTATTTTACGATTGAATTGAAGAATGAAATTCCGCAAGAATTTCAAGGTAAGTTTGATGATTGGGCATTTGGTTGCGATGTGTGCCAAGATGTATGCCCATGGAATCGGTTTTCAAAACCACATAGTGAACCTTTATTTAATCCGCATCCCGATTTGTTGTCGTTAACAAAAAAAGATTGGGAAGAAATTACTGATGATGTATTCAAGAAAGTCTTCCAGAAATCAGCAGTAAAAAGAACAAAGTACGCTGGTTTAAAGAGGAATATAGATTTTCTAAAATAGTTTGAAGAACACTAAGGCCATTTCGTTTTCAAATTTTTTATTTTTTTGTTACAAAATTTATAATTTAAGGAGTATCGTAATAGACAGTGGTTTTTAGAATTGTTTCAGAAGATTGTCTCGGTATAACGATGGTTGTTTTAAGTAGGATACTTATAATTTAAAGGAAGTTTAAGGCCTATTTTTTAGACCAATTTTCAAATATATTTTAGTGATAGTACTTTAAAATCAATACTTTTGAGTGTATTTTGTTTCTTTTGGTGGCCGTATTTGTGCTCTGGTTAAAAGTCTCAAAAAGCAACAATAGAAAGCTATTAACAAAATATTTTTTTTTAAACGAGCCTATAAGGGCTTTAGTAAATATTGATGCCTTTTTTTATTAAAAATACATGGGTGCTTAAAAAGAATACGTGTAAATTTGTTTTTCAATTAATAGAATATGAGCAAAGAATCTAAACGTAGAGAGGCATTAGTATATCATGCAAAACCTCAACCAGGAAAAATAAAAATTGTTCCAACAAAACCTTATGCTACCCAAAGAGATTTGGCTTTAGCATATTCTCCAGGAGTTGCAGAACCATGTTTAGAGATAGCAAAAGACAAAGAAAATGTTTATAAATATACTTCTAAAGGTAATTTAGTAGCGATAATTTCTAATGGTACGGCTGTATTAGGTTTGGGGAATATTGGTCCAGAAGCTTCTAAGCCCGTAATGGAAGGGAAAGGATTGCTTTTTAAAATATTCGCAGATATCGATGGCATGGATATCGAGATAGATACCGAGGATGTAGAGAAATTTATAGAAACCGTAAAAATGATCGCTCCAACTTTTGGAGGGATTAATTTAGAAGATATTAAAGCTCCTGAAGCTTTTGAAATTGAGCGTAGGTTAAAAGAGGAGTTAGATATTCCAGTGATGCATGATGATCAGCATGGAACTGCAATTATTTCTGCAGCAGCCTTATTAAATGCATTAGAAATTACCGGAAAAAAGATAGACGAAGTGCGTATCGTGATTAGTGGTGCGGGTGCAGCAGCAGTTTCATGTACAAGACTTTATAAAGCCTTTGGTGCTAAAGATGAGAATATCGTCATGTTAGATAGCAAAGGGGTGATCCGAAAAGATCGCGAAAACTTAACTGCTGAAAAACTAGAATTTGCTACCGATAGGAAGATAGATACTTTAGTTGATGCCATGCAAGATGCTAATGTATTTGTTGGTTTGTCTATTGCAAATGTGGTGACTCCTGAAATGTTACTTTCTATGGCTAATGATCCTATTGTATTTGCAATGGCGAATCCTGATCCTGAGATTGAATATGATCTAGCTATCAAAACTAGAAAAGATATTATCATGGCAACAGGTCGTTCTGACCATCCTAATCAAGTAAATAACGTACTTGGTTTTCCATTTATTTTTAGAGGAGCACTAGACGTTAGAGCGACTAAAATTAACGAAGCTATGAAAATGGCAGCGGTAAAAGCTATTGCAGATCTAGCTAAAGAACCTGTGCCAGAGCAAGTGAATATTGCATATGGAGAAACAAAACTTACTTTTGGTAGAGAGTATATTATTCCGAAACCTGTAGATCCACGTTTAATAGGAGAGATTCCTCCTGCGGTTGCTAAAGCGGCAATGGATAGCGGTGTAGCTAAAAACCCTATTGAGGATTGGGATAAGTACAAGGAAGAGTTATTGCAACGATTAGGGAACGATAATAAAGTTGTTCGCTTATTGCACAACAGGGCAAAAATTAACAGTAAAAAAATTGTGTTTGCAGAAGCAGAACATTTAGATGTACTAAAAGCAGCTCAAATAGCTTTAGAAGAAGGGATCGCAACACCAATTTTATTAGGAAATAGAGAGGTTATTCTAGAGCTTAAAAAAGAAATTGAGTTTGATGCAGATGTTCTTATTTTAGATCCTAAGGATAAAGAATCTAATGAAAAAAGAGATCATTATGCAGCACGTTATTTTGAGACTAGAAGAAGAAGCGGAGTAACCCTTTATGGAGCAAAATCTAAGATGCGCGAGCGTAACTATTTTGGTGCAATGATGGTTTTAGAAGGAGATGCAGATGGTATGATTTCTGGATATTCAAGAGCATACCCTACAGTGGTAAAACCAATTTTTGAAGTAATTGGTCGTGCAGCTAATGTTAAAAAAGTAGCAACGGTTAATATTATGATCACAGATCGTGGTCCTTTGTTCTTGGCAGATACCTCTATAAATATAGATCCTTCTGCAGAAGAGATAGCTGAAATAGCAAAAATGACTGCTAACGTAGCCACTACTTTTGGTTTTGAACCTGTAATGGCATTGTTATCATATGCGAACTTTGGTTCGTCAAACCACCCACATGCAACTAAGGTTAGAGAGGCAGCAAGAATATTGCACGAATCTAACCCTGAGTTGGTAGTAGATGGTGAAATTCAAATGGATTTTGCTTTAAATAAAGAATTGAATCAAGGAAAATTCCCATTTTCTAAATTAGCAGGAAAAAAAGTGAACACGCTTATTTTTCCAAATTTAGAATCAGCGAACATCACCTATAAATTGTTGAAAGAATTAAACAAAGCAGATAGTATTGGACCAATCATGTTGGGGCTTAAAAAATCTGTTCATATTCTTCAATTAGGTGCAAGTGTTGATGAAATTGTAAATATGGCGGCTATTGCAGTTATAGATGCACAACAACGTGAGAAACGTAAAAAAGCTAAATAATACACAATAAATCATACTAAAGTCAAAGCGTAATTCTTTGACTTTAGTTTTTTGCTATCAGAATACTATAAACCAATAACCATTAAAAACACCCACTATGATACATCACTTGAAAGGAAAGCTAGTTGAAAAAAATCCTACTCATGTGGTGATAGAATGTGGTGGAGTAGGTTATTTTGTAAATATATCTCTTCATACGTTTTCGAAAATAACAGATGCAGAAAACATTCAGTTATTTACCCATCTTCAAGTAAAAGAAGACAGTCATACTTTATTTGGTTTTTCGGAAAAATCTGAGCGGGAAATTTTCCGTTTATTAGTCTCTGTTTCTGGTATAGGCGCAAGTATTGCACGTACTATGTTGTCTTCTATGTCGCCTATGCAAATTAGAGATGCAATTGCTACGGCTAACGTTTCTGCTATCCAATCGATAAAAGGTATTGGTGCTAAAACGGCACAAAGAGTTATTCTGGATCTTAAAGATAAAATATTAAAAATCTACGATATTGATGAAGTTTCGTCAATTTCAAACAATACAAATAAAGATGAAGCGTTATCTGCTTTAGAAGTTCTTGGTTTTATACGTAAACAATCAGAAAAGATTGTAGACAAAGTTTTAGCTCAAGATGCTTCACTAAGTGTGGAAGACATTATAAAGCTTTCGCTTAAAAATTTGTAAAGAGTTTGAAAAATAGGGCAAAACCAACTCTTAAATCATATAGATTTAAGCTACTAATCGTATTCATTATTTTCTTCGGAGTATCACAGCTAACCAATGCGCAAGATACTAACGAACAAGAGGTAGATTCTGTAAAAACAGGATATGCACTTGGGCGTATTAAAATGGAGAATCCTAAAAGTATTATCTCCAAATACACATACGATCCAAATTTAGATCGTTATATTTATTCTGAAACTGTAGGGGAGTTTGATATTAGTTACCCTATCATCCTTACGCCAAAAGAATTTCAAGAACTTGTTAGAAAAGAGACCATGAAATCTTATTTTAAAGATAAGATGGATGCTTACTCAGGTAAAAAAGAAGGTAGTGAAGAGGCTAGAAAAAACCTCTTACCCAATTTTTATGTAAACAATAGTTTTTTTCAATCTGTTTTTGGAGGAAATACTATTGAAGTAATACCGCAAGGTTCTGTAGCGATGGATTTAGGTGTTATTTGGCAGAAAAATGACAATCCATCTCTTTCACCTAGGAATAGAACAAATTTATCTTTTGATTTTGACCAACGCATCAGTTTAAGTATGCTAGGTAAAATAGGGGAAAGGTTAACTGTAAATGCAAATTACGATACAGAAGCTACATTTGATTTTCAGAACATTGTAAAATTAGATTATACGCCAACAGAGGATGATATTATTCAGAAAATAGAAATTGGTAATGTTAGTATGCCACTGAATAGCTCTTTAATACAAGGAGCTCAAAGTCTATTTGGGGTTAAGACCCAATTACAATTTGGTAAAACTACAGTTACTGCTGTTTTCTCAGATCAACAATCTCAAAACAATACCGTCGTTGCACAAGGTGGTGGTGCTATTAATGATTTTGCTATAACAGCTTTAGATTATGAAGAAGATAAGCACTTTTTCCTTTCTCAATATTTTAGAGATACCTATGATAGATCTTTAGAGAATTATCCTTATAAAAATACATCCGTACAAATTACACGATTAGAAGTTTGGGTTACCAATAGAAGCCAACAAACATTAAATGTTAGAAACGTAGTTGGTATTCAGGATTTAGGAGAAGCAGAATCTGAAAAAACTAGAATTGGTGGTATGAACGGAGCTCCATCGGGCTTTTTTAATACGTCTAGTGCGGGTAGTTTGCCAAGAAACGGCGCTAATGATTTTGATCCTGCACTGATAGGTAATGGAGGGGCTTTGACAGCCTCAGTTAGAGATATTGCAACCGTAGAAGCAGGTTTTAATGTTTCTGGTGGGTATCAAATAAATCAAGGGTTTGATTATGCAATTTTAGAAAATGCTAGAAAATTAACGGA
This sequence comes from Cellulophaga algicola DSM 14237, assembly GCF_000186265.1. Taxonomy (NCBI): domain Bacteria; kingdom Pseudomonadati; phylum Bacteroidota; class Flavobacteriia; order Flavobacteriales; family Flavobacteriaceae; genus Paracellulophaga; species Paracellulophaga algicola. Next base: position 2,374,680 of record NC_014934.1, read on the forward strand.
GAGTACGGATTATCAATTTGATCAGCAATTAGGGTATATTTCTTTAAATCAGCGTTTGAGTAATGATGAAGTTTTAGCCGTTGCTTTTCAATACACCTATAAAGGGCAAGTATATCAGGTTGGAGAATTTGCTACGAGTAGTGATGCTACCACGACAACAACTACAGGGGTTACTACAGAAGTGAATAACAATACCTTAGTACTAAAACTTTTAAAGAGTAATATCACAACAGTTAGTGATCCTATTTGGGATTTAATGATGAAGAACATCTATGCTACAGGTGCATACAGTTTAAGTCAGGATGATTTTAAAATGAATATTCTGTATACGGATCCTACGTCACGTAATTATATTACTAAAGTGAATGATATTGGTTGGCCTGCTAATTTAGAAGGTCGTATTCTGTTAGATGTCTTTAATTTTGACCGACTAAACGTATATAACGATGTGCAGTCTGGTGGAGATGGTTTTTTTGATTTTTATGAAGGAATAACTATAAACTCACAAAATGGAAGTATAATTTTTACAAAAGTTGAACCTTTTGGGGAGTATATTTTTGAAACCTTAGGGGGTGGTGTTTATGACGTTGCTAATGATCAAGGGTATACTGATAATCAGAAAAAATATGTATACAGAAATATGTATGCATTAACTAAGGCTGCGGCATTAGAAGATTCAGATAAAAATAAATTCCTATTAAAAGGAGAGTATAAATCTACAGGTAGTAATGGTATTTCTATTGGTGCATTTAATGTGCCTCAAGGATCTGTTACGGTTACGGCTGGTGGGCGTCAACTGCAAGAAGGAATAGATTATACTGTAAATTACCAAGCGGGTACAGTTCAAATTATTGATCCGTCATTACAAGCATCTAATACACCTATAAATATTTCTGTGGAAAATACGGCTGTATTTGGTCAGCAATCAAGAAGGTATACAGGTCTTAATGTAGAGCACCAGGTAAACAAGAATTTTTTAATAGGAGGTACCTTGATAAACCTGAATGAACGTCCGCAAACGCAGAAAGCAAATTACGGATCAGAATCAGTAAACAATACTATCTTCGGTTTAAATACTAATTTCTCAACAGAAGTTCCTTTCTTAACACGTTTGGTAAATAAATTGCCTAACATTGATACAGATGTTCCGTCAAATTTATCGGTACGTGCAGAAGTTGCTATGCTTAAGCCTAGTACGCCTAAAAATGATGATTTTGATGGTGAGTCTACAACATATATTGATGATTTTGAAGGTGCACAATCTTCTATAGATATTAGATCTTCTTTGAGTTGGTCACTAGCGAGCGCTCCTTTGGAGTTTGCAGATGGTGGTCAATTATCAGGAAGTTCGCCTAATGACCCTTTAAATTTAGAGAATGGTTATGGTAGGGCTAAAGTAGCCTGGTACTCTATTGATCCAATTTTTTATACGACTCAAAGACCTGCAGGAGTTTCAGATAGCGATGTGTCTAAAAATTCTACCCGACGTGTTTTTATAGATGAGGTTTTTCCAGAAACAGATCAGGCAGTAGGGCAAACTAGAGTACAGACTACTTTAGATTTGGCGTATTATCCAAATGCAAAAGGACCTTATAATAACAATTCTAATTTTACAACAGATCAGCCTACAGAAAAGTGGGGTGGTATTATGCGAGCTTTGAGTAGTACTAACTTTGAGCAAGCAAATGTAGAATATGTACAGTTTTGGGTGTTAGATCCTTATGTAGATGGCGATGCTACTACCTCGGGTGAATTGGTGTTTAATTTGGGTAATATTTCAGAAGATATACTTAAAGATGGTAGAAAACAGTATGAAAATGGTTTGCCAGGAGTAGGTAGTAATGATTTAGTTGCAGAAACGTCTTGGGGGCAAGTTCCTTCAACACAGTCTCTAGTATATGCTTTTGATGTAAGTGAGGTCAATAGAGGTTTACAAGATGTTGGTTTTGATGGTTTGTCGGATACCGAAGAGGCGTCAGTTTTTACTAATAATACAGGAAATGATCCTGCTTTAGATAATTATCAATATTATTTAAATAGAGATGGTAATGTGTTAGAGCGTTATTTGGATTACAACAATCCAGAAGGAAACTCACCAGTTCAAGTTACAGATACAAATCGTGGTTCTACCACCTTACCAGATGTGGAAGATATAGATCGTGATTTAACAATGAATACGATTAATAGTTACTATGAATATCGTATTCAGATAAAACCAAACACAACAGTTAATGATAAGTATGTAACGGATATTCGTGTTAACGAACTTTCGGGAACTGAAATTCCTGATGGTACTACCGTGAATAGCCGTTGGATTCAGTATAAAATTCCTTTGGCAGATTTTACCGGAGCTGTTGGTGGAATATCAGATTTCAGATCAATCAGTTTCATGAGAATGTATTTAACAGGATTCTCTAGTGATGTGTCTTTACGTTTTGCAACCTTAGATTTGGTACGCGGTGATTGGCGTTCGTATTCAAAATCGTTACAACCAGATGTAGATGATGATCCTACAGATGATAATACAATTGTAGATGTAAATACGGTAAACATACAAGAAAACGAAAATAGAGCTCCTATTCCTTATGTATTGCCACCGGGTGTAATTCGTGAACAATTAAATAATAACAATACGATTATAAATCAGAATGAGCAATCGCTTTCTTTTTATGTCGAAAATTTAGAAGCTGAAGATGCTAGAGGGGTTTATAAAAATATTAATATAGATATCCGTCAGTACGAGCAATTAAAAATGTTCATGCATGCTGAAGAAATATTTGATGCAGATTATTTAGATGGAGAAACTCCATTAGTAGGTTTCTTGAGGTTTGGAACAGATTTTACACAGAATTTTTATCAGATAGAAATTCCATTAGAATTTACGCCACATAATGCTACTTCTGCAGATGAAATTTGGCCAGAAAATAATGAACTAAGTATCGCCTTAAGTGATTTAGGGAAAGTAAAATCATTTGGAATAGCGAATCAGAGTTTAGCAGATGTAAATTATTATGAGGTTGTTAATGGTACTGTTTTTCGAGTAGAAGAATTTGCTGCAAGAACACCAGGAGTAACACGTATTGGTATTAAAGGTAATCCGTCTTTAGGAAGTCTTCGTAGTATGATGGTTGGGGTAAAAAACCAAGATAATCAACCTGCGAGAGGTGAAGTTTGGTTTAATGAATTACGCTTAGCGGGTATAAATAGTGAAGGTGGATGGGCAGCTGTAGGTGCTGTAGATTTAAATATGGCAGATTTTGCTAATGTTTCTGCAACAGGAAGTAAAAGTACTACTGGTTTTGGATCTGTTGATCAAACCACTATAGAAAGATCTTTAGAAGATATAGTTTCTTATGATGTTGTTACTAATGTTAATTTAGGGCAATTGCTTCCAAATAAATGGGGAGTACAATTACCTTTTAATTATGGTATTTCTGAAGAAATAGTTACTCCAGAATATGATCCTGTTTATGACGATTTAAAATTAGATGATCGTATTGATGCGGCAACTACTGCAGAAGAGAAAGATGGTATTCTAGCGCAAGCTGAAGAATATACAAAAAGAACGAGCATTAATTTTATTGGTGTTCGTAAGAATAGAAGTGATGAGGCAGCAGAAAATTTTTATGATATTGAAAATTTCACCTTTAATTATTCTTATAATGAAACAGATCATAGAGATTTTGAAGTTGCAAGTTTAAGAGAGCAAACGGTAAACACTGGTTTTGTATATAATCATAATTTTAAGCCTTTAACGGTTGCGCCTCTTGCGAACAAGGATTCAATTTTTACGGGTGCTTATTGGAAATGGTTAAAAGAATTAAATCTAAATTTATTGCCTACGTCTGTTTCTATAAATTCTAATATTAATAGAGCCTTTAATCAACAACGTTTTAGAGATGTATTAGAGCCTGGAGTAGATGCTTTAGAGTTGCCATTATTGCAACAACGTAATTATTTATTTAACTGGCAATATGCTTTAAATTATACATTAACTAAATCGTTGAGAGTAAATTTACAAGCATCAAATAATAATATTGTTCGTAATTACTTTAATCAGGACGAAAATTCTGCATCGCAAATAAATCAAGATTTAGAATTGTGGGATGGTTTCTGGGACATTGGTGAGCCAAATAGGCATGCGCAGCAAATGACCTTAAATTATGAATTGCCATTCAAGCTAATTCCTGCGTTAGATTTTATTTCTTCTCAATATACGTACACTAGTAATTTTGATTGGCAACGAGGCGGAGATGCGCTTAATGAAGTGGCTGGCGAAAATATTAATACGGTACAGAACTCAGGAACACATTCATTATCTGCAAATATGAACATGCAGAAGCTTTATGATGTAATAGGACTTAAAAAAGTTATCGGTAGTGCAAGAGCAAAAGCTGCTAGCAGTAGAAATGTAAAAACAGGTAAGGAAGAAGATTCGAATAAAACGAGTCCATTATTTAATACGTTTGTAGATGTAGTAACTATGGTAAAACGTTTGAATATTAACTATAGTCAGAACAGTGGTACTTCTCTTCCAGGGTATACCCAATCTATTGGTTTTATTGGTACTACTAGACCATCTCTAGGGTATGTATTTGGTAGCCAACAATCAGATATTCGTTACGAAGCAGCTAGAAATGGTTGGTTAACAACATTCGATGAGTTTAATGATCAATTTGTTCAGAATGTCAATAAGAGATTAAATATTACAGCTACCGCTCAGCCTATAAAAGATTTGACGATTGATCTTTCTGCAGATAGACAATATCAGAATAGATATGAAGAAAATTTTACGGTAAGTAATCTCGGAGATGACCAATATGAATATCAAAATTTATTGGGTAATGATTATGGTAACTTCAGTGTTTCTACAGTAATGATTGGGACTATTTTTGGTAAAACGGATGAATTTACATCAGAAGCATTTGAAACCTTTAAGCTCAATAGAATTACTATTGCCAACAGACTTATTGAAGATAGAGGGCAGACGCCTGGGCCTTTAGATGAAGATGGTTTCCCTGAGCAATATGGAAAATCTAACCAAGAAGTGTTGCTTCCTGCGTTCTTTGCTGCCTATACGGGTCAAGGAGTAGATAGAGTAAATTTAGATGCCTTCAGGGATATTCCAATTCCAAATTGGAACTTAAAATATACTGGGTTAATGAACAGTAAGTGGTTTAAGAAGAAGTTTAAGCGTTTTTCTGTGAGCCATGGGTATAGAGCTTCCTATAGTATCAACTCTTTTCAGACGAATTTGGAGAAGGTACAATTGCAAAATGAAGGCTTACCGGCAGTTAATGCAGAGACGTTAGATATCTTGCCAGACAATATTATTAGTAATGTGGTACTAACTGATGAATTTAATCCTTTAGTTAAGGTAGATTTTGAAATGAGAAATTCTATGAGCGTACTTGCAGAAATTAGAACAAGTCGGGTGTTGTCCTTGAGTTTTGATAATAGCTTGCTTACAGAAATTAATGGAAAAGATTATACCGTAGGTTTGGGGTATCGTTTTAAAGATGTGCAAATGGTTACGAATATAGGTGGTCAGAAAACAAGATTAAAAGGCGATTTAAATATTAAGCTTGATGCTACCATGCGTGATAACATTACTTATATACGGAATTTAGATTTAGATAATAACCAGATCACATCAGGTCAAAACTTATTTTCAATCAAGTTGGGTATCGATTATGCGTTAAGTAAAAATTTGAATGCTTTATTTTTCTACGATCATTCTTTTACAAAATTTGCCGTGTCTACTGCTTTCCCGCAAACAACAATTAATACTGGGTTTACCATTCGTTATAATTTTGGAAATTAAACGTAGTCATCTTTTTCTTGAATACCTTATATTAATATTTTACATTTGTTTTATAGAATTTTATAAATAAATGTTATGAATATACCGTCAGAATTAAAATATACCAAAGATCACGAGTGGATTAAGATCGAAGGTGATGTTGCAACAGTGGGTATTACCGATTTTGCACAAGGAGAATTAGGTGATATTGTTTATGTTGAGGTAGAGACGCTAGATGAAACACTTGATAAAGATGAAATTTTTGGAACAGTAGAAGCTGTGAAAACGGTTTCAGATTTGTTTTTACCTTTAACGGGGGAGATAATTGAGTTTAATGAGGCATTAGAGGATGCGCCAGAGAACGTAAATAGCGATCCTTATGGAAAAGGTTGGATGATTAAAATTAAAATAAGTGACGCCTCTGAGGTAGCATCATTATTAAGTGATGCAGACTATAAGGAGTTGATTGGTGCTTAAAAAGTATAAATTTACAATAGCTTTCGTAGGCTGGGTGATGTGTGTTACATTTCTCAGCTTATTTTCTTTTAAAGAGGTATCAACAGAAGGTCTTAATATTCCACACCTAGATAAAGTAGTACATTTTACATTTTATTTTATGTTCACGGTTTTAGGGAGTTTATCTTATCTAGAGCATAAGGCCATAACTGAAAGTTTTAAAAAAGTTGCTTTGCTTTTTTTTCTTCTAGCAATTGGGTATGGTACAGTTATTGAGGTATTACAATATGTTGCAACAACAACACGGAATGGAGATTTTTTAGACTTTTTAGCGAATTCTTTTGGTGCTTTTTGTGGCTTTATAGCTGTTAAAGCCTACTTTTTTAAAAGAGTTGTTCAAAAATAGAAGAAATATTACCATTTTTATAAATAAATAATTAAATTAGCTCACGATAAATTTTTGAATTATGGAATTAAAGAAGAATCCAAAGGCGGATATTGGTAGAAATAGTGGTCTTTTTTTCGTAGCAGGACTTGCGCTAGTGATGCTTATCACTTGGCAGGCCTTGGAGTACAAAAAATACGATGACGTTACAAATTATGACCTTTCTCAGAATATAGATGATATGTTAGATGAGGAAGTTCCAATGACAGAACAAATTAAAACACCACCACCTCCACCACCACCAGCTGCACCAGAAATTATTCAAGTTGTAGAAGATGAAGCTGATGTTCCAGAAACAGTTATGAAAGATACAGAAGCAAACGAAGAAACTGAAGTTGCTGAAGTTGCTGAAATTGAAGTTGCTGAAGTTGAAGAAGATTTAGATATACCTTTCTCTGTTATTGAAGATGTTCCAATTTTTCCAGGATGTGAAAGTGAAAAAAGTAAAGGAGCAAATGCTTTAAGAGATTGTTTCCAAAAGATGATGTTTAAGCATATCAATAAAAACTTTAGATACCCTGAAATTTCTCAAGAAATGGGTGTTCAAGGAAAAGTGAACGTTATGTTCGTGATTCAAAAAGATGGTAGTATTGGTAGTGTTAGAATGCGTGGTCCAGATAAAAATTTAGAAGCAGAAGCTGCAAGAATTATCGCAAAATTACCAAAAATGACTCCTGGTAAGCAAAGGGGTAGAGCTGTGAGAGTACCTTTTAGTATTCCAATTACATTTAAATTACAGTAAAAAAAATATTTTTTATAAGTAAAAATCCAGAACCTAGGTTCTGGATTTTTTTTTGGTACGTTTCTTGTTTTAACATAATAGTAACAACATAAATATGTACTATTATGAAAAAAAGTAACACAAGTGCTGCAGGTTCTCACGCCAATGAGAATAGCAGTGAAACGTACAAGTCTGCAAACTCCAAAGGCAGTAAGCAAGAAGCAAATCTACGCAAAAACAGTTTTATCTATTTCCAAATTGGATTAATAGGGGCGATGTTTCTCGTTTATTTTGGGTTAGAAACTGCTTTTGATAAGTTTCAGCCGCAAGAAGTGGTACAAGCAGGAGAGATTGTAGAAACCATTGAAATGTATCCAGAATTGAAAGATTTTGAGGTAGAGAAAACAGAAGCAAAGCCAGAATTGGTACACAAGGTAGTAGCACCTCAAACCCTTCAAGTAGTTCCTGACGAATTTAAAGTTCCAGATAGTAAGGAGTTTAAAAGTGAGCCTGTAGCGCAACCTAATCTTAAGCCGAGTGATATTATTGTAGTAAAGCCTATTGTAGAGGAGGTTTTTACATTTGTAACTCTAGAGGATGTTCCGGTGTTTCCTGGGTGTGAGTCGGTTGCTAAATCAGAAAGAAAAACGTGTTTTGAAGAAAGTATGCAAAAGCACATCTTAAAGAATTTTAGATACCCAGAAGTTGCTGTAGAGACGCATACCCAGGGTAAGGTGTATGTAATGTTCACTATTGGTAAAGATGGCAACATAGAAGATGTAAGGTTAAAAGGGCCAGCTAAGATTCTAGAAAAAGAAGCAGCTCGGATTATAGATAAGCTACCGCAAATGAAGCCTGGAATGCAGCGTTTACAACCTGTAAAGGTTTCTTTTAGTATTCCTATTAACTTTCAGCTACAATAATTTAGTTTTGAAACGAAAAAAAAGTGCTTGTGGTGTGTGTAAACACCACAAGCACTTTTTTAATTTTAAGCCGGTGTAGAAGGTAGCTCCTATGCTTTTTGGATTGATGAATCCGCCGCCATAGCTCTTGCATATTTACTTGAAATTGTTATGTCAGCTATATAACGCCTTCAAGAGTTTTCTCATCTTTAATAGCCTTTAAAACACTGTTTTGGGTGTTTTCGAGCATCAATACATTAGTCTCGAGTTCTTTTTTGTTTGAAGAGGTGCCGTGACCAGGGATAATTTTAGTGTGTTCATCAATTAAAAGCAATGCTCTTTTATGAGCTTCTATGTAACCGTGAACGCTAGCGCCGCTTTTTAAATCTATGTAAGGGTAGCGCATCGAAAAATACGTATCGCCCATGTGTAGTACATTGTTTTTCGTGAAATATAGTATCACTATCTGTATCTGCATTGTGTATGTGAAAGGCCAATACGGTTTGTTCTCCGATATGGGGGGGTGATATTTTCAGAGAACGTTATTTCGGGTAACATTTTATTATAAAGTTCGCGATCTATTTCGTTAGCTTCTAGTTTCTTTGAATTAGTTTTACGTAGGCCCTTTCTAACATTGTCTTGAGAGCTAAAGTAATTTCTTTTGAATTGAAATTTGCATTTCCCCTTGTGTGGTCTCCGTGCATAGGTGGGTTGTATACGATTGAAATTGGATTAGGGCTAAGATCGCGAAAGTCTCTTTTAATGGTTTGCTCAAAGGCTTAAACGGATTATCAATCATAAATATGTGATCTTCCCTACTGAAAATACTGATATTACCACCTTGTCCGGTGAGCATAAATAAATTGTCGCTTAGTTTTTCTGGAATAATCTGAACTTCAGTTTCTTGGGCTTTAGTGATTAAAATAGCGGAAAATAAAAGAATTTTAAGTGCGAAAAATTTAAGACATTGCACGTACGGCTATTTTTAATTTAATTATTTGTGAATTAGTCGTATATCATTTATAAATATAACATAAACATATCATTTTCGTTGCACAAATAGCATTCTGGACTTATCTTTGCACTCCAATAAAAATTCCGAATGAAAACGGCAGTAAGCTCGGTAAAAGAAGGGACTCAATCCCATATTTTTGCTGATTTTAAAGAAATTACTAAAGCAAGACTTTCTATAAGTGTTGTTTTTTCTGCTATTGCGGGCTATTTATTAGGTGCTCCAGAAATCCAGTTATATCCAATACTGCTGCTTGCCTTTGGTGGGTATTGTATGGTTGGTGCTTCAAATACATTCAATCAGATTATAGAAAAAGATCTTGATGCACTCATGAATAGGACTAAGGATAGGCCTATTGCAGCAGGAAGATTATCCGTACGCACGGCCTCAGTAATTGCAGTGATATTAACGATTATAGGTATTGCTACATTGTATATATTGAATCCTAAAACTGCGATGTTTGGGGCTATCTCTATCTTTTTATATACAAGTGCCTACACTCCTTTAAAAACAAAAACACCTTTAGCTGTTTTTGTCGGTGCAATTCCAGGTGCAATTCCTTTTATGTTAGGTTGGGTAGCGGCAACAGATGAGTTTGGTATTGAGCCAGGGACATTATTTATGATTCAATTCTTTTGGCAGTTCCCGCATTTTTGGGCCTTGGGGTGGATGCTTGATGAAGATTACAAAAGAGGAGGCTTTAAAATGTTGCCTACTGGGAAAAAAGATAGGAAAACTGTTTTGCAAATTATCATGTATACTATTTGGATGATTGTTGTATCTATTATTCCAGTTTTTGGAATAACAGGTGCTTTGACGCTTTCAATACCTGCCGCAATTATAATTTTTATACTAGGAATGGTGATGTTAGTATATGCTTTTAGATTGTATGAAAGACAAGACAATGCTTCTGCAAAAAAATTAATGCTAGCGAGTGTTAGTTATATTACGCTCATGCAAATAGTGTATGTGGTAGATAAATTTTTATAAGAATTAAATGGATTTAACAGAAGGAACAATAGAACAGAAAACTGGAAGGGCAAAGAAAATGATGCTCTGGTTTGGTATTGTTAGTTTACTAATGACCTTTGCGGGTTGGACCAGTGCTTACATTGTTAGTAGTACTCGTGAAGATTGGTTAACTGATTTTCAATTACCAGGTATTTTCTTTATAAGTACAGGGGTGTTAATCTTAAGTAGTCTAACATTTATCCTGGCAAAGATGGCTATGCGGGGAAATAAATCTTCTTTATGTACCAGTTTTTTGATAACGACTTTGGTTTTAGGGGTGATTTTTATACTCTTACAATTTCGTGGTTTTTCTGAAATTGTAGCGCAGGGATTTTATTTTACAGGAGAATCTAGTAGTGTAACTACTTCTTATATTTTCCTAATTGCAATGGTGCATATCTTACATGTTGTTGCAGGATTAATTTCCTTATTAGTGGTTATTACGAACCAACTTAAGGGTAAATATTCGCCTGAAAATCTGTTAGGTATAGAGTTAGGGGCAACGTTTTGGCACTTCTTAGATTTACTTTGGGTGTATTTAATGCTATTTTTTTACTTTTTTAAGTAATAAAAACACGTATAAACGGTTTAATATTTGGCAATTAGCTAAAAGAATATAAAGAAATATAGATTTTTTGAATTTTTTAAAACCAAAAATTTTGTTTGGTTAAAAAAAATGTAAATTTGTGAAAATTTTATTAACGCGATAATATATTTATGGATACTACGGTAACAACGGGTGAGGAACAAAATGTATGGAGTGGTGGTGGTAATAAACCACTAGGTGCGAGTTATGGAAAAATGATGATGTGGTTTTTCATCATGTCAGATGCTTTAACATTCTCTGGTTTTCTTGCAGCATATGGCTTCTCAAGATTTAAATTTATAGAAACTTGGCCAATTGCTGATGAAGTTTTTACACACGTACCGTTTTTTCATGGGAATTTTCCGATGATTTATGTTGCTTTTATGACCTTTGTATTAATTATGTCTTCTGTAACAATGGTGCTAGCTGTTGATGCAGGTCATAAAATGCAAAAAAATAGAGTTACCTGGTATATGTTCTTAACCATAATAGGAGGTATTATATTCGTTGGTTCCCAAGGTTGGGAATGGGCTACTTTTATTAAAGGAGACCACGGAGCAATCGAAACAAAAGGGGGTAGAATATTACAATTCGTAGATGCTAAAACGGGTGACCGTGTTGGTATTGCAGATTTCTCTAAAGAAATAGCAGGAGAACGAACACAACACGAAAATAAAAGTGGTATTTGGTTTATGAACGAAGGTTCTTTACCATCCTATACTGTTAATGAAGTAGTGGAAGGTTTTAAAGCAAATCCTAATTTATTAGTTCGTACAGAATTAAAAAATGAAGAAGGGCATAAAACAGTATTGTCTAGAGAAGATTCTTTAAAGAATTTATTAGGAGCTTCACAAGTGGTAGAAGGTGCTAATTTAATTCATAATGAATATGGAAGTAGACTGTTCGCAGATTTCTTCTTCTTTATTACTGGTTTTCATGGTTTTCACGTATTCTCGGGAATAGTAATAAATATTATTATTTTCTTTAATGTGATATTAGGTACGTATGAAAAAAGACGTAGTTATGAAATGGTAGAAAAAGTTGGTTTATACTGGCACTTTGTAGATTTAGTTTGGGTATTTGTATTCACATTCTTCTACTTGGTTTAATTTAAATTAATTTTTCATCACCTAAAGGATTTAAAAGAAAAAAATTACAAAATGGCACACGAACATAAATTAGAAATATTCAGAGGATTAGTTAAGTTTAAATCTAATATTAGTAAAATCTGGGGAGTACTTATTTTTTTATCTATAATTACGACCATTGAAGTTGTCTTAGGAATTATCAGGCCTGCTTTTTTAGTAGAGACTTCCTTTTTAGGAATGCACCTATTAAACTGGTTATTTATTATTCTTACTTTAGTAAAAGCCTATTATATTGCTTGGGACTTTATGCACCTTCGAGATGAAAAGGTAGCATTGAGAAGAACAATAGTTTGGACCCCGATATTTTTGGTTTGCTATTTAATTTTTATTTTACTATTTGAAGCAGATTATATTCATGAAGTATATAAAGAGGGATTCATTAAATGGAACTTCTAATTCTTAATACTATTTAACACACAAAAAGACGGTTTAACGACCGTCTTTTTTTATTTTTGCAGAATATTCTACGTTATGAAAAAAGCATTTGTACTTATCGTTCTTTTTGTACTTCCTATCGTTGCTTATTTATTTTTTGCATCAGGAGTTCATAACTTTGGAAAGCTTCCTGTACTTACGGAAACAGTTTTTGATGTTAGTACAGTAGATAGTACGACTACCTTCAAAAATAAAATTACTATTCTAGGTTTTTTAGGGAATGATGTAGATTTTAAAAAGGGGAATGCTTTAAATCTGAATCAAAAAATTTATAAAGATTTTCATAAGTTCAGCGACTTTCAGTTTGTTATGATCATGCCAGAAGGCACGGAAGAAAGTGTGAAAATACTTCAAAAAGAACTTTCAGGACTTGCTGAAATAGATAAGTGGAAATTTGTTTTCGCTAGCCCAGAACAAATTCAATTAATTTTCAATAGCCTTGATACAGATTTAAGTTTGGATGAAAGCTATAGCACACCATATGTTTTTATTGTAGATAAAGATGCTGCACTCCGTGGTCGTAATCAAGATGAAGAACATAAAACTATATATGGTTTTGATGCTACTTCTGTAGCTGAGCTCACCAATAAAATGATAGACGATGTTCGTATTATATTAGCAGAATATAGAATGGCATTGAAAAAGAATAACGCAAATAGAGAAATCTAATGGGAAAAAGTAAATACACATACATTTGGGTTTCATTTATTATCCTAGTTTTCGGTATAATCTTTATTCCTAAAATAATAGATAGAGTATATAAGGGTACTGTTGTTGAAAGCGATCGCATGAGTATTGATATGAATAATGGTAATTTAGCATTTATCGTTATAAACGGAGAGAAGAGAAAAGTTCCAGATTTTGCCTTTGTCAATCAGGACAGTCTGTTAATTACTAATAATGATTATAAAGGCAAAGTTTATGTGGTAGAGTTTTTCTTTACAACCTGTCCATCAATTTGTCCTATTATGAATCAAAACTTGGTTCAAATTCAAAGTGAGTTTAAAGAATTTGATGATTTTGGAGTAGCTTCTTTTACGATTAATCCAACCTATGATACACCCACGGTGTTAAAAGAATATGCAGAGAAGTACGGAGTTACCAACTTAAACTGGAATTTAATGACAGGAGATGCGCAAGGTATTTATGATTTAGCAAATTCAGGTTTTAATATTTTTGCCAGTGAAGTTCCAAGTGCTCCAGGCGGTTTTGAGCATGCGGGTATGTTTGCCTTAGTGGATAGAAACGGGTATATAAGATCAAGAGTAGATGATTTTGGAAATCCAATGATCTATTATCGAGGTACAATCACGGAAGAAGATGGCGTAAATGATCAAGGTGAGCAAGAACAAATAGGAATACTTAAAGAAGATATACAAAAATTACTGGAAGAGAAATGATGAATGAGCTTGAGCAAAAAGAAAAGAAGTTTAATAGGCTAATAACAATTGTATCTATTGTTATTCCTTTGGTAGTGGTTATTTTGTTTGGTGTTAAATTACCTAATGTAGCGCCATTAAGTTTCTTGCCTCCAATTTATGCTTCGGTTAATGGGCTTACCGCAATTTTATTGATAGTAGCTGTAGTTGCTATTAAAAATGGGAATAAAAAACTACATCAGCAAATCATGATGACTTGTATTGGTTTGTCATTGGCATTTTTAGTAATGTATGTAGCTTATCATATGACCTCAGATTCTACTAGTTTTGGAGGAGAAGGTCTTATAAAATATGTATACTTATTTATTCTAATCACCCATATAATTCTTTCGGTGGTAATTATTCCTTTAGTACTCATCACGTTTTCAAAAGCATACTTACAAAAATTTGAAGCTCATAGAAAGTTTGCTAAAATTACATTTCCGATATGGCTTTATGTAGCTATTACCGGAGTGGTGGTATACTTAATGATTTCTCCTTATTATGCGCACTAATATCCAAGGACTTATGAACTATAAAAAATTTGTATTCTTAGTATTACTTTTATTTTTGGCACCTAATTTGGCTGATGCCCAATGTGCAATGTGCCGCGCCGTTTTAGAAAGTGAAGAAGGAATGACTACCGCCAAAGGGATTAACGATGGTATTGTATATCTTATGGCTATTCCATATATCTTAGTGGGAGTGCTTTTTTTCTTCGTTTATAGAAAGATGAAAAGTCCTAAAGTGTAATTTTAACATTACTTTAAGTTTTTTGGTGTAACAAAAGTCATTCATAAGTAGTCTATTGTATTGAGCGGGTAGTTTTGCCAAAGCTCGAACCAACCAAAAGCTACTAAATGTTTGATTTAGAAAGATGGCAAGAGATTTTTGACACCATTCGTAAAAACAAATTACGCACATTTCTTACAGGGCTATCTGTGGCCTCAGGTATTTTTATTCTTGTTATTTTATTGGGTTTTGGACAAGGCATGCAAAATGGTATTGCTAAAGAGTTTGAAAGTGATGCAGCCACTAGCATTTGGATATGGACAGAGACTACACAAAATGCATACAAAGGACTTAATCCTGGTAGAGAAATTCAATTTAGAAATGAAGATTACACTACGCTAGTAGATAAAATGGATTTAAACTTGGAACATAAAACCATGTTCTATTTACCAAGAGATGTCACCACTACGTATAAAAATGACGCGCTAATTTATCAAGTAATGGGCACTACAAAGGATGCTCAATTTTTAGAGAACCAGAATATGGTGCAAGGCCGTTTTCTAAATTGGCAAGACGAATCTCAGGTAACCAAAGTAGCCGTAATAAGTGCTAAAATTAAGAGAGAGGCTTTTGATGCCATAGATAGCCCAATAGGGGAGTATATAAAAATTTCTAACATCCTATTTAAGATTATAGGGGTATATAAGGATAAAGCAGGTGATCGGGAGGAGAACCGTATTTTTATTCCAATCTCAACTTCTCAAAAAGTATTTAACGGTTCAGATAAATTAGACAATCTTGTTTTTTCATCACCACCAGTCGCCAATTTTGAACAGGCGGTACAACAATCTGTGCACTTAAAAGCTGAAATTGACACCTATTTAAGGCAAGCACATTCTATAGCTCCCGATGATGAAGGGGGTATAGGAATAAACAACCAAATGGAGAATGCAAAAAGATTCTATTCATTAACAGGTAATATTAAACTTTTCTTTTGGTTTGTTGGTCTTTGTACCATTATTGCGGGTGTTGTTGGAGTCAGTAATATTATGCTAATTGTAGTAAAAGAAAGAACAAAAGAAATAGGAATTCGTAAAGCTTTGGGGGCAAAACCTTGGTCCATTATTGGGATGATCCTGCACGAGTCTGTTTTTGTTACTGCAATTTCGGGTTTTACAGGTCTTATTTTTAGCATGGGGTTGTTAGAAATTATTGGCCCCAATATAGAGGTAGATTATATTGTAAATCCTTCTGTAGATTTTAATGTGGCTATGGCTACTGTTTTGCTTCTTGTTGTTGCTGGTGCAGTAGCAGGCTTTTTTCCTGCATGGCGCGCAGCAAGTATACATACCATTGATGCATTACGAGACGAATAAATAAAAACTAGATGTTTAATAGAGATCGTTGGAGAGAGATTATAGAAGTGCTGACAAGTAATATGTTCAGGACTATTCTTACCGCATTTGGTGTTTTTTGGGGAATTCTTATTCTAATTATTCTCTTAGCGGCAGGAAAGGGCTTAGAAAACGGTATTAAGAGTGGTTTTGGTGATATTGCTACGAATACTATGTTTATGTGGTCTCAAGCTACTTCAAAAGAATATAAAGGCTTGCCAAAAGGAAGACGTTTTGAATTTAAAATTGAAGATGTTTCTTCATTAAAGGAAAACATTAAAGAGCTTCGTTTTGTTTCTCCACGCAATAGATTAGATGGGTTTCAAGGAGGTAATAATGTTATTCGCGGAATAAAAGTGGGTGCATTTAATGTGTATGGTGATTATCCGGAAATTATCAAGCAAGACCCTATGACCATTACTTCTGGTCGTTTTATAAATCATTCTGATATTATTGAAAAACGTAAAATTGCGATTATAGGACAAGGTGTAAAATCTACCTTATTTGAAAAGGAAGAAGCCGTATTAGGTTCCTTTATAAAAATTCAAGGAGTCAATTTTATGGTGGTTGGTACCTACAAGAAAAAAAATAATGATGGCGATGGAGAAGAAGGACAAAAAGAAATTTATGTACCCTTCTCATCATTCTCACAAGCATTTAATAAAGGTAATGATGTAGGTTGGATGGCAATTACCGCTAAAGACGGAGCGTCAATTACAAGCTTAAAAGACGGAATCATCACCTTAATGAAAAAGAATCGAAAGATACATCCAGACGATAATAGAGCTATTGGTAATTTTGATTTGTATGAACAATACAATCGAGTAGAAAGCTTATTTATTGCGATGCGCTTAATCGCCTATTTTGTAGGGATATTAGTGTTAATTTCTGGAATTATAGGGGTGAGCAATATCATGTTAATTGTGGTTAAAGAACGGACAAAAGAAATTGGAATCCGGCGTGCACTTGGTGAAGATCCTTGGTCTATAAAAGTGCAGATTCTTATGGAATCTATCTTTTTAACCATCATATCCGGAATGGCAGGTATCATTTTTGGAGCCTTATTTATTTTCGGAATAAATTCATTGTTAGATGCGGTAGGGCCTGTAGATATGTTTGTAAACCCTAGCGTTAGTATAGGTGTGGTGCTTATCGCCTTGTTAATATTAATCATATCAGGCTTGTTAGCCGGTTTCATTCCTGCACAAAGTGCAATAAAAGTAAAACCAATCGATGCTCTTAGAGCAGAATAAAACAATAAATCATCAATCAAAAAACGAACACATGAAAAAACGAGTAACCATTATTATTTTAGGTTTAATAGTCGTTTGCTTAGGAGGCGCTATGTATTATTTATATCAAAAAAATGCAGAAAACCCTATCACCTATGAAACGGAAACCCCTACGAAGCAAACCATAATTAAAAAAACGGTGGCTACAGGGAGTATTCTGCCTTTAGAAGAAGTGCTTATAAAACCTAATATTTCAGGAGTTATTGAGGAGATCTATGTAGAAGGAGGAGACTATGTGAAATCTGGAGATTTGTTAGCTAAAATTAAAATAGTTCCTAATTTAAATGCTTTAAATGATGCGCGCAATTCTATTGATGGTGCTAGAATTGGATTAGATGATCAAAAAAGAAATTTAGATCGCCAAAAAACATTATTTGAAAAAGGGGTGATTTCTAAAGTAGATTTAGAACGGGCAGAGGTTTCTTTTGATCAAGCCAGGCAATCTTATGGCGCTGCTAATAAAAGATACGATATTGCAAAAACGGGTACTACCAAAGGTTTTGGTAATGCTGCCAATACGCTTATTAGGGCAACAGTTAGCGGAATGGTGTTAGAAGTTCCTGTAGAAGTTGGTAACCAAGTGATTGAAAGTAATAATTTTAATGAAGGTACTACTATAGCGGCAATTGCAGATGTAGATAAAATGATTTTTGAAGGTAAGATAGATGAGTCAGAAGTAGGCAAGGTAAAAGAGAATTTACCATTAGAAATTACAGTAGGAGCTATTGAAAATACAATTTTTCCAGCAGTATTAGATTATATAGCACCTAAAGGAAAGGCAGAAAATGGTGCTATACAATTTGAAATTAAAGGAACTTTAAAAAAGCAAGATTCTATTTTTATACGTGCAGGACTAAGTGCAAACGCGTCTATTATTTTAGCGAAAGTAGACAGTGTAATTTCTATTAAAGAGGCCTTGGTGCAATATGATGATGCTACCAAAAAGCCTTTTGTAGAAATTAGTACAGGAGAACAAGAATTTGAACGCAAGGATATTGTGCTAGGAATTAGTGATGGTATTAATGTAGAGGTAAAATCAGGTCTAAGTTTAACTGATAAAATAAAAGTGTGGAATAAGATTGAAGAAGAAGAAAATGAGGACTAAATTTATAATATGACCTATTTGAGTTTAATAGTGCGTACTATGATTTTTATACTAAGTAAATTTTAACATAATATTTAGACTTCATTCTGTAACACAAACTAATCAATGATGTCTAACTGACGGAGTAAAAACCCAAACAACTAACAAAACTACCATGATTGAAATTAAAAATCTTCACAAATCATATAAAATGGGAAGTAATTCCTTGCATGTATTAAAGGGAATAAATTTTTCAGTAGAAGAAGGAGAACTAGTTGCTATTATGGGTTCTTCAGGTTCTGGTAAATCTACTTTATTAAATATTTTAGGAATGTTAGATGAGCTAGATGAAGGTTCATATACCTTAGATGGTGTTCCTATTAAAAATCTTAATGAAACAAAAGCGGCACAATACCGTAATAAGTTTTTAGGATTTATTTTTCAATCTTTTAATCTTATCAATTACAAAACTGCAGCAGAGAATGTTGCTTTACCCTTATACTATCAAAAAGTAGGTAGAAAAGAGCGTCACGAAAAAGCTTTAAAGTATTTAGAACGTGTAGGTCTTAAAGAATGGGCTACACATTTACCAAGTGAACTTTCTGGTGGTCAAAAACAGCGTGTGGCAATTGCAAGGGCCATGGCAGCAGAACCAAAAGTATTATTAGCAGATGAACCTACGGGAGCACTAGATAGTAAAACCTCGTATGAGGTGATGGATCTAATTCAGAAAATAAACGACGCAGGAAATACCATTCTTATTGTAACTCATGAACCAGACATTGCAGATATGTGTAAGCGTATTGTGCATTTAAAAGATGGAGTTATTGTAGAAGATAAAAAAATTGAGCAAGTAAGAGCATCGCAATATGTTTAATAGAGACAATTGGCAAGAAATATTTGAAACCATTCAGAAAAATAAACTCCGAACTTTTTTATCTGGGTTTACTGTGGCTATCGGTATATTTATTTTTGTAGTTCTGTTTGGGTTTGGAAATGGACTTACAAATACCTTTAATAAATTTTTTGGTGATGATGCTACCAATGTTTTTTTTGTATTTCCGGGGAGAACTACAGTTCCGTATCAAGGGTACAAAGCCAATAGAAGTATAGAATTTGATAATGGCGATTTAAAAGATATCAAAAAAAATTTCCCAATGTTTTTGGAGTATATAACCCCAAGAATATCTCGGGGAGGTTTGGTTAAATACAATAATGAATCTAATAATTACACAACGCAAGCGGTAGGGCCATCACATCAATTAAACGAAAAAACAATTATAATGTTTGGTCGTTATATCAACGAAAATGATATAGAGAAAAAAACAAAAATTGCTATTATAGGGCGTCTTGTAGCTAAAGATTTATTTAAAAGTAAAAATCCGATAGGAGAGTTTATTGATATTACAGGTAGTTCTTTTAAAGTTGTTGGTGTATTTCAGGATGATGGCGGCGATAATGAAGAAAGAAAAATTTATATACCCTATACAACAAGGCAACTTATTGAAAAGAATACAGATAAAATAGATCAGATTGTTATTGGGTTTAAACCACAGATAGGGTATGCAGGAGCTATGGCTTTTCAAGTAAGTTTGGAAAAATATTTAAGAAGTAAAAAGTTTATAAGTCCTAAAGACCAAAATGGAATATTTGTTCGTAATGTGGCAGATCAACTAAAGCAAAATCAACAGCTAGCAGTGGTCTTACAATGGATTGTTTCCTTGGTTGCTTTTGGGACTATAATTGCAGGTATAATAGGGATAAGTAATATAATGGTTTTTGTGGTAAAGGAAAGAACTAAGGAGCTAGGTATCCGTAAAGCACTGGGAGCCACACCAAAATCTGTCATAGGAACCATTCTTTTAGAATCCGTATTTATTACAACGATCTCTGGTTTTATCGGAATGATGATAGGGATAGGAGTGCTCACTTCTTTAGGGAAATCATTAGATGCATATTTTATAACGGATCCTTATATAGATATGGGAGTTGCCATTTTTGCGACGATTATATTAATTGTATGTGGTGCTATAGCAGGATATGTGCCCGCAAGAAAAGCAGCAAGAATTAAACCAATTGTAGCATTAAGAGACGAGTAATATGAAATTTATTTTTGATAGTAATACTTGGCAAGAGATTTTTGGTTCTATTGGGAAAAATAAAACTAGAACAGCCATTACCATAGTTGGTGTGCTTTGGGGGATATTTATATACATCGCTTTGGCTGGTGCGGCAAAAGGCTTAGACAATGGTTTTGAAAGAGCCTTTGAGAGTGTGGCGATGAACAGCATGTTTGTTTGGGCACAAAGTACAAGTATGCCTTATGAAGGCTACAAAACAGATCGTCAGTTGCAGTTAAAGCTGTCTGATGTGGCAACCTTAAAAAATAGACTTCCGGAAATAGAATATATAGCACCCCGTAATGCTAAAGGTGTTTTTGATGGCGAACCAGCCATTGTAGTCCGTGGAATGAAATCTAGCTCTTCTCCGGTGTATGGCGATTATCCTGTTTATACTAAAATTGCTACTAAAAAGATTTATGATGGCGGTAGATTTATTAATGATAGAGATATAGATCAAGCTCGAAAAGTAGCAGTAATCGGTGAAAGAACCCAACAAGAATTGTTTGAAGAAGAAGAAAATCCGATAGGTTCTTATATACGAGTAGATAATATTTATTTTCAAATAATTGGGGTGCATAAGTTTGTTCCTGGTGGCGGATTTGAGAGTGATACAGATATTTACATTCCTTATACTACATTTAGGAAATTATACAATACTGGCGAAGATGTGAGCTGGTTAACTATTGCTGCGTATGATGATGCAGATGTGGTTAAGGCAGAGGAAGATGTTAAAAGTGTTTTGAAAAGTATTCATAATGTAAACCCTAAGGATGATAGAGCCTTTGGAGCATTTAACTTAGGTGAGATATTTAATAGAATTACAGGTTTTGCAAAGGGGTTAACCTTCTTGTCTCTGATTGTAGGAATAGCGACAATCTTAGCAGGTGTTATTAGTATTGGTAATATATTACTGATCTCCGTTAAAGAGCGAACCAAAGAGCTAGGAGTAAGAAGAGCTCTAGGAGCTACTCCA
The DNA here is from genome assembly GCF_000186265.1 of Cellulophaga algicola DSM 14237. NCBI lineage: Bacteria > Pseudomonadati > Bacteroidota > Flavobacteriia > Flavobacteriales > Flavobacteriaceae > Paracellulophaga > Paracellulophaga algicola. The sequence goes on from NC_014934.1 coordinate 2,396,215, forward strand.
GCCGAGGTAAGAAATCAGATCATATTAGAGTCTGTTTTCTTAACAGTGGTAGCGGGCGTTTTAGGAATAATATTGGGAGCGGGTGTTTTAAAGATAGTCGATATTTTTACAAAGGATACAGATTTACCGTATACCAACCCTACACTGCCCATACCTTATGTTTTAGGTGCCTTGGCAATAATGATAATTTTAGGAACTTTAATAGGGTTAATACCAGCACAAAGAGCAGTGAGTATTAAACCGATTGATGCATTAAGAGAAGAATAAAGTAAAACCAACATAAAAAGTAAATATATCATCAAATGAAAAAAGTAATAAAATACGTAGTATTAGGTCTATTAGTGTTAGCTGCTTTGTGGGCTGCAATGTTTTTTATTCGAACCAATAAAAAATCATCCATTACCTATGATACCCAAAAACCATTTATTTCTAACGTAGAGAAAAAAACGGTGGCTACTGGTAAAGTAATTCCTGAAGATGAAATCGAAATAAAGCCTCAAATTTCTGGAATTATAGAAGAGGTTTATTTAAAAGAAGGCGCTAAAGTAAAAGCTGGTGATCTTATTGCGAAAATAAAAGTTGTTCCCAATGAGCAATCCATGAATCAAGCAGGAGGAAGAGTTAAAAATGCACAATTAGCCTTAAATAATACTAAAATTGAGTTTGATCGTAATAAAGTGCTTTTTGATAAAGGCGTTATTTCTAGTCAAGATTTTAATACGTTGCAATTACAATACAATCAAGCACAGCAGGAGTTGGGTAATGCCCAGGCAGATTATCAAATTATCAGAAAAGGTTCTGCGGGTGGCTCTTCTACGGCAAATACAAATATTAGGGCTACGGTTTCAGGTACAATTTTAGAAATACCGGTAAAAGAGGGAGATCAAGTCATACAAAGTAATAATTTTAATGATGGTACCACCATTGCAACTATTGCAGATTTGAGTAAAATGATTTTTGAGGGTAAGGTTGATGAAGGAGAGGTAGCAAAATTAAAAGTAGGTTCTCCATTAGAAATAAGCTTGGGAGCTTTAGAGGGTAAAACGTTTAATGCAAAACTTCGCTTTATTGCACCAAAGGGAGTGGAAGAATCTGGGGCTGTTCAGTTTAAAATAGAAGGAGATGTTGCTGTTGAAGATGATATCTTAATTAGAGCCGGGTATAGTGCAAATGCATCCTTAGTTTTGGAGAGTAAGAAGGATGTGTTGGTTATCCCTGAGGCATTATTGCAGTTTGATAAGGATACGGATAAACCTTATGTAGAGGTTTCAGTTGGAGATCAAAAGTTTGAAAGAAAAGATATTGAAATAGGAATATCAGACGGTGTTAATGTAGAAATACTTTCTGGAATTACGGAAGAGGATCAAGTGAAAATTTGGAATAAAACGGAGCCTATAAAAAAGAATGTTGAAGAAGAGGAGTCGAAAGAATAAACCATCATCAATCACGTAACAATCAAAAAATAAATCGCATGAAATTTAATAGTATACTAATAGTATTCTTGTGCACAGTAGGAATCGCGACAGGACAATCTAAAAAATGGACACTTCAAGAATGTGTGGAATATGCTGTAGAGAATAACTTGACTATAGAACAATTTGAGTTGGACTTGCAAAATGTTCAGCTAGAAAAATCGGATGCCTTAGGAGATTTTTTACCTAATTTAAACGCATCAAGTTCTGTTTCCGGGAATACAGGTCTTTCTTTTGATCCTACCACAAACCAAGCAGTAACCACGACTATTTTTACAGCTAGTGGAGGGTTCTCTTCTAACGTAACCTTGTTTGACGGACTCAGGAACTTACACCGGTACAATAGAGCTAAGTTGAATGCTATTTCTAGTCAGTACCGTTTAGATAATTTAAAAGATGATATTCGTTTAAATGTAGCCAATGCTTATTTGCAAGTATTGTCTAACAAAGAATCTTTACATGTATTTAATGCACAGTATGCAGTGACGCAACAAGATTTAAAGCGTACGAAAGAGTTAGTAGATGCTGGTGTTGTAGCTCGTGGAGATTTATTAGAAGTTGAAGCAACAGCAGCAACACAAGAGCAACAAATAGTAAATGCAGAAAATTCAATCATAATCTCTAAAATTAATTTAGCACAGTTGCTACAAATTACCGCATATGAGAATTTTGATATTGTCGATGAATCTTTTGAAATTCCGCCATCAGAAGTATTGACTAATTCTCCAAAAACGATATATGACAAGGCATTGATCTTTAGAAATGATATTAAATTATCAGAGATGAATGTAGCTATAGCAGAAAAAGATTTAAAAATAAGCAAAGGAGCTTTGTTACCTACTTTGGGAGCTTTCTTTAATTATAATACTAGATACTCTAGCCAACAGCAGTTTGATGCCGGTTCTGGTCAGTTTTTTAGAGATAGTTTTAAAGACCAATTATGGATCAATGATGGTATTTCTTATGGAGCACAATTAAATATTCCTATTTTTAATGGCTTTACAGTAAAGAATAATATCAAACGATCAAAAATTGGTATTGACAGAGCAAAGAATCAGTTAGAGCAAGATAAGTTAGCTCTAGAAACCACAATTAATCAAGCATATGTGGATGTAAAAAGTTTTGCTAAGGCCTTTGAAGCGGCAGAAAAAACCGTTGAAGCAAGACGTTTAGCCTTTGAATATTCTAAGGAACGTTTTGATGTAGGTTTAATGAACTCGTTTGATTATAGCCAAGCACAATCTAGGGTAGATGACGCAGAAGCACAATTGATACGAACAAAATATGATTATATTTTTAGACTTAAAGTATTAGAATTTTATTTTGGAATGCCAATTACATTAGATTAGAAGGTAAACGAAACACGATACTATAAGATTCATAATTCATTATGGATCTTTTTTTTTGTTTTAAATTTGGTTGTTGCATGTATCTTTGCAAGTATTATGGCAATATTATTAAACTTAGAAACGGCTACGACAAATTGTTCTGTGAGCATAGCTGAAAATGGAGCGCTTTTAGCAATTAAAGAGTTTGACAGCGCGGCTTATTCTCATGCAGAGCAACTACATATATTTATAGAAGAAGTTTTGCAAATAGCGTCGCTGAATCTAAAAGATTTAGATGCTATAGCGGTAAGTAAGGGTCCTGGTTCTTATACAGGCTTGCGTATAGGTGTTTCTGCAGCAAAAGGATTATGTTTTGCACTTGACCTTCCTTTAATTTCTATACCAACATTGGAAAGTATGGCTTATCAGGCCCATGTTAATGATGTAAGTTTTGTAATACCTGTTTTAGATGCCCGCCGTATGGAAGTGTATTCTTCCGTTTTCAATCATGATTTAGAAGAAATTAGAGAAACCAAAGCAGAGGTAATTGATGAAAATTCATTCCGTGATTACGCGGAAAAAGGTAAGGTGCTAATTTTAGGGAGTGGAGCTCAAAAATGTAAAGAGACTTTAACGCACGCTAATTTTAGTTTTGAAACTACGGTTGTGCCTTCAGCAAAAGAAATGGCAATGCTCTCTAATAAAAAGTTCAAAGAAAACAACCTTGAAAATGTTGCCTACTTTGAACCTTATTATTTAAAAGACTTTATCGTATTAAAGAAGAAAAAGGCTTAGCGTTATTTATTGTATTGTACTACTTGTGGGAATGGAATTTCAATTCCTTCCGCATCAAATCTAAGTTTAGTTTCCTCCATTACATAGAAGTGTGCTTCCCAGAAATCTGAGTTGTTGGCCCAAAAACGCAACGTAAGATTTACAGAGCTTTCTGCCAATTCATCCACATAAACTACTGGAGCTGGATCTTTGAAGATAGTTTCATAATCTGCACAAATTTTTAAAAGGATTTCTTTTGCCTTTTTTAAATCTGAACCATATCCTATTCCAATAGAAATTTTATCTCTACGAGTATCTTGCGCATTGTAATTGGTAATGTTGTTATTAGATAATTGACCGTTAGGAACAATAACAATTTGATTCCCGAATGTGCTTAATTTTGTCGTAAATATTGATATTTCTTTCACGGTACCATCTACTCCTTGAGCAGCGATAAAATCGCCAACCTTAAAAGGTTTAAAAATTAAGATAAGTACGCCTCCAGCAAAATTAGCTAGTGATCCTTGTAATGCTAAACCAATAGCAAGACCAGCAGCACCAATTATAGCCACCAAAGAAGAAGATTGTACGCCTAATTGGGTAATAACAAGTACAAATAAGGTTATTTTTAACCCTATGCTTATAAGGCTTTGTAAGAAGCTTTCTAAGGATGGGTCGTAATCTTGCTTTATAAAGAATTTACGAACCATTTTATTAACCACTTTAATAAGCCATAAACCAACTATAAAGATTAACACAGCAAGAATTAAATTAGGAAGTGCTCCCCAAATCCATTTTATTGCATTGTCAACATGTTCTTGATAATCTGTAAGTTTCTCCATGTAATTTTTTAATTCTATTCTACATTCTTTTCACCGCAAAGGAACTTCATCTAAAACTAATATCCTATCGTATTATTGGATTACGGCAAAAGTTGTATTATTAGCGTCACTTATACGGTTATTCTAATTTTAAAGCATAAAAAAAGCGCATACAATGCGCTTTTAGTACTTTATAGAATAAAACAAATTACTTTATTTCAAAAGTGATTTTTACATTTACTCTAAACTCTTTTACGTCACCGTCTTCCACAGAAGCACTTTGTTCGTTAACATAAACAGAGCGTATGTTTTTAACGCTTTTTGATGCTTGAGATACTGCTTTTCTTGTTGCGTCTTCCCAGCTTTTTTCTGAATTTGCTAATACTTCAATTACTTTTAAAATTGCCATAATGATTTTTAATTTTGTGTTTCTTTAAAAGTAAGAAATTTCAAATCGAATGACGAATATATGTAGGAAAAATATTTAACAGCGTAAGTTTTAGCCGTTAATAGCTACAACATTCTCAACGTGATCTGCCATCATATTTTTAAGCATGCTTTCTATTCCGTTTTTTAAAGTATACGTAGACGAAGGGCAACCGCTACAAGCACCTTGCAAAATAACATTTACAGTTTTAGTCTCTTTATCGTATGATTTAAACATGATGTTACCACCATCACTAGCAACAGCGGGCTTCACATACTCTTCTAAAATATCAATTATTTTTTTAGAAGTATCATCAAGGTTTGCATCTTGAAGTTGTGTTTTTGGGGCTTCAGCTTTTTTCTTTACCACACTTTCGGCAGAAACCACTTCAAGTCCATCGGCTATGAAATTTCTAATTAATTCTCTAATATCAAAGGTCACTTCATTCCAGTCTGCAACTTCATATTTAGTAACAGATGCATAATTCTCATCAAAGAAAACTTCTTTTACAAAAGGAAAATGAAATAATTTCTTTGCTAATTCTGAATCTTTAGCTTCGTCAATATTTTTAAATTCAAAAGCCGTAGGTACAATTGTTTTATTAGAAACAAACTTCATCACAGCAGGATTAGGAGTGCTTTCTGCGTATACTGTTGCAGGTACTTTTTTAGGGTCTTTATCTTCGAAAATAACGGGTTCTCCGCTATTTAAATATTCTACTAATTGCTGAGCAACTTCATCTTTAACATCATCCCATTCTACAATGCTAAAACGCTCTAAGGCAATAAAGTTAGCAGAGATATAAACAGTTTTTACAAAGGGCAAATAAAATAATTGTTGTGCTAGTGGTGAGTTTTTAGCTTCATCAATATCTTTATATTCGTAGTTATTGCTTTTGGTGATAAAGTGGTTCGTATCGAACTTAAGTATGGCCGGATTATTAGTTTCTACAATAGTTATCGTAAACTCTTTCATCTTAATTTTATTTTAGGAGCAAAAATACAAAGTAATTGCCACTATAGCTATATATAATAATGTTGTATTTATATCGTTATACTTTATATTTAGAAAAACTAGAACACACCACTCTTTAAACATTTAAATGAAAAGGATTTATTTTTCAGTACTACTCCTGCTAATTTTTGTAGCCCCAACTAAGGCTCAAGAAGGCATCCCTGTTTATTTTGATTACTTATCGGATAATTATTATTTAGTTCATCCTTCTATGGCCGGTATAGGAGAAGGTGGTAAAGTTAGACTTACAGCTAGAAAACAATGGTTTAGTGTTGATGATGCCCCTAATTTGCAAACTTTAAATGCACATTTTAGAGTAAGTGAAAAAAGTGGCGTAGGCGCTATAATTTTTAATGATGCAAATGGTTATCACTCACAGACGGGTGTTAAATTTACCTACGCGCACCACTTAAAATTTGGTGGTGATGGACGTACTTTAAATCAGCTTTCTTTTGGACTAAGTGGTACTATGTTACAGAGTAGTTTAGATGAAACGGAGTTTAGGTCAGTAACGCCAGATCCTGCAATTGTAGGGTCTAGAATAAGTGCTACTTACTTTAATGCAGATTTAGGAATGTCTTATAATTATTTAGAATTCTATGCACATGCATCCATTTTAAACGTGATGAGTAGTAAGCGTAATTTATATTATAAAGATAGAACGGATAACCCTCAAGTGCCAGAAGTAGATAACCTAAGACGATATTTGTTTTCTGTAGGGTATCTTTTTGGTCGTAGTGATTGGCAACTAGAGCCTTCTGTAATGTTTCAAATGACAGATTTTACCCAAGAAAAATCAATGGATTTTAATGCTAAGGTGTATAAAGACGTAGATTTTGGTAAAGTATGGGGCGGTATTTCTTACCGAAGAAGTTTTGATGGAGCGCAGTATGCTACTACAGACGATTTTGGTGAACAACGTTTACAGTTAATTACACCAATAGTTGGCGTAAACTATAAGAATTTTATGGTGTCTTATAATTATTCTTATCAAATGGGAGATATTCGTTTTGATAATGGTGGTTTTCATCAGATTACCTTAGGGTATGACTTTTTGCAAACAGAAAAAAGATTTGATTGTAAATGTCCTGCAGTTAATTATTAAAATATAATAACAAATAATTTATAGAAAATCCTGTAGTTTTGGCTACAGGATTTTTGCTTTTTACGGGAGCTCTGTTTAGTTATCCCATTTGTAATTTTTCAGTTCAGCTTGTTTTTTTATTGCAGATAACATTGCATTTTCAAGTCCTCCTTGATTTTCACCTATTTGATTTTTTGTAATAAACAACTCACGTTTTTTATTTAATTCTTGAATTTGCAATTGTATAGCAGTACGTTCTTCTTTTTTAATACCAATGTAATTTTCAATTTCTTTATCTGATTTATTTTTTAATTCTACAGGTAACTGTTCTTTTTCTAATTTAGAGGTGTCAAACTCTTCGTCATCTGCTGCATCAACCAAATCCCAAGTGGCATTGTTATATAATCTAGAACTTTTACTCACGGCTCTTTTTACCGCTACAGCTTCTTCTACTTCCATAGCATTATTATCTTGTGCATATTGCTTTTGCAGTTTAGCTTTTCCTAAACTACCATAAGCAATATAGGTATGGTTTAATTTAGAATTTAGCTTTACAATATCTGCATCATATGGGGTATCTATATGTACAATATGTTTGTTATGATCAATAGCCATATAATCGCCACCGGTTAAAATTGCACCGTTTTTCCATTGGCTAGATACGCCTTGTTGGTACTCGCCACAAAAAATAGTATTGATGACTACATCTTTTTCTTTTGCGTTAGTTACCGCATCTTTATAATTTAATTTACCTTGGGTAAAAGGTTCGTTCCCTGCAATGAATATCATTTTTAGGTTATCAGCATTTTTACCCCAATCTAATTGATTTAAGGAGGTTTGTATTACTTGCCCGCAGTATTCTTCGCCACCATTAGTGCTTAAAGAAAATAGTTTTTCTGAAATTTCATCCAAATCTCCGCTAAACCCTAGTACTTGTTGAATGTACCCTTCTTGTGACGCTAAGTAATCATTTCCGTATTGGTAAAGGGCAATCTCTAAATTTGGTCTTATGTAATCGTGGTTTGTATCATTACCGCAACGTGCCTTTACATACGCAAATTTGTTTACGATGTCCCATAATTGTGCTTTAGCTTGGTCAATAAGTCCGTCCATACTATTGCTAGTATCTAATAGTAACGCAATTTTAACCGTATTGTTTATGTGTTTGTGTTCGTTCGTAGTTGCTTGCGCCATAACGGGCGCTGTAACGTCTTTTTTTTCGATCATTTCACAGGCACTCATTGCTGTAACGCTGAGCGCTAGAAAGCTTATCCCGATAATTTTTTTAATATTTTTCATGTTTGCTTAAGTTTATATTGTTTTATTCCGTTCGTAAAACTAGCCGCAAACTTTTTTAGATAAAACAAACAATGAGTAAAGTGGTTGTTTCAATGAGGGAAGTTAGTTGCCAAATTTGTAAAGCCTACTTATCAGGGTTAATTTTATGGGAATCAATAATTTTAGCATTTTTTAATACCATGAAAAACAACTAAGTTTATCCTCTATTTAATGCATAATGAATAAAAGACTGCACCTATTTTTTACGTTTCTCTTGTTTTGTTTTGTAGCTTTTTCTCAAGCGCAAAGCCAAAGGTCTAGTTTTGAGATAAAGGGTTCTGTAAAAGGTGAAGAAAATAGAGAGCCAATATCTGGTGTTACAGTAACTACTAGTAGTGGGAGTTATACGGTGACCAATGGTTTGGGAGAATTTAAAATTAAAGCAATTATTGGAGATGAGTTGATGTTTGAGAGTTTTGCCTTTGAAACGGTAACACATATCGTAAAAAGCTCAGAGGATGTAGATGTTCGCGTAAGAGATTACACCCCTGAAAGTAAAGCGTCTAAGGTAGCATCAAAAAGTAGAAGCTCCACATCTATTCAGCAATTATTAGATTCAGCAAACTATTATAAAAAAACAGATATTGAAAATAGTATTGATTTCGTTACAAAAGCAATCGTACAAATAGGTAGAGAAGGCGACAAGGATTTACTGTCAAAATCATACACTACTTTAGGGGAGATATATCACTATCACAAACAATATGATTTAGCGGTAAATAGCTTTAAAGAAGCCCTATTAGCTTCAGATACTGTTAAGACGGAGTTGTTGCTGGCACAAAGTTATTTGGCTAATAATGAGTATGTAAGTGCGCAATCTATATTTCTAGCCCTAGCTAAAAAATCTTCGCTTACAAGTTATCAAAAAGCACAAGTATATGAGGGCTTGGGAGATGCTAATAAAGGTTTAGGTGCTACAGATAAAGCTATTGAAAATTATTCTTTAGGACTAAACTTGGCCAAAAAGAAATCTATAACGCCTAAAATAACAGATTTAAACTCTAAAATTGCCGATGCCTATGCTGATGATAATCAACTAGAAGAAGCAGAAGTTTATTATGATAATTCACTAGAATTGTCTAAGAATGAAGCGCCACAAAGAGCGGTTCAGGAAAAAGAGAAAGTGGCCGATTTTTACAATAAGAGAAATGAATATGATAAAGAAGTTAGCCTCCGAAAAAAGAGTTTAGAAGATTTAAAAGTGCTGAACTCACCTCAGAAAAAAGTAGCAAAAACCTCAGGGGTAAATACAGGTTCTGATTCTATTTCATCGCAACGTATTAAATATAAAATAGGAAATGCATTATTATCTCAGCAGAAATACGATCAAGCAATACCCTATTTAATAGAGAGTATTGATGAAGCTAGCGTTGATGATGATTTAGTGGTTCAAAAAGACGCTACAAGAAAGCTTTCTGAAGTGTATAAGTATCAAGGAGATTTTAATAAAGCGTTAGAAACGTATCAAGAGTATGTAAGTATTGTAGATACGTTATATGTGCGAAAGGAACAAGAGATTTCTAGGGCAACCCGCTTAAATAGAGAGATAGCAACAAAACAGAATAGAATTTCGGGATTAGAAAAAGAAAGGGAATTGTACCAAAGTAAATATGATTTGGTGTTGACGAGTGAGCAATTAGTAGAACGTCAAAAATGGTTAATCTATTCGCTTGTTTTTGGAATGCTATTATTAGGCTTAACCACATACTTTTTCTACCGCAGTAATAAGCAGCAAAAATTAGCAAACAATTTATTGGCTCTAAAATCTTTGCGATCACAAATGAATCCGCATTTTATTTTTAATGCGCTAAACTCTGTAAATAATTATATTGCTAAAAGCGATGAGAGAAGTGCGAATAGGTATTTAAGTGATTTTTCTACCCTGATGCGTGCTGTTTTAGAAAATTCAGAAGAAGATTTTATTCCATTAACTAAAGAAATAGAATTACTGGAACTTTATACAAAACTAGAACATTCTCGGTTTGCAGATAAATTTGATTATGAAATAAAAATTGATGAAGAGATCGATATTGCTGCTTATCAAATTCCTCCTATGCTATTGCAACCTTATATTGAAAATGCCATTTGGCATGGCCTTCGGTATAAAGATGAAAAAGGTTTTTTAAAGATATCGGTTAAAAATATAACTAAGAATAGCATCGAAATAACAATTATAGATAATGGTATTGGACGTAAAAAATCTACCGAATTAAAAACAAATAATCAGAAAAAACAAAAGTCCAAAGGTATGGGCAATATTAAAAAGAGAATCGATATTCTTAATGATATGTATAAGGATAAAGTAGATGTAGTCATTTCTGATTATAAGGAGGACGGGACAGGCACACAAGTCTCTTTTTCGTTGAATAAAGAACAATAGCAAGAATCAATTTATAAAATAGGAGTATGAAATTGAAAGCAATTCTGGTAGAAGATGAAGCCAATAGTAGAGAAATTTTACGTAATTATTTAGCTAAATATTGCCCAAATGTAACTCTTGTTGGAGAAGCGTCAACGATAAAAGAAGGTTTAGATTTAATCGAAAAAAACCAATTAGATCTGGTTTTTTTAGACGTAGAAATGCCCTTTGGTAATGCCTTTGATTTATTAGAGCAAGTGCCAGAGAGAACATTTGAAACTGTATTTGTTACGGCGTATAATAATTATGCTTTAGATGCGCTAAATAACCATGCGGCATATTATTTAATGAAGCCTATTAGTATCGATGAATTGATTAAAGCGGTAGATTATGTCATGGAAATCCGTCAAAAAGAAAATGCATTAGAAGATAAGATTTTAAAGCCAAAGTTGAATGCGGTGGAGGGCAAAATAACAATTCCGCAACAAGATGGTTTTCAAATTTTAAATGTCTCAGATATTATGTATTGCAAAGCAGATGATAATTATACGGAGATTTATGTAAAGGACAAAAGAATAGTCGTGAGTAAAACTTTAAAATATTTTGAAGAAGCACTGTCAGATTTCTCTTTTGCTAGAATTCATAAATCTTATGTGGTAAATGTAAATGAAATTGTAAAATATGTCAAAGGAAAAGGAGGTAGCGTTGTGCTTTCTAATGGTAAGGAGTTGTTAGTTTCGGCTTCTAAAAAGAAAGATTTATTAGCCTATTTTGAATAGGTATTTATATTTTAATCAGTAATAAATAATTAGTATGATAATAAAAACAATAAACGGAAATACTCCAGTGATAGGCGAAGATTGCTTTATAGCTGAAAATGCTGTAATTGTTGGAGAAGTTTCCATGGGTAGTCAATGTAGTGTTTGGTATAATGCAGTGCTTAGAGGAGATGTACACTATATAAAAATAGGGAATAAGGTTAATATTCAAGATGGTGCAGTAATTCATGCAACCTACAAGAAATCGCCAACTACCATTGGTAATAATGTATCCATTGGTCATAATGCTCTTGTTCACGGATGTACCATACATGATAATGTTCTTATAGGAATGGGGAGTATTGTTATGGATGATTGCATCGTGGAAAGCAATAGTATTATTGCAGCAGGAGCAGTGCTGACCAAAGGAACCCATGTGCCTAGTGGTACTATATTTGCAGGAGTGCCAGCAAAAAAAATAAAAGATATTAGCCCTGAATTAAGTTCAGGAGAAATAGATAGAATAGCAGAAAGTTATGTGATGTACTCTGGTTGGTTTAAAGAATAGAGGCTAGGACATCAAAATAAATATTATCACTATTTTTGTCACATAATTAAAAGAATTAAAACGATGAATGCATATATTTTTCCAGGACAAGGAGCGCAATTTGTAGGAATGGGTTTAGACCTTTATGAAAATTATCCTATTGCTCAACAGCTTTTTGAAAAAGCGAATGACATTTTAGGTTTTAATATTACGGATATTATGTTTGAGGGTACTGCGGAAGCTTTAAAGGAAACTAAGGTAACTCAACCTGCTATTTTTCTTCACTCTGTAATATTGAGTAAAGTAATGGGAGCTACGTTTAAGCCAGATATGGTAGCGGGTCATTCCTTAGGAGAGTTTTCTGCTTTAGTAGCCAATGGCACTTTAAATTTTGAAGACGGTCTTAAGTTAGTGTCTCAAAGAGCATTGGCCATGCAGAAAGCCTGTGAGTTAAAACCGAGCACCATGGCTGCGGTTTTGGCCTTAGCAGACGATGTTGTAGAAAAAATATGTGCAGAAGTTCCTGGAATTGTGGTTGCTGCAAATTATAATTGTCCAGGACAATTAGTTATTTCTGGAGAAGTAGAGGCTGTAACTATTGCTTGCGAAAAAATGAAAGAGGCTGGAGCACGTAGAGCGCTTATGTTACCTGTGGGTGGGGCTTTTCATTCTCCACTAATGGAGCCTGCAAGAGAGGAACTAGCCGCCGCTATTGAAAATACGGTATTTAAAACACCTACTTGCCCTATATATCAAAATGTAAGTACAACAGCAATTAGGGATGCAAATGAAATTAAGAAAAATCTTATTTCTCAATTGACTGCTCCTGTAAAGTGGACACAGAGTGTACAGCATATGATAGAAGATGGGGCTACTCAATTTATTGAAGTAGGACCAGGGAAAGTTTTACAAGGTTTAGTGAAGAAGATTCATCCAGGGGCTGAAGCTAAGTCTGCTGAAATTGTTTAAACTATTTTAGAGTGAATGGTTATACCGATGAAAGTGGTATTTCACCCCTTTTATCGGTTCAATAATCGATATTTTGAGTAATATTGGGGTCTATTTTAAATGCCGCAAAATTTGTATGTAATTTTGTTTTTTAAGAAATAAAATACGATAACCATGAATACCCTATACCAACCAATTTATAAACTTTCTTGTGCGAATTATTTTGCACAAATTTTGCTTGTAGTCGGATTTCTATTTTTGCCAATTTTTATGTCTGGGCAGTCTACTGTTGTAGTTACAGCTACAGATGCGATAGCTACGGAAGGAACACCAGCAGATGATACCGGCGTTTTTTTAATAGATTTAGGTTCTGTAAACACTACAGGAGGAAATGTAGTTGTTAATTTTGTTTTCAGCGGTACAGCAACTTCAGGTACAGATTATGTAGATCTTGGATCCAATATTAGTATCCCTGATGGAGATAGAACTGCTCAATTAATAGTAGTTCCTGTAGATGATACATCATTTGAAGGAAATGAAAGTGTACAAATTAGATTAACAGGAACGGATGACGGAGGCTTTACTGTAGCAGGGAATTCAAGCAGTAATGCTATTATAACTTTAGTAGATAATGATGGCTGTAGTGCTGGAGGTATTGCTCCGCCTTTAGTTAGTAGTATACCAGAAAGATATTGTTCTGGGGTAGAGGTAGATTTATCTAGCTTCGTTACTAGAGCAGCACCATCAGGAACAACCTTACGTTGGAGTACGGATGCAACCCCTGACCCAAACGATGAAGCTTCATTTCTTGATTCGTCTGTTATAATGGATGGAGGAGATTTCTACGGATTTTACTACGGATCAGAAAATGGTAATGCTTGTATTTCACCTGTAGTAAGTTTACCAAGTATTAGTTTTGATACATCACCTTCTTTAGGGGCATTAAGTAATAATAATCAAGTATGTAATCAAGGTTTTTTTGGTATTGGTACTTCTTTAGATTTAGATGATGCACTTAATGGGCAAACCCTTGGTGGAATATGGAATTTAATTGATTCGCCTGCGGGTCAGACAACATCAATTAACTCGGGGAATTCAGTAAGTTATAACGGGCAGCCTACAGGGTCATATATTTATACTTATACGCCTAATTATGCCGGTGCACCTTCTTGTCCTCCAGAAAGCATTGAGGTAAGTATTTTTGTTACAGAATGTACCCCTTGTGGTGCAGGGAATACACCTCCACAATTAAACACAGAAGTGAATACAGATTTTTGTGTTGTAGCAGGCCAATCTATTAGTCAAGATTTGGCAGCATATACGAGCAGCTCGGCTCCTAGTGGTACAAACTTAATTTGGAGTAGAAGTAACGATTATACGCGATCAGATGTATTTTTGACCAATACATTAGTTTCCCAGGAAGGAACTTATTATGCATTCTTTTTAGATGAAGCCGACGATTGTGCGAGTCCGGTATTATCAGTTTCTATAATTATTAATCAAGAACCTGAAATAACAGCAACAGAAAATGCCTTATGTTCTGAAGGGATCATGACGCTAGAAGCAACGGCAACAGATGGGAGTACTATTAATTGGTATGCTACTGAAACGAGTACAACGCCTTTAGAGGAAAATTCACCGAGCTTTACCACACCCAACTTAACGCAAACTACGACATATTATGCGCAAGCTGTTATCGGTAGTTGTCTATCTGATCGTATACCAGTAGTTGCAACAATTAGCAACGAACCTGTCGTGCAGGCAGTAACAACGCCTTTAAATGCGTGTAATGTTTTAGATTCTGACTTTGCGACGGTGATTGATTTAAATACAGGGCTTACCCAAAGTGTTTCTGGTACTTGGGAAGTCACTTCAGATCCCTCCAATGCATTGTCAGTTTCAGGTACTGATACGGTAGATTTTATAAACGCACCAGTAGGTACTTATACCTTTACATTTACAACAGATACCGCAGTAGCACCTTGTTCAGATGTTTTAGTAACCATTACGGTAACAGTGGTAGAATGTGTCTTAGATACAGATATGGATGGATTAACGAATGCTGAGGAAAATACACTTGGTACAAATCCAGATAATGAAGACTCTGATGATGACGGTATACTAGATGGTGTAGAAGTTGGTGATGATGTGGAGAACCCTTTAGATGAAGATAATGACGGAATTATAGATGCTTTAGATTCTAATATTTTAGATAGTGATCTGGATGGTGTCGTAGATCAATTGGATCCCGCTAATTTTAATCCTTGCGTGCCAAATGCTTTTGCGGGTGCTTGTGATAGCGAATGCGGAGTGTTATTCAACCAGTTCTCACCAAATAGTGATGGTATTAATGATTTTTTAACGATTAGTTGTTTAGAGAATTACCCCAACAATAGTATAGAAATTTTTGATAGGTACGGAAATCAAGTATATAAAGCAGTACGTTATCAGAATAATTGGAATGGTACAGGTAAAAACGGAGATCTTCCGAAGGGAACATATTATTATGTTTTGAATTTAGGTGATGGTTCGCCAATAACTAAAGGTTGGATTCAAATTATTAGGTAATATGCAAAGCACTTTTAAAATGAAAAATTTGAATATAAATATATTTAGTATACTACTTTTTCTGATAGGAATAATGCAATTTTCCTATGGGCAGCGAGAGCCTCAGTATACACAGTACATGTATAATATAGGTAGCTTTAACCCTGCATATGTTGGTACTGTAGAAAATACAGAAATAACAGGTTCCTATAGAGCGCAATGGATTTCTGTAGATGGTGCCCCTAAAACAATGCGTTTAGGAGTTAATTTGCCTTTTTCGAATGATAAAAACGGATTAGGATTAAATATCGTTAATGATGAGCTAGGGCCCTCTACACAAACCTATATTGATGTTGCTTATTCTTTTCAAGTTAAAGTTTCCGATAACACAAAGCTATCGTTTGGGGTAGATGCCGGAGGAGCTTTGTTGAATGTAGATTATACGAAAGGTAATTTTGAGGTAATGGGAGAACCTCTCCTTAATTCAGAAACCTCGTTGAATAAGTTTTATCCTACTGTTGGTGCTGGAGTGTTTCTTTATGGAGAAAATTGGTATACTGGTGTCTCCATTCCAAATTTTTTGACAGATATTGTATATAATGATGAGGTCTCTGTGTTTATTGAGGATAAACCTCAATTTAACTTCATTGGAGGTTACGTTTTTAATTTATCAGATGAGCTAAAATTTAAGCCAGCTTTTCTTTTAAACTATTTAGAAGGCTTGCCTTTAAATGCTAATATTTCTACTAATTTTTTACTTAGTGATGTGGTTACTTTAGGAGCTTCGTATAGATTTGATAATGCGGTTAGTGGTATGGCCGGAGTACAGGTTTCTAACAGTATGTTCGTAGGGTATTCTTATGATTATTCAGTCAATGGCTTCTCTAGTTATAATGATGGGTCTCACGAAGTTGTTCTTAAATTTTTCTTTGGTAGAGGTGGAGATAGTAAGAATAAAAAGAACGGAAATAGCAAAGGGAAACCAAAACAGATAGATACACCAAGATTCTTTTAACTATAAAGCATGAAAATGAAACTAAAAGCCATCCTATTATTTTTACTGATGTTTAGTGCATTAAGCTTTGCGCAAAATAAATCTAAAGGAGATAATTTCTTTTTTGAGTATGCGTATAAAGAGGCTATAAAAGAATACAATAAAGAACAAGTTAAAAAGAGTTTAACTAGTCAGCAATTTCTAAACCTTGCAGATTCATATTTAAAGACGGGTAACTATACTAAAGCTGCAGAGCTTTACGAGAAACAATATGAAAAAGATACTACTTTAGGGACTCCTTATATTAACAAGTTACTTTTGTCTGTAAGTAAAACTAAAGATAGAGCAGAGTTTCAGAATTATACTTCAAAATTCTCTAGCTTCTTTTCTAAAGAATTGATAGATAATTCAGAATTCAACTTTGAGATTTTAGAGAATAATACTGCTAAAAATCAAGATTTTCTTATTTTCAACTGTTATTTGAATAGTCCTCAAGCCGATTTTTCTCCTGCATTTTATAAGGATGAATTATTATTTACAAGTGGTCGAACCAAAGTAAAAGGGAAGATTTATGCGCCATCAGGGGAGTCTTATTTAGATATTTATGCTGGAAAAATTCAGGCAGACGGAGATGTTACTGTTCCTAAAGTGTTTAAAAAGGTAGCAAATTCTAACTATCATAAAGCAACGCCTTATTTTTCTGAAGCATTAAATGGCATTATATATATGCTCTCTAATGCAGATGGAGATGATTTGCTGTTTGATAAAAATGGAAAGAATACTTTGGCTATTGGTTTGGTAACCGAAAAAGGGAGTTTTGAATATCTATTGAGAGATTTGAGTACATCATTTTACTATCCGTATTACGATGCTGCAACAAGTAAACTCTATTTCGCTGCAAATTTTGAAGGCGGATTTGGAGGAACAGATATTTATTATGTGCACACCAATAATGGACAAATCATGTCTGCTCCTATAAATTTAGGGCCAAAAATAAATTCTTCAGGAAATGAAATAGCTCCTTATATTTTAGAGGGTAGTTTGTTTTTCTCATCTGATATTTTTTATGGTTTAGGAGGAATGGATATGTATACCTCTAATATGTCTGAAGACGGTTTTAGTACCCCTGTGAATCTAGGTAAGGGTATTAATAGTTCTTATGATGATTTTGGATTTATCATTAAAAAAGATGCTGCTGATGGTAGTTATCTTGGTTACTTTTCATCTAATAGAGAAGGCGGTAAGGGTAATGATGATATTTATGGTTTTAAAGTGGCAGAAAAACCAGGTTTAAAAACAATTGTAATTAAAGGTATAGTAGTTAATCCAGCAAATGATAAAGGTATTGAAGAAGCTAGTATTACTCTTTTTGATGAAAATGGAAATATACTGAAGCAGTCTATAAGTGGTGTTGATGGCGATTATCAATTTGAAATTCCATTTCGTAAAGAATATGCTGTGAAAGCTTTTAAAAAGGGACATGGAAGATTTTATCAAGAATTTCTGCAAGAACAAGGAGCTAAAGCGGTTACCCAGAATTTAAAAATTGGTTTGCCTTTTATTCAAGATGTAGTTGAGGAGAAGGAAAGTAAAACAGTAATTAAGCTTCAGAAATTTTATTTTAGTAAAGGAAAAAGTACGATTACGCCTGCCATTGCTGCAGAACTAGATAAGGTAGCTGCCGTCGTGGTTAATTTTCCAGAGATACAACTCAAAGTAGAATCTCATACCAATAGCCGTGGCAGTGGTGCGTCTAACTTATCACTTTCTCAGGACAGGGCAAGTGCCGTTAGAAAATACTTATTGAGTAAAGGTGTTTCTAGCGAAAATGTAGTTGAATATATTGGGTATGGTGAAAATCTAGTCATCAACCAGTGTAAAAATGGAGTTTATTGTTTGGAGTTTTTGCATAATCAAAATGATAGAACTCTAATAACGGTGCTTAACTATGATGAATTAAATTAGTGTTTATGTACTAGTATTCTGCTGTATTTTAATCCGTGAATGCTTTTTGTGGAGCGTATAAAATGTTTCTAATTATTTTATCTCAATTTTTTCTCCATAAAACTTAGGTTGTTTATTGGTGAGTAAATCTATAAAAACTTTTACGCGAGCAAAATATTCTCTTAGTTGTACTTTAAATCCATTTGTTCCAGTGATGTCTTTTGCGTTAAACCCTATGGCCTTTAAGCCTTTTTTATGTGCTAGGTAGATGGCTCTATCATTGTGAAATTCTTGAGAAATTACCGTAACACTAGTTAGTCCAAAAACATGTTTAGCACGCATCATGGAATCTAGTGTTCTGAATCCGGCATAGTCTAAAAATATTTTATCCTCAGGAATTCCGCCTTTTACCAAATCTTTTTTTATGGCTTTAGGTTCATTGTAATAAATACTTCCGTTATCGCCGCTTACAAGGACAAATTCTATCTTACTTGCCTTATACAAGGCAACAGTAGCTATAATTCTATTCGTGTAGTAGGGATTGGGATGCCCAGATGTAAGTCTCTTTGCCGTTCCTAATATTAGGCCAACTCTATTTGCAGGTATTTTTTCTACTGATGTGTATGTTTGTTCTTCTGTAGACGCATCAATAATGTAATTACAAATAAATAGTAACGCAAAAAATAGCACGGTACATGCGGCAATTACTTTTAGAATTTTTTTAAGCATATTTTATAAACTTAGGAATAAAGATAATTAAAACCTTATTCTGTTAGTCTTTTTCAAGTAAAATAGTAATTTCAAAGTTTAATACTTTATTTGTAAAAGCTTTAGATTTAATAAAATAGATTAGTACAATTATGAAAGAGAAATTATTAGTTTTTTTGTTGTTTTTGTTTATCACATCATGTGTAAGTGTAAAAAAGTATAACAACCAAATTAAGGAGTTACATACGGTACTAGAACTTCGGCAAGACATAGATTTTGCGTATAGTAGATTAACAAGGCTTCATCCTAGGTTATATCAATTTATAACAAAAGAAAAGCTAGACCATAAGTTTGATAGTTTGAAGTTGGCTATAAAAAACCCAATGTCTAGTACCGATTTTTATAGAATGCTGGCTCCGGTAGTATCAGAAATTAGGCAGGGTCATATTACGATTAGCCCTCCATTTTCTAGATTCAAAAAAAAAGAATGGAAACTAAGGAGAAAGAATAAATTTGAGTTTTATGATCTAGCTTTTGAACAGGTTAATGATGCCTTTCTAATTCAAGATAATTATGGGCTAGATAGCACTATCGTTGGTTCGGAAGTTTTAGAAGTTAACGGAGAGCCTATAAAGCAGTTAGTAGCTAATTATCAAAAAGTATTTTCTTCAGATGGGTATAATACTACTTTTAAAGATAGGTTTGTTGCCTTGCGGTTTTCAAATTTTTATTTACGAGATAAGGGTAGATTAGATAGTTTAGAGTTAAAACTAAGGCATAAGGATTCTATTTTTACTAAAATGCTAAGGACTATTCCAAAAGACTCTTCTTCTGTAAAGAAAATAGCTAAAGATTCTACTTCAGAAATGAATGAGGTAAGATTAACAAGGCTTGAGAAAAAAAATAAAAAGAATTTAGAAAAAATTAAAAGGAAAAATAATTATAAGTACGGCTACCAAGAAAGTAAAAAACAATTTACACGTAATTTTAGTTTTCTTAAACAAGATAGTACTATTGCTTACATGAAAATTAGAGGGTTTTCTAATGGAAAGTATTCAGATTTTTATAAAGAATCTTTTGAAAAATTAGATTCGGCTAAAGCAAAAACACTGGTTTTAGATCTCCGTGATAATACGGGAGGTAGATTAGATGAAATAGCCTTATTATATTCTTATTTAACGGATAAGGAATATCAATTTATAAAAAAAGGAGAAAGTATGACGCGCATTCCTTTTCATAAAGCGATACTATCAGGTAAAAATCCTTTTATGCTTAATGTCTTGGGTGTTCTTGTGGCTCCAATTACTATTCCTTTAGAGTATAGTAGAACAAAAAGAAAAGAAGGCATTTTGTATTACAAATTTAGAAGTTCTAAAGAAAACAGAAAACCAAAAGACCTTAATTTTAAGGGAGCTATTTACGTGCTAATTAATGGGAATTCTTTTTCGGCATCATCAATTCTATCAACAGCATTGAAGGGGTCTAAGAGGGCTACTTTTGTCGGTGAAGAAACTGGAGGGCATTTCAATGGAACAGTTGCTGGGATGAGTAAGTCTATTCAATTACCAAATTCTAAAGTAACACTTAGTTTTGGGTTATTACACATACAATCACCTTATGAAAATCTGGAAAAAGGCTATGGTGTTAAGCCAGACGTGGTTATCATTCCAAATAAAGAAAATAGATTACATCATGAGGATCCAGAATTAGAATGGATAATAGAAAAAGTTAAGCAATAATTTTTTTGTTTTTAAGTTTCTTAAATGAGGTAAGATTGATAAGAACTTCTTATATTTAAATAGGGTTAAAGTATTACTAATTGCAAAAATTAGCGGTTACTATAATTTGGTATTTTGTAGATTTGTTCATAATATTTTATTTTTTTTAGCTTATTTATTTGCATTAATTGATGAACTAAAATATGTTTGAATTTTAAAAGAAAGGGTCTAATAGTTGGTATTGCATTTGAAACAATAGGGCTATATAGACAAGGTAGATTTAAAAAATGTAGCTATGGATGTATTAGAAAAAGCATTAGAATTTGAAGGGCGAAAGATGTCAGGGATGACAACTAGCGATAGAGTAGAGGCTTCAAGAGAAGTTAAAAGCTTGATATTGGCACTTAATGAAATATACAAGGAAAGTAAGGATGCTGAGCTAATGGACGTTATGAAGCGTTTAACGGTTATTAAGCGTAAAATTGATAAGCGTCTTAATGGAAAGCTTGTTGTTTAATAAGGTTTAGTATTTTAAATATAAAGGCTCAAGAATTATTTCTTGAGCCTTTATTGTATTTAGGAGTTTTTTTAACTGGAAAAAGTTAATCTAACTTAACTTCGCTTTTAGTGATATGAACAATAGCGTCTCCTTGGTTTACAATAGGAGATTGATTAACACATATTACATGACCAGCAAAGGTTGCTTTTTGTTTTTTCTCAAAATACCCAAAAGGATCAGACAAGCTTCCTAAATTATCACCTATGTTAACATATTGACCCAATTGAACTGTTGGATGGAAAAGCCCTGAAAACTTGGCTCTAATCCATGCAGAGTCTTCTACTAAATAGGTAGTTTCTTTCGTTGACTTCAATGAAGCTATTTCTTTTTGAAAATTACGAATTCCTAATTGTTGCATGACTCTAAGTGCACCCGTTAAGCCAACTTTGGATACTTCGTTGTTTATATTCAATGATTTTCCACCTTCAAATAAAAGTACTTTCTTGTTCAGCTTATTTAAGGTCTCTCTAAATGATTTTTCTCTTTTGGCTGAGGTGATAATAAATCTTGTGCCAAATGTTTTGGCTAACGCTAGGCTTTCTGCATCATTTTTTCCAATTCGGATTTGCGGTGCATTAAAACGACTATCGCCACCTGTATGAAAATCTATACAATAATCAATATTAGGAATAATTTCTTTTACAATGTGATAGGCAAATCTACTGGCTAATGAGCCTCGTAAACTTCCTGGAAATACACGGTTTAAGTCTCTGCCGTCAGGGAATTCTCTAGTCTGACTTAAAAACCCAAATACATTAACTACTGGTATGCATATAACCATACCAGCAACGGGAATGTGATATTGTTCAGATATAATTTTCCGAACTATTTCAACGCCATTAATCTCATTACCATGAATTCCTCCTGTTAGTAACAATGTGGGACCAGCTTCTTTACCTCTAGATACAATAACTGGAACTTCAATGGTAGAGCCTGTATGTAATTTGGCTATATTTAAGGATAATTGATGTGTTTCACCAGGGAGAATAACCTGACCTAATATTTTTATTTTCTTATTCGGCATTTCTTTCAACGTATTTAATAATATGCCCTGCGATATTTTTTCCTGTAGCAGTTTCAATTCCTTCTAATCCAGGAGAAGAATTTACTTCTAAGATTAAAGGGCCACGTGCAGATTGTAACATGTCTACTCCTGCAATTCCTAAACCTAATGATTTGGCAGCTTTAATTGCTGCATTTTCCTCTTCATCGGTAAGTTCAATAATATTCGCCGTACCACCACGGTGTAAGTTAGATCTAAATTCGCCTTCTTTGCCTTGTCTTTTCATTGCGCCTACTACAACCCCATCTACTACAAAAGCTCTAATGTCTGCACCTTTTGCTTCCTTAATAAATTCTTGAACGATAACTCTTGCCTGCAGGCCATTAAATGCCTCTAAAATAGATTCAGCAGAATTGCGGTTGTCGGCTAAAACTACTCCTAATCCTTGTGTGCCTTCTAATAGCTTAATGACTAATGGAGCGCCACCTACTTTATCAATAACGCCACTCACATCTTTAGAGTAATTACTAAAAACTGTTTTGGGTAAACCTAATCCTGCTCTAGAGAGAATTTGTAAACTTCTAAGTTTATCCCTTGATCTTACCAGGGCCTGAGATTCTGTTGCAGAGAAGACTTTCATCATTTCAAACTGTCTAACGACTGCAGTTCCATAAAAAGTAACAGAGGCTCCAATTCTAGGGATTACACCATCTACGTTTGTGATTTCTTCTCCTTTATAAACAATACAAGGTTTCTTTTTCTCAATGACTAAGTCGCATTTAGTATGGTTAACGACAACCATTTCATGCCCCTTTTTTTCACCTGCTTCAATTAGTCTTTTGGTAGAATACAGATTTTGATTTGCGGATAGGATTACAATTTTCATGTTTAATTTGTTAGGTATAGCGTTTAAAATGTACAGGATAGAATCCTCTTTAAACTATTTGTTATTTAGAGTGATTAGATATTTTGATAAGTGGTAATGGGAGCAATTTGATACGGAAAAGTATTTGTTGCTTTTTCTTTATTAACTGATGTTGGTGCTCAATATTTAGTGTTTATGAAGTTTATGAAAGCTATTGTATTCGAGTTAAAAATAACTATCCAGATAAGGTAGCCAAAATAAACTTAAAATAAAATTCTAAGTAGTTTTTTTAGAATTATTTGTCAAACGTAAAATTCACGTATTTTTCTCATGAAGTGACATCACATTCTTTAATGTATTGCGAGGAGGTAATGCCTTAAATAAGATGAGAGCTCTTGAAAACTGGTAGTTTTTTGAGTAGAAAAATGTATAAGCAACTTAATGTAATACCAACAGTTAATCCGGTAATGATATCTAAAGGGTAGTGTACTCCCAAATAAATGCGACTGTAGCTCACCAGGAGTGTCCAAGCTGCTAGTGCGAATAGGAATAGTTTATTTTTTTTGTAAAAAAGTAAACTAAAGAATACTGCTAAGGCAGATGAATTGGCGGCATGCGCAGAAAAGTACCCAAATTTGCCGCCACAATGATTTTTTACATTTCGCATAAGAAGGTTAATTTCATCATCATGACAAGGTCTTAGTCTGGCAACGCTATTTTTTACAATAATGGATAACTGTTCTGTGGTTAAAAGTAATGCTGCTACTGCAATTAGAATATAGATAGTTTTTTTAACTCCAAAACTTCTGTAGGTGTAATATAACAGGAATACATAAATAGGAATAGTAACAAGGCTTAATGTTCTAGAAAGGTACATCCAAAATCCATCCCAAGCAGGAGTTCCAAGTCCGTTTAAGTATAAAAAAATATCTTGATCAATTTTAATAAGCTCTTCTAACATAAAATAGTATAACTAGTAATTGTTAGGATAAACAATTTTATAATTCAATACTATTAAAAGCGACCAACAATTCCAATTTTTCCGGGTCCAAAGTCTAGATTCCAACTAACTTTTTTAGACTGGTCGTTATACTTCTCATCGTATCGACCATCAAGATAACGATCTATAGATTCCACCGTAAAAATGCTAATAGCTACTCCTAGTGCTACATCCGTTAACCAGTGTTGACCTTCCCACATTCTAGAAACACCAGGGATAAGTCCTACGGTGTAAATACCCGCTTTGGTCCATGGATTTTTAAACTGCTTAGCAATAGCATAGGCATTGGTGAAAGCTAACATGGTATGACCAGACGGAAAAGAATGAAAGTTTCTACTTGGATTAAAAGGATCAAAAGTATCTTCTGTTTTTCCGCTCACAGGCCGTGCTCTACCCACAAGAGATTTGGTCAGTTGTTGTAATAGTCCGGCAGAAGTAGCAGATGCGATCAAAAGAACTCCAGTACGTCTTAGTTTTTCGTTTTTTGAGACTAACCCTGTTAAATAGACACCTCCAGTAAACATGTAGTTGTATTGCGGACTTCCAAATTCGCTACCGTAGTCTCTTATAAATTTAGGGATTCCTTCTTTTTGACGTATTGAAAAATTAGAAGTTTCTTCATCAAAAATGTAAAGTACTCCCGTGCCGGCAGTAATGGCTCCAAAAGTAGCCCATTGTTTACCCTGCCAATGCAGTGGTCTTGTATAGGAATAGCCTACACCTCCAAAAACACTACCTAAATCATATTTGAAAGATTGCCATGTAGTTTCTGTAGAATCGGAAAAGGGCTGCGCTTCTAAAGATTGTTGTCCTTGTGAGTAGCTTAAACCAATGAGAAAGAAAACTACGATAGGAAGTATTTTTATTTTCTGATTTGTTTTATGATTTTGCATAGAATTTAATGAGTGCGTTGTATAGCTATAAATTACAAAAATAAAAGTTATGCGCTATTCTTAAAGATTTTTTACTTGAAGTAGATAGCTAAAATTGTTTAAGTGTGGTAAACAATCCGCTTTTTATTACTGTATGTTTTCTAATCTAAAGGTCGTGTAAAATAAAAAACCCTTGAAAATCATAAGATTAACAAGGGTTCTTGTACTCGAGGCGGGACTTGAACCCGCACGGACTAATGTCCATTGGATTTTAAGTCCAACGTGTCTACCAATTCCACCACTCGAGCCTATTTGCCTCTACGGCTAGGATCATTGTTTAAACGTATACAAATATACGATTTAATACAGAGCGAAAAAAGGGATTCGAACCCTCGACCTCCACCTTGGCAAGGTGATGCTCTACCCCTGAGCTACTTTCGCAGTTGATGTTTTATTTTAAAGAACTTCACATTCGTTCCAAATGCGGATGCAAATTTAAGATAATTCTATAAAAACCAAAGAAAAAAAGCAGAAAAGAATTAAAAAAATTAATTAACTGCTTTTGTTCGTTTGCTATGTATTAAAATACAGCTATTTAGCTTTTTTAAATTTTAGTTTAAGCTTTCTCTTTTTTGGTTATTAGGCGCTTAATTTCATTTAATTTCATCAAAGCTTCTACAGGAGTGAGTGTATTTATGTCTAAATGGGTAATTTCTTCTTTGATCTGCTGAAGTAAAGGATCGTCTAAATTAAAGAAGCTTAACTGCATTTCCTCATGGGCGTCTTTTAATTTTCCTGTTAGTTCTTCACTAGAATGTGATTTTTCTAATTTTTTTAGAATCTTATTCGCTTTTGCAATGACTTGTTGTGGCATTCCGGCCATCTTTGCTACATGTATTCCAAAACTATGCTCACTACCTCCTGGTGTAAGCTTACGTAGAAAAAGAACATTGTCCTTGAGTTCCTTTACAGAAACATTGTAATTCTTAATACGCTCAAATGTTGTCGCCATTTCATTAATTTCATGATAATGGGTGGCAAACAGCGTTTTTGCTCGCGCAGGATGTTCGTGCAGGTACTCAGAAATAGCCCAAGCGATGGAAATACCATCATAGGTGCTTGTTCCTCTACCAATTTCATCTAATAAAACTAAACTACGCTCAGAGAGGTTGTTTAGAATAGATGCCGTTTCATTCATTTCTACCATGAATGTAGATTCGCCCATAGAAATATTATCGCTTGCGCCTACCCGCGTAAATATTTTGTCTACAAAACCAATTTTAGCACTTTCTGCGGGTACAAAACTTCCCATTTGTGCCAGTAAAACAATAAGGGCTGTTTGTCTTAATATGGCAGATTTACCACTCATGTTTGGACCCGTAATCATGATGATTTGTTGTTCTTCTCTGTTTAAGACAACATCATTTGCAATATAAATTTCTCCTAAAGGAAGTTGTTTTTCAATGACAGGGTGTCTACCATTTTTAATTTCAATCTCGGTAGTATCATTGATACTTGGTAATACGTAGTTGTTTTCTTTGGCTAATTGTGTAAATCCGCAGAGACAATCTAATTGTGCAATTTGATATGCATTGTTCTGTACAGGGGCTATGTATTCTTGCATCCACATGATAAGTTGCGAGAATAATTCTTGTTCTAAGCTTAGAATTCTTTCTTCTGCTCCTAATATTTTGCCTTCATACTCTTTTAATTCTTCGGTAATATAACGTTCTGCATTTACTAAGGTTTGCTTGCGAATCCATTCTTCAGGAACTTTATCTTTATGTGTATTGCGTACTTCTATATAGTACCCAAAAACATTATTTGAAGCTATTTTTAAAGAGCTGATGCCTGTGCGTTCCGTTTCTCGGGCTAGCATTTTATTAAGGTAATCTTTACCAGAGAAAGCCAATCCTCTTAGTTCGTCTAATTCTTCTGAATACCCCTTAGCAATAGTACTGCCCTTGAGCATATTTACAGGAGCTTCTTCATGAATCATCTCCTTTATTTTAGAGCGCAATAAATCGCAAGCATGCAATTGGTCTCCAATAAATTTAACAGCTTCATTCTTACTCTGTATGCAAAGCTGCTTGATGGGAACAATAGCTTCAAGAGAATTTTTTAATTGAATAACTTCTTTTGGGTTTATCTTTCCTGTAGCAACTTTAGAAATTAACCGCTCTAGATCTCCAATTTGTTTAATGTGATTTTGAAATTTAGCATGTGTAGGTTCGTTAGCTTTTAAATAGGAAACTACTTCATGTCTTCGTTTAATCTTCTCAACATTTTTTAAAGGTAATGCAAGCCAACGCTTTAACATTCTGCCGCCCATCGGAGATATTGTCTTGTCTATAATGTCAAGTAGGGTAATGGCATTGCTGTTATTTGCGTGATATAATTCAAGATTTCGGATCGTAAAACGATCCATCCAAATATGTTCTTCTTCAGCTATACGTTCTAGTTTGCTAATGTGTTGTAATTTTCGATGCTGAGTTTCTGTAAGATAATGCAGGGTTACACCAGCGGCCGTGATTCCAAGGCTTAAGTGGTCTACTCCAAAGCCTTTTAAGCTCTTGGTTTTAAAATGATTGGTAAGTGTCTCTAGCGCATAATCATCTTGAAAAACCCAATCTTCCATAAAAAATGTATGGAATTGTTTACCAAAAGTTTCTTGAAATTCTTTTTTATGGGATTTGGAGACTAATATTTCATTAGGGGCAAAGTTCTGGAGTAATTTATCTACTTGATCATCGGTACCTTCAGAAGTTAAAAATTCTCCAGTAGAGATGTCTAAAAAAGCAACGCCAATACCTTTTCGTCCAAAATGAACAGCCGCAAGAAAGTTATTGCTTTTAGCACTTAAAATATCATCATTAAAGGCAACACCCGGAGTTACTAATTCTGTAACGCCACGTTTAACAATAGTTTTGGTTTGTTTAGGGTCTTCTAGTTGATCGCAAATGGCAACCCGAAGTCCTGCTTTAACTAGTTTAGGTAAATAGGTGTTTACGGAATGGTGCGGAAAGCCAGCCAATTCTGTTTTTTCCCCGCCATTATTCCTGTGGGTTAATGTAATTCCTAATATTTGCGAGGCCCTTATCGCATCATCACCAAATGTTTCGTAAAAATCTCCAACGCGAAACAATAGTAATGCATCAGGATATTTCTTCTTGATCGTATTGTACTGATTCATTAAAGGAGTTACCTTCTTTTTTTCTGTCTTTGCCAAAAGCTATATAATTAACCTATTTTTGCATCAAAATAATGAAAAACGAATGTACTATTTTCTTTAAGGAATATACATGATTGTTGATATTTTGAAATAAGTTTTTGATTTAAGAAACATGCGAAAATTAAAGAATAGCGAACTAGATCGTTTAGATGTTAATGGGTTTAAAGAAGCCAGTAAATCTCCATTGATTATTGTTCTAGATAATATTAGAAGTTTAAATAATATTGGTTCTGTTTTTAGAACGGCAGATGCTTTTTTAATAGAAAAAATATATTTGTGCGGTATAACAGCACAGCCTCCGCATAAAGATATACACAAAACTGCATTAGGAGCAACGGACAGTGTGGTTTGGGAATATGTAGAGAATACGATGGATGTTATTCAATCTTTAAAAGAAAATAAGGTAACCACGATTGCCATTGAACAAGCTGAAAATGCTGTTTTTTTAAATGATTTTAAGGTTTCTAAAGATGAAAAATATGCTTTAATCTTCGGGAATGAAGTAAAAGGTGTTGCTCAAGAAGTTGTTTCTAGTTGTGATACTGTGGTAGAAATTCCGCAATACGGCACAAAACATTCTTTAAATATTTCGGTAAGTGCAGGAGTAGTTGTCTGGGATTTGTGGGCCAAATTGAATGCTTAATGATTGTTCTGATTCATTTACAAGTATAAAAAAAACCCTAGCTTTTCAGTTAGGGTTTTTTTGTATAGTTTGAGTTAGTTAGTTCTAAAACCAGCCATTAAATAAGTTCTAATAGTTGCTTTTATTACATGCAATTAAGGGAAATCATTCTAAGTATGCAAGTATAATGTGAATATTATCTTAATTTTTTATTCCTACACTGTATTCTATAATTTGGTCCACTATGAAATTGTAGTCCTTTTCTTTCTCTACGAAATCTAATTCGCTAATATCAACGATTAACGTATTATGGTCGGGTGCACTTTTAATAAAATCTAAATACCCACGATTAATTTTTTCTAAATAATCTGGAGGAATGTTTTGTTCGTAATCACGATCTCTTTTCTTTATGTTTTCTAAAAGACGCTCTGTATTTTGATATAGATACACATATAGACCTGGTTTTTTAACTTCTTTATGCATGAAGTTAAAAACTTTGCGATACAATTTAAACTCTTCTTCCTGTAAGGTTACTTTAGCAAAAATTAGCGATTTAAAGATGTCATAATCACTGACCATAAAACTCTTAAAAAGATCAAATTGAGAAGTGTCATCTGTAAATTGTTGGTAACGTTCTGCTAGGAAAGACATCTCTAGCGGAAAGGCATAACGCGCTTGGTCTTCGTAAAATTTAGGAAGGAAAGGGTTGTCTGCAAAACGTTCTAAAATTAATTTCGCATTAAAATCATCAGATATTCTGCTGGCTAAGGTAGTTTTTCCTGCTCCAATGTTTCCTTCTATGGCTATGAAATTTAATTTAGATAAGAGTAACTCTCTAGTTTTATAGAGCTTTAAGGTGGTTTTTGTTACCGTGCTTTTATCGCGACACATCTGTATCATATTACGGGTGTCTTTATTAAATATTGGGTGATAAAATTGCGGTGCGATATCACTTAAAGGCTTTAAAACAAACTTCCTGTCCTGTAATGAAGGGTGCGGAAGTGTTAGTGTGCTGGTATTGATAATATCATAATCGTAATAAAGAATATCAATATCAATACTTCTTGCGGCGTAACCGTCGGAAACTTCTCTAACTCGCCCTAATTTTTTTTCAATAGCATGTATTTTCTGAAGTACAAGTTCAGGTTCCATATTTGATTGTATGGTGAGACAGCAATTGAAAAAGTCTTCGGACTCAAAACCCCATGAAGGACTTTCGTACACATGAGATATAGCGGTAACCGCGCTTATATTTTCGGAAATTTTGAAAATTGCGCTTTGTAGATTGTAGAGCTTGTTGCCAAGATTACTGCCTAGCGATAAATATATTATTTTGGGGTTGTTCATAATAGCGGAACAAAATAAATAAAACAATTTAACATTAGTTATCTTTGTGAGGAATTTATAACGAAATTTTAATGAAATTTTTAAGGAATCTATTGGCAGCCATTATTGGTTGCTTAATTGCGTTTGGGGTATTATTTGGAATGTTTCTAATATTTGTAGCGCTTTTGAGTGGCGAAGATGATGAAAAAACAATTAAAAGTGACTCCATTTTAGAAATTCAAATTCAAAATCCTGTACAAGATTACGTAGGTCGTGATGAATCTGACCCTTTTGCAGGTCTGTTTCAACAAGCCCAAGGTTTAGATGAAATTATTCATGCTATTAAAGTAGCAAAAAACGATAATAAAATAAAAGGGATTAGTATAAATAATAATTTTATACTAGCAGGGTTGTCTCAAACGCAAGCTATTCGTAGGGAGTTAGAAGATTTTAAAACCTCTGGTAAATTTGTGTACGCCTATGCAGATTTGTATGTACAAAAAGATTACTACTTAGCATCTGTTGCAGATAGTTTGTTTTTAAACGAAGTGGGATCTTTAGATTTTAAAGGACTTTCTTCTGAAGTACTTTTCTATAAAGATTTACAAGAAAAGGCTGGAGTAAAAATGGAAGTAATTCGTCACGGTAAATATAAAAGTGCGGTTGAGCCTTATTTAGCGAATGAAATGAGTGAGGCAAATAGAACTCAAATAAAAGAACTATTAAGTTCTCTTTGGGGTTCAATGGTCGATGAGATTGCAATAAGTAGGAATATGACTCCTGAAAATTTAAATAGTATAGCAGATACTTTAGGAGGTAGAATGCCGCAATTGGCTAGACAATCTGGTTTGGTTGATGGTGTTTTGTTTTTTGATGAATATGAAAATAAACTTAAGAATGCCCTTAAATTAGCGGTGGATAAAGACCTTAATTATGTTTCTTTAGAAGACTATATCACCACGGCTAATAAAACAAAATTGTATAAAGGCGATGATAAGATTGCTGTAATTTATGCGCAAGGAGAAATTTTGTACGGAGAAGGTGGTCCAGATGTTATAGGTCAAGGAATAATTAATAAATCGCTTAAGGAAGCAAGGGAGGATGATGCTGTAAAAGCAATCGTACTTCGTGTTAATTCTCCAGGCGGTAGTGCGTTAACCTCAGACATTATTTGGCGCGAAATAGAATTAACGAAAGCAATTAAGCCCGTGGTAGTATCTATGGGAGATGTAGCGGCTTCAGGGGGTTATTATATTGCTGTAGGTGCAGATAAAATATTTGCAGAACCAACAACAATTACAGGATCTATTGGTGTTTTTGGGACTATACCCAATGCAACAGAGTTGGCTAAAAATATAGGTATAAATGCCGAACAAGTTGGTACTAATAAAAATTCTGTAGACTATTCGTTATTCGAACCTATGTCAGACGGCTTTAGAAATATGGTTCAAGAAGGAGTAGAGAGTACTTATACTACATTTTTAGAGCGCGTAGCTCAAGGAAGAAAAATTACCGTTGCAGAAGCAGATAGTATGGCGCAAGGTAGGGTTTGGAGTGGTCTTGATGCTAAAAATTTAGGATTAGTTGATGAGTTAGGTAATTTAGATGATGCTATCAAAGGAGCTGCGGAATTAGCTGAAATTAGTGAATTTGGAGTAAAAATATTTCCTAAATATAAATCTGGGTTCGAACGTTTTATGGAAGATTACGGTGGGGCTAGTACTAAAATTAAACAAGATTTTATTCGTGAAGAAATTGGTGTAGAAGCATATACGATCTTGAGAGAAGTGAAAGCAGCAATGAACCAAGAAGGTATACAGGCTAGAATGCCTTTTGTCTTGAGTATTAAATAATTTTTTATTGTTTAAATGACCACAGAAGATAAAAAATTCGCTTTTAAATTATATTTATTTCTAGCTGCATTATTTATCACTTCATTAGTGGTATCTAATTTAATCTTTCAAAAGTTTTTTTATTGGAAACCTTTTGGAGATGTTACTGTTTTTGGAGCGAGTTTATTCGAAGTTTCCGTAGGTATTTTGCCTTATCCTATCACCTTTTTAATTACAGATCTTATATCAGAAATGTATGGTAGGAAAAAAGCGAACCAAGTAGTTACTGCGGGAATTTTTGCTTCTTTCTTTTCTATGGGAATTATTTTGTTAGCTAATTATGTTCCGGCTATTGAAGGTTCTCCTGTTCAAGATGAAACTTTTAGTCATGTCTTCGCATTGTCGCCCATTGCAGTCTTGGCTTCTATGATGGCCTACCTGTTGGCGCAATATATAGATGTAGCTATTTATCATTTCTGGAAAAACTTAACTAAAGGAAAGCATTTGTGGCTCCGTAATAATTTTTCAACTTTCTTATCTCAGTTTATAGACACCTTTGTGGTTGTAGGTCTGCTTTGTATTTTCAAAGTTTTGCCGTGGAGCCTCTTTAAAGGTCTTGTGGTTAGTGGTTTTATTTTTAAGATAATTATAGCATTTCTAGATACTCCTTTCTTATATTTTTGCGTCTATCTATGTAGAAAACGATTCAAGTTGAAGCTTGGTGAAGAAATAGTTTTTGAATATTGAAATAATCTGAGAGGGATTGAGTTATAACAATTAGTAATTCAATTAATTAAGAGGGTAAATTGCCCTTAATTTTGTCCTTCGTTTTTAATGCGTAGGAATTATATAAGAATAAGAATCATAAGATGTTAACTAGATGAAAAAGAAGATATTAAAGATTGTCGGTATTATTTTACTACTATTTGTAATTACTTTAATTGCAGCGCCATTTTTTCTAAAAGGCAAAATAGCAGATATTATTAAAAATAAGGTGAATAATAGTATTACGGCAACTTTCGATTTTGAGGATGCAGATTTAACCTTGTTTTCTTCATTTCCTAATGCAAAGCTTACTATGAATGCTATTTCATTGGTAAATAAAGCACCATTTGTTGGCGATACTTTATTTTCTTCAAATGAGGTGGCTCTAGAAATGTCTATTAAAGAATTATTCAAAGGAGCAGATGAGCCTATTGCAATATCTAGCCTCACAATAGACAATGCTTTAATAAATATAATCGCAAACGAGGATGGTGCTGCGAATTATGATATTGCCGTGCCTTCAACAGAAACTGCTGCTGAAGAAACGGATGCCTCTAGTAATTTTACCTTATCCATGAAATCTTATGCTATTACGAATACAAGAATAAAGTATTTAGACAAAGCTACAGGAATGCGTTTTGAGCTTATAGATATGAACCATTCTGGAACGGGAGATTTATCATTAGAAAAATCTGAATTGGATACTAAAACAAGCGGATTGGTCTCTTTTGAAATGGATAGCACTAATTATCTGAATAAAAATCCTATAAAGCTAGATGCACTTATAGGTGTAGATTTGGCTACAAGTACCTATAGTTTCTTAAAGAACGAAGCTATGGTAAATCAATTACCATTAGTTTTTGATGGTTTTATAAAGTTAAATGATGATAGTCAGGAGATAGATATTAGTTTTAAAACGCCTTCTTCAGACTTTAAAAACTTTCTGGCGGTTATTCCTGAAGAGTATTCTAAGAATATTGAGAATGTAACAACAACAGGAAACTTTAGTATTGCAGGAAGATTCAATGGTATTGTTGATGATACACATATACCAAAGTTTAAAATTGATATTAATTCTGATAATGCTTCATTTAAATATCCTGATTTACCAAAATCTGTACGCAATGTATTTATAGATACAGAAATTACCAATGAAACGGGGATTGTAGCTGATACCTATGTAGATATTAGAAAATTATCTTTTATGATTGATGAAGATAAATTCAACATGGTTGCAAATATTAAAGACTTAATGGGGAATACTAAAGTGGAATCCCATATAAATGGTAGAATGAATTTAGCGAATATAGCTAAAGCTTATCCTATTCCTGTTGATTTGAATCTTGAAGGAATATTAACTGCAGATATTAATGCTGCTTTTGATATGGCATCCATAGAAAGTGAAAAATATGAGAATACCAATATAAATGGGAATCTTACTTTAAAGAATTTTGTGTACAATTCAGATGAGCTTAAGAATCCAGTAAAAATTAATTCTACAGCGGTAACTTTTAATCCTAAGACTGTTTCTTTAAATGAGTTAAGTGGTGTTACGGGTAAGACAGATTTTAGTGCTACGGGAACTATTAATAATCTTTTGGGTTTCATGTTTAATGACGAAAATGTCGAAGGAGATTTTAATTTAAAATCCAACACTTTTGCGGTAGATGACTTTATGGTAGAGGAAACTGTTGCAGAAACTACAGGAGGCGATAAGCCCGTTACAACAGGTTCTGCTGCAGAGGAGCAAATAAAAATTCCATCTTTCTTAGACGCAACAATCAATGCTTCTGCAGGAACGGTACTTTATGATAACCTTAGTCTAAAAGACGTGTCGGGTACTTTAGTTATTAAGGATGAAAAGGCAACTTTAAAAAATATGACGTCTGCAATTTTCGGAGGAAAGTTGGCGTTTAATGGTGATGTTTCTACTAAAAATGATACGCCTACTTTCGATATGAAGTTGGGGATGAATGATTTTGATATCAACGAAACGTTTAAATCACTGGAATTGTTTAAGGTACTTGCTCCTGTAGCAAATGCAATTCAAGGTAAATTAAATTCAGATATTTCCATTTCAGGAATGCTTAATAATGATTTTACGCCAGATTTAGCAACCATATCAGGAAATCTATTGGCTGAAATATTTGGCACAAAAGTAGATCCAAATCAAACTAAAGTATTGTCTGCATTAACAAGTAAGCTTAACTTCTTGTCTTTAGATAAGTTAGATTTAAAAGGATTAAAAACTGCTTTGTCGTTCGATAATGGAACGGTAACGGTAAAACCTTTCACGGTTAATTATCAGGATATTGCTGTTACGGTAAATGGGAGCCATACGTTTGATCAAAAAATGAATTATGCTGCTGTATTAAATGTTCCTTCAAAATATCTAGGGAAAGATATTACAAACTTAATTTCTAAAATAGATGATACCTCTTTAGATAACCTTACGGTTCCAGTTACAGCTTCAATTGGGGGTAATTATACGAGCCCAACAATAACTACGGATTTAACTTCAGGAATTAAAGATCTAACCTCTAAACTTATTGAAATAGAGAAGCAAAAACTAATAGCTAAAGGAAAAGATAAAGCTACAGATTTAATAGGAGGCTTATTGTCGGGTAATAAAGCTAAAAAAGATTCAGCTTCTACTGCCGTGGATACAAAGACACAAGTTAAAGATGTTTTAGGCGGAATTTTATCCAATAAAAAAGAAACAACTACGACAACAAAAACAGATTCTACCGCAGCTGCTACAAAAAACACAGCAGTTAAAGATGCAGCAAAATCAGTTTTAGGAGGATTTTTAAATAAAAAGAAAAAAGATACTACGAATTAATACGCATGGAAATGTAAAGTCCTTCGTTACTGCGAACGTTAAAAACAGTATCGTCTGAAAATAGTAAGTATTGGCCTTTAATCCCAATCAAAGTTCCAGTGTAACTTGGAGTTTTGCTAAGATTGAGGCTTTTTACTTTTTTAGGATAGCGTAATACAGGAAAGTCTAAGTGGGTTTCAGTATTAGCATCTATAAAATAAGGCAATGCTTCTTCTGGAATATATTGTTTTAATTTAGTTCTCCAATCTACAAGATTTTCATCAACTATTTCATTTTTAAGCATGGTTCTCCAATTGGTTTTATCGCCTACATGGTTTTTTAGGGCTACCTCTGTAATTCCTGCTAAATAGCGATTTGGCACCTCTAGAATTTCAATGGCTTCATGTGCTCCCTGATCAATCCAACGGGTAGGAACTTGAGATTTCCTAGTAACGCCAACTTTAACGTTGCTAGAGTTTGCTAAGTAAACTATGTGCGGTTGTAGTTGTACTTTCTTCTCGTAGGCTAAATCACGGTCTTCCTTATCTAAATGAGCGGTGCTTAATTCTGGACGCATAATCCAATCTCCAGCAGATGGAATATCGAAAAAACAACTCTTACAAAATCCTTGGCGATAAATAGGTTTATCGAGTCCGCAATTTAAACATTGGTACTTTATGAAGTTAATGCTTATCTCCTTATTCAAGATTTGATTTACATTTAGAAAATCATTCTCAAAAACCATATAATACTGAATAGGTTGTCCTATTTCAGTCTGCATTTTTCGTAAAACACCTTCGTACTGCATAAAATATTTCTATGTAAATTTTTAATCGAAAACCTTAAAGTATAAAACGATTTCTTAAATTGTTAAACTTAAATAACCGAAACTAAATAAAGCTTAAAGATACCTAAAATGTCAATACCATTATTTAATTCTATTGCTTCTTGGCTGCTAAAAAAGCGGTATCACCAGATAGAACTTTTTTTAAAATACCCAGAAGAAGTTCAGCAAGAGGTGTTAATGCAATTGCTAGCATTTGCAAAAGATACTGAAATAGGTAGAATGCATGAATTTGGTTCCATACTAAGTTATAGAACATTTGCTAGCCGGGTACCTGTTACTTCGTATGAAGAAATGGAGCCTAATATTGAACGTACCAGAAGGGGAGAGCAGAATATTTTCTGGCCTACCAGTATTAAGTGGTTTGCAAAAAGTAGTGGTACTACAAATGCGAAAAGTAAATTTATTCCGGTGAGTACAGAGGCTTTAGAAGATTGTCATTATAAATCTGGTAAAGATTTACTTTGTTTGTATCTAAATAATAATGAAAACTCTCAATTGTTTACAGGTAAAAGTTTGCGTCTAGGTGGGAGTAAAGAGTTGTATGAAGATAATGGGACGTTTTTCGGAGATTTATCTGCTATTTTAATAGATAATATGCCATTCTGGGCAGAGCTTAGTAGTACGCCTAGTAATAAAGTTTCTTTGATGAGCGAGTGGGAGTCTAAATTAAAAGCTATTATTAAGGAAAGCACACAAGAGAATGTGACCTCTCTGGCTGGTGTTCCTTCTTGGATGCTAGTTTTAATGAATAATGTAATTGAGGAAACGGGGAAGGATCACCTTTTTCAAGTTTGGGAAAATTTGGAAGTCTACTTTCATGGGGGTGTTAGTTTTAACCCTTATAAAGAGCAATACAAAAAGTTATTACCACGAAAAAGTTTCAATTATTATGAAATTTATAATGCTTCTGAAGGCTTTTTTGCAATTCAGGATCGGAATAATTCAGATGAACTTCTATTAATGTTAGATTATGGTATTTTCTATGAGTTTATAGCAATGGATACCTATTATGATGAGGTACAAAAAATAGTACCTCTTTGGGAGGTAGAAAAAAATAAAAATTACGCTATAATTATTACTACTAATGCCGGACTTTGGCGTTACAAAATTGGAGATACTATAAAATTCACTTCGATTAGTCCTTATCGAATTAAGGTTACAGGAAGAACTAAACATCATATTAATGTTTTTGGAGAGGAGTTAATTATTGAAAATGCAGAAGAGGCATTGCAAAATACGTGCTTAAAGACGGGTGCAGAAATAAAGGATTATACTGCGGGACCCATTTTTATGGCAGGAACCGAAAAGGGGGGGCATGAATGGATTATTGAGTTTAGAAAGCCGCCTAAAGAACTAGCCTATTTTACTGAGATTTTAGACAACGCTTTAAAATCTCTAAATTCTGATTACGAAGCAAAACGCTATAATAATATTACCTTAAAAATGCCTAAAGTTCATATAGCACGTCATAATTTGTTCTATGATTGGTTAAAGTTGAAGGATAAACTTGGTGGGCAACATAAGATTCCTAGGCTATCTAATAAAAGAGACTATGTTGAAGAATTATTAGGAATGAACCAATAAAATTGTATTTATTCCGTTTAGATTGGTATTTATTAAGAATAGGAATAAAGAATTATAAATAGCGAAACGTATGGTAGAAAGGCTAGTAATTGTATCTGATATGTGGGGAACCAAAAAGGGGCAATGGATAACCTCTTATTTAGGGTATCTACAGCAATATTTTGAAATTGTTTTTTACGATAGTCAAGAATTAGCCAATATCAATTTAACCGTAGAAACGGAAGAAACCTTACATCAGGAATTTGTAAATAGTGGTATAGAGACTGCTGTTGCGCATGTATTAAAAAGAGAATCGATTCCTAGTCATTATTTAGCTTTTAGTACAGGAGGTACTATTATTTATAAAGCGGGATTGCAAGGTTTACCTGTAAAATCACTTTATGCAATCTCACCAACTAGAGTACGTATGGAAAAAGAGAAGCCTATTTTTCCTTTTAAATTATTATTTGGATCTAATGATGCATTTAAGCCTTCAAAAGAATGGAGTGATCGGTTAGGGATTTCGTGGTCTGAAGCATCAGGTTATGGGCATGATTTGTATTCAGATGAAAAAATTATCAAGCAAGTCTGTTCAGAATTGCTTGATAAAGTAATAAAAAAGCAGTTTCAGAATTAAGAAACTGCTTTTAATTTTTTAATGGTATCAAACGATAATTTTTTCTCTGCATAAGCTCTAGATACCTTTAGTTGCTTTTCATCACTACTAGGTAATTCAAACATCGCATCAGTAAAAATAGCTTCGCATAAAGAACGTAAACCACGTGCTCCAAGTTTGTATTCTATAGCTTTTTCAACAATATAATTTAAAGCTTCATCTGTAACAGTAAGTGTAACGTCATCCATTTTAAACAATTTTTCGTATTGTTTGATGATAGCATTCTTAGGTTCTGTTAAGATGGCTCTTAGTGCTTCTGTATCTAAAGGGTTCATATGTGTTAATACCGGAAGTCTACCAATGATTTCAGGGATTAAACCAAATTCTTTTAAATCTCTAGGAATAATATATTGTAGAATATTATTTTCATCTGGTCTGTCTTCATTTTTTGAAGCACTATACCCAATAGATTGCATGTTTAAGCGCTTATTGATAGCGCGTTCAATGCCATCAAAAGCACCACCAGCAATGAAAAGAATATTTTCAGTATTTACTTCAATAAATTTTTGATCTGGGTGTTTACGGCCTCCTTTTGGTGGCACGTTAACTACAGTTCCTTCTAATAATTTAAGTAAACCTTGTTGAACACCTTCTCCAGAAACATCTCTTGTTATGGAAGGGTTATCGCTTTTACGTGCAATTTTATCTATCTCATCAATAAATACTATTCCGCGCTCTGCTTTTTCTAAATTATAATCTGCCGCTTGTAGAAGTCTCGTTAAGATGCTTTCTACATCTTCACCAACATAACCTGCCTCTGTAAGAACCGTAGCATCTACAATAGCTAAGGGAACATTAAGCATTTTAGCTATAGTTTTAGCCATCAATGTTTTACCAGTTCCTGTTTGGCCAACCATGATTATATTACTTTTTTGAATTTCTACTTCGTCTTCTAGTGAAGAGGGTTGTAGAAGGCGCTTATAGTGATTGTAAACTGCTACAGACATTACTTTCTTTGTCCGCTCTTGTCCAATAATATAAGTATCTAAAAAGTCTTTTATTTCAAGAGGCTTTTTTAATACTAATTCTGAAGATAAGTCTTCATTCTTAGTTTGTTTTGACTCTTCTGCAACGATGCCGTGAGCTTGCTCAATGCATCGATCACAAATGTGAGCATCCAAACCAGCAATTAAGAGGTTCGTCTCTGGTTTTTTTCGTCCACAAAAAGAGCATTCTAAACTTTCTTTTGCCATAATTTTAATACCATTAGTAAACTAAAACGCTCAAATAGGTCGTTTTAGTTTACTTATTTTATTTTACTACTGTTTTAAGTAGCTTATTGTTTTGTCGAAATTACTTTGTTTCTCTTACAAGAATCTCATCAATCATTCCGTAAACCTTAGCCTCGTCAGCTTTCATCCAGTAGTCACGATCACTATCGTCACGTACTTTCTCAATGTCATGATTAGAGTGTAAAGCAATGATTTCGTATAATTCATCTTTAAGCTTTAAAATCTCTCTCGCAGTAATTTCTATATCACTTGCTTGTCCTTGAGCTCCGCCCATTGGTTGGTGAATCATAACGCGAGAATGTGTTAATCCACTACGTTTTCCTTTTTCACCAGCACATAAAAGTACAGCACCCATTGATGCTGCCATTCCGGTACAGATTGTTGCTACATCAGGCTTTATATACTGCATAGTGTCATAGATGCCTAAGCCAGCATATACACTTCCTCCAGGAGAGTTAATGTATATTTGAATGTCTTTTGAAGCGTCAGCACTCTCTAAGAATAGTAATTGTGCTTGAACAATATTTGCTACTTGATCATTTATGCCAGTTCCTAAAAAGATGATTCTGTCCATCATTAATCTAGAAAATACGTCCATTGCAATTGCATTTAACTGGCGTTCTTCTATAATGTTGGGAGTCATGTTTGTAGGATACATGCTACTCATGATTTTATCGTAATACATGCTACTAATACCTTGGTCTTTTATAGCATAGTTCTTGAATTCTTTTCCGTAATCCATAGATATTTAGATATGTTTTTAAATAAAAAAAAAGGTGTTGAAAACAAATTTTCAACACCGTAAAGATACTTATTTTATCTTTCAAAAACTACCCGTAAACTTCCTTCACGAAGTTTTCGTAAGTAACTTCTTTAGTTTTTAGATTTGCTTTTTCTTTGTACAGTGTCAATAGCTTTTGACTCATTAACTGCTCTGACAGGCGCTTCACTTCATCTTGGTTAGATAAAACTCTAGCGGCAATGTTGTCTAATTCTTCTTCAGCAGGATTTAATTGGCCAAATTGAGCCATTTGTGTTTTGATGAATCCTTTTGAAAATTCTTTTAATTCATCAAACTGAACTTGAAGATTGTTTTCTGTAATGATCTTACCTTCAATTAATTGATAACGTAAGCCTTTTTCAGATTTTTCGTATTCTGTAGTTGCTTCGTCATCAGTTAAGACTTTTTCGCCAGTTACTTGAATCCATTTTTTTAAGAAATCTGCAGGCAATTCAAATTTAGTTGTATCAATGAAGTTTTCAGTGATATCATTTAATAATTTTTGATCTGCTTGCTGCGTAAATTGTTGCTCAGAATCTTCTTTTATTTTCGTTTTTAACCCGTCTTCTGATGTTACTACATCTTTTCCGAAAAGTTTATCAAATAATTCTTGATCTAATTTTGCAGGCTCTCTTTCGTTGATTTCTTCAATAGTAAAACTTACATCAACAGCAAGTTTTTCCGCTTTATCAGCTTGTATTCCTAATGCAGCTGCTAATTCTTGATCTTCACCAAACAATCCTTTAGTTGAAATAGTGATAACATCACCAACTTTAGCACCTACTAAGGCATCTGTAGCTTTTTTGCTTT
Source organism: Cellulophaga algicola DSM 14237 (assembly GCF_000186265.1). Classification (NCBI taxonomy): domain Bacteria; kingdom Pseudomonadati; phylum Bacteroidota; class Flavobacteriia; order Flavobacteriales; family Flavobacteriaceae; genus Paracellulophaga; species Paracellulophaga algicola. The sequence continues at coordinate 2,437,802 of NC_014934.1, forward strand.
TTAACGTGCTTATTTCTAAAGTAGCTTTGTTTTCAATTTCTTCTTCTTCGTTTTTGAAAACGCCAACAACTTCGTCTTTCTTAGTTACTTCAGTTTTATTGGTAAGAGTGCCATATTGCTTCTGGATACGTTCAACTTGTTCGTTGATCATTTTATCATCAGCAACTATCTTGTACTGTGTAATAGCCTTTTTAGATTTTAAATCTACTTCAAAGCTAGGAGCTAGTCCCAATTCGAATTCGAATTCAAAATCTTCAGCATCCCAATTAAAATTATCACGTTGTTTTGGTAAAGGATTACCAAGTACATCTAATTTTTCCTCAGTAAGATACTTATTAAGGTTGTCTTGTATTAATTTATTTACTTCTTCAACTAATACGGCTTTACCGTATTGTTTTTTGATAAGACCCATTGGTACTTGTCCTTTTCTGAATCCAGGAATATCTGCTTTTTTCCTGTAGTCTTTAAGGATAGTTTCTACCTTGTCTTGATAATCATCTTTTGTAACGGCAACCTTTACAACAGCGTTTAATTCGTTAATCTGTTCTTTAGTGATATTCATCTCTATATCTAATTTTACATCAATAAAATGGGCTGCAAAAGTACTACATTTTGTGAATCTTGGCAACTTTTTAAGTGGCTGAATTTCAAAAGTGTAACTTCTTATTGTTTGTCGTCATTTAATAACGAGAAAAATATAGATTGCAAAAAAGATAAGCAAAGACTGAATAGTATTGCCCATAAAACGCCATCAACTCTAAAGCCATCAATTAAATTGCTGGCTAATAATATGATGATTGCATTTATGATTAATAAAAATAAACCTAATGTTAGAATAGTTACTGGCAAGGTTAAAATTACTAAAATTGGCTTTACTATAAAATTAAGTAAACTCAATACGATGGCAACAATTATTGCGGTAAAGTAGGTATCTACATATACATTTGGTAATATCTTGGATAAAATAACGACAGCTATAGCGCTTAAAAGTATTCTTAATAGTAGTTTCATAAGTTTTTTTTTTAGTTAAGATTCTTTGCTTAAAAAGCAAATTAAAGATACGCAAAAGGTTCTGAGTTGCTACGAATTCATGAATTCAAATGAATAGTCAAAAAACTGCTTGGGGTTTTCGGCATGTAACCAGTGACCTGCATTCTCAATATTTTTTATTTGTGCATTTGGGAAATGTCTTTTTATTTCAGCAAAATCTTCTAGAACGATGTATTCTGATTTGTCTCCTCTTAAGAATAGAGTAGGGCCAGAGTAGCTTGCTGTGTTGTTTATATTTTCTCCAACTTCTTCCATTTTTTCACTTAAAACTTTTAAGTTGAACCTGAAGTCTAACACGCCTTTTTCTTTCCAATATAAATTTTTTAATAAAAATTGACGTGTTCCAGAATCTCGGATATACTTTTTCAATGCAATGTCAGCTTCTGTTCTTGAGGTTAATGTGCTCAATTGTATTGCGTTTAAAGCATTTATGATTTCTTGGTGGTGTGGAGGGTAGTATTTAGGAGCAATGTCTGCTATAATTAATTTCTCAACTTTTTCTGGATACGTACATGCAAAAAGCATAGCAGTTTTTCCACCCATAGAGTGGCCTAAAATGAACGCACTTTTAATTTGATGATGATCCATATAAAAATGTAAATCTTCAACCAATAAATCGTAGTTAAAGGCATCACTTTGAAAACTTTTACCATGATTTCTTTGGTCTAAAAGATGTACTTCGAATCCATTTTCTGAATATTGATTACCTAGGCTTTTCCAGTTATCAGACATCCCTAAAAAGCCATGAAGAATAAGTAAAGGCTTGCCACTACCGAGTATTTGAGAGTGTAAAATTTGCATTATTTTAATTTGTGTAAATACATGTTAACTACATTGTCTAATCCAAAATATAAGGCTTCACAGATTAAAGCGTGGCCAATAGATACTTCTAATAAATTTGGGATATTTTCTTTAAAAAATTTAATGTTATCTAAGCTTAAATCGTGTCCGGCATTAATCCCTAAGCCTAATTTTGTTGCAGTTTTTGCTGCATCAATAAAAGGTTGTATTGCTGCATTTTTGTCTTCTAGATTTTTTGCTATTCCATAATTATGGGCAAAGCTTTCTGTATATAATTCAATTCTGTCTGCACCAACTTTTGCAGCGCCTTCTACCATTGCAGTGTCAGGATCTACAAATATTGAGGTTCTTATACCGTTTTCTTTAAAAGTCTTGATGACATCTTTTAAGAAATCATGGTGTTTTATCGTATTCCAGCCTGCGTTAGAGGTAATAGCATCTTCTGCGTCAGGTACAAGTGTTACTTGTGTTGGCTTTACGTCTAAAACTAAGGCTATAAAGTTCTTATTCGGGTTGCCTTCTATGTTGTATTCTGTCATGACAGTGTCCTTTAGTTCACGTGCGTCAGCATACCTAATATGTCGTTCGTCTGGCCTTGGGTGTATCGTAATACCTTGAGCTCCGAAATCTTCTATGTCTTTTGCGACAACTAATAAATTGGGCACATTGCCTCCTCTAGCGTTTCTTAGCGTCGCAATTTTATTTATATTAACACTTAACTTTGTCATATTTCATTTTTCTTGAAAACAAAAATACAAATAAGGCATGCTTTTTGCCATATATAATTAGTAATTTGCAGTAATAAGAAGGATTATGAATATACAATCACATATAATAACTACGCTTCCAGTGTTTAAATTGGAAGGCGCTATGAAAGACGTTGTGAAATTTTTTAAGGAGACCACGTATTCACATATTGCCATCGTGGAGGATGAAAAATTTCTAGGGGTTATTTCTGAGAATGATATGGAGGTTTTTGATGTTTCAAGTAAAATTGAGGAGTATAGGTTTAATCTGGAGTCAGTTTTTGTGACGGTAGATACTTCATGGCTAGATGTATTAGAGTCTTTTGCAAGGAATGATGCTAATATAGTTCCTGTTTTAGATGGAAACTCTCTAGTGGTTGGGTATTATTTATTAACGGATATAGTTACTGTTTTTATAGATACGCCATTCTTTACAGAGCCGGGAGGTATTCTTGTTATTGCAAAAGGGGTAAAAGATTATTCGTTTAGTGAAATTGCTCAGATAGTAGAAAGTAATAATACCAAGTTGATTGGAGGGTTTATAACGGATTCAAGAAATGATGTTATTCAAGTTACTCTTAAAATTGGAGCGTCTAATTTGAATGAAATTATACAGACTTTTAGACGGTATAATTACACCATTTTGTTTGGAAACAATGATGATCAATTTTTAGAAGATTTAAAAGAAAGATCTGATTATTTAAATAAATACTTAAACGTTTAGTGCTTATGAAAGTTGCCATTTATGGACAAACCTATTCTGATAATGCGCTTGATTATGTTGTTGAGTTATTAGATGAGTTGCGTACTATCCCCGCCGAAGTTTATTTTGAAGAAGACTTTTATCAATTACTTAAAAGCTCAAGGACAGTAGAAGAATTTAATGTCTTTACGGCAGAAAGTGGGTTAGATGATTCCTTTAATATGTTTGTGAGTTTTGGAGGAGACGGAACTATACTCCGTGCAATTACCTATGTTCGTGATTTAAATATTCCTATAGTAGGAGTAAATACAGGGCGTCTGGGTTTTTTGTCAACCTTTAAAAAAGAAGATGTTCGTAAAGTGGTTAAAGAATTTATTTCTGGGGCTTATACTATTGTAGAACGTAGTTTGGTAGAAGTGTATACAGATCCTCAGTTGCCAGAGTTTGAGAATTTAAACTTTGCGCTTAATGAAGTTACGGTAAGTAGAAAGGATACAACTTCGATGATTACAGTAGAAACGCATTTAAATAATGAGTATTTAACGTCGTATTGGGCAGATGGTCTTATTGTTGCTACGCCTACAGGTTCAACAGGGTATTCTTTAAGTTGTGGAGGGCCAGTAATAGCTCCTTCTGCGAAATCATTAATATTAACACCAATTGCACCACATAATTTAAATGCTAGACCCTTAGTTATTTCTGATGATACAGAGATTCGACTCAAGGTTTCGGGAAGAGAAGAGAATCATTTAGTTTCATTAGATTCTAGAATAGCTACCGTTGAAAATGGTAGAGAAATAATAATCAAGAAATCTTCTATCACGATTAAAATGATAGAATATACTTCCGAAAGTTTTTTAAAAACACTCCGTAATAAATTATTATGGGGTGAGGATAAGCGTAATTGATTGGTTTTAAAACAATAAATGTTCTGAAATGTTGTTTATCTCTTAGAGAACATCAATCTAATAATTTCAGTTTTATAAACTGGTGAAATTGTTATATTTGCAAACTTTTAAAATACATGAGGACATTTTTGGTGCTAATAATTGTCTTTTCTTTTTTAGAAATGAAAGGACAGACGTTCGAGGTTGGAGTAATGGCTGGTGGAGTAAATAATATAGGAGATGTAGGGCGTACAAATTATATATTGCCATCTGGACCCGCTTTTGGAGGTATTTTTAAATGGAACAAAAGTAAGCGTTATGCGTGGCGTGCAAGTATATTGTATGGTGAGTTTACAGCAGACGACACAAAATCTAATATGACCTCTAGGCAACAAAGAGGTTATGTGGTAGATAATAGTATATTGGAGTTTTCGGCAGGTTTGGAGCTTAATTTTGTAGAGTACAATTTACATCGATTAGGGCCAGCATTTACTCCTTATTTATATACAGGTATAACTTACTTTAGGTATGATTATAATTATATAGACGCTAATCAGGTAATAAACTATGATGATCAAAGGGATGGGTCTTTTGCAATTCCTATGACGATTGGATTTAAATATAGGATTAGTCAGGTTTTAATCTTAGGAGGCGAAATTGGAGCGAGATATACGTTCACAGACAACTTAGATTTTAGTAATCCTGAAGATGAAAATCTTGAATCTCTGGATGTAGAATTTGGAAATATTTTTAGTAACGATTGGTATGTTTTCTCAGGGTTAACGTTAACTTATACCTTTAAGAGAAAACCTTGCTCTGATTGTTTTGATTAAAACATTATGAACAGTATAGAGAATATTGATAAGACAAAACTGCCTAAACATCTCGCTATTATCATGGATGGTAATGGTAGATGGGCAAAACAACACGGTAAATTAAGAGTTTTTGGTCATGAAAATGGTGTAAAAACAGTGCGTGATGTTGTCGAGTCTTGTGTTAAAATGAAAATTCCTTACCTAACTCTTTATACTTTTTCTACGGAAAATTGGAAAAGACCAAAATTTGAAATAGATACCTTAATGAGACTTCTAGTTTCCTCGTTACGTAAAGAGCTGCCTAGCTTTATGGATAATGGTATTAAGCTTAATACTATAGGAAACATAGCCTCTTTGCCTAAAAGAGCGCATAAAGAATTGCTAGATGTAATTCAGAAAACAAGCAGTAATACAGGGATGACTTTAACTTTAGCGCTTAGTTATGGGGCTAGAGAGGAGCTTCAAAACGCTATACGAGAGATAAGTATCAAAGTTAAAAATAATATAATTTCCTCAGAAAATATTGACGAAACCATTATTAATACCCATCTTTACACGCATGATTTACCTGATGTAGACCTGCTTATACGTACAAGTGGAGAGCATAGGATTAGTAATTTTTTACTTTGGCAAATTGCATATGCTGAACTATATTTTACAAATGTCTTATGGCCCGACTTTACAGAGCAACATTTGGTTGAAGCAATTTTAAATTACCAAAATAGAGAACGAAGATTTGGAAAAACTAGCGAACAACTTATCTAGAGGTGTAAAAAAAATCACCTCTCCCCAATTAGCATTTACTTTTATTTTATTTTTAACCGCACTATTTTCTTCCGCACAAGAAGCTTCTTCTTATGAGGAAGGTAAAAAATATATACTAGGTGGTTTAGAAGTAACGGGACTTCAAAGTTACAATGAGCAAACAGTAAAAACCTATACAGGTTTACGGGACGGACAGCCTATTACAATTCCAGGAGAAGAGATTAGTGCCATAATTAATAAGTTGTGGAACTTAGAACTTTTTAGTGATATAAGTTTTTACATTACAAAAGTAGAAGGAGAAAGTATATTTTTAGAATTGAATATTCTAGAAAGACCTACACTTTCTAATGTTACTATATATGGAGTAAAGAAAGGTAAGATAGATGATATTTTAAAAGATACCGATCTTAAAAAAGGTAAAAAAATTACTGAAAACCTTATAGCGAATACTAAAAATTACCTTCAAAATAAATATAAAAAGAAGGGGTTTTTAAATACTAAGGTGGCTATTGCTACTGCTATTGATACTTCTGAAGCCAATGCGCAGAGCATGGTAATTAATATTAAGAAAGGTAAGAAGGTAAAAATTAGCGCTATTAATTTTGAAG